>NZ_JBAQEO010000395.1:0-48641 GCF_049286785.1 Rhodococcus sp. (in: high G+C Gram-positive bacteria) | reverse complement strand
TGGAGCGGGTGCGTCACCGAGTTGGAATGTGTTTTGCATCGACGACCACCTCTCGTTCACCCCGTCCCACACGGTCACGGGCGACCTCCGGCTTCGGATCGAACGCGACCGCGTGCGTCATCTCGGGGACGGCATGTTCTGGGCACCGGCGGGGCTCTTCGAGCAGGACGGGACGCCGGCGCTCACGTGCACACGGTGGTTATTGCAGCGAATCGTCCGGGAGATGGCGGAAGCCGGCGTCACAGCCCAGATCGGGCACGAGCTCGAGTTCACGCTCTTCGGCTCGGTGACCGAAGAGTGGTCCTCGTACGGGTTGAATGCCGTTCTCGAGAAGGAGCGGTTCGTCGGGGACCTGCTCGAGGCAGCCGACGTCGCAGATCTGGCGATCGAGCAGATTCACGCCGAGGCGGGGCGCAACCAATTCGAAATTTCCATCGCCCCTGCCGATCCCGTGACAGCTGCCGATAATGCGACCCTCGCCCGCATCCTCGTCAGCCGAGTTGCGCGCGCCCACGGCCTTCGGGCATCTTTCTCACCGGTCCCAGTCGTCGGGGATGTGGGAAACGGCGCCCATCAGCACGTGTCGTTCCGGCAGGGAGACCGGCCGATCCTCTCGGGCGGCACGGGGCCGCACGGCCTCACCCCGGCAGGGGGCAGCGTCATCGCGGGCATTGTCCGCGCCTTGCCGGACTTCATGGCAGTGTTTGCCGGATCCGTCCTCTCACACCTTCGGCTGCAACCGGCGATGTGGGCAGGCGCGCACCGCTGCTGGGGTCTGGAGAACCGGGAGGCGGCGGTGCGATTGTGCGCACTGAACTCCGGGAACCCCTACGGAGCGCACATCGAGATCAAACCGATCGATCCGTCGTCCAATGTCTATCTGAGCAGCACGGCGATTCTCGGCGCCGCCCACGCCGGTCTCACCGAGGCGCTGCCACTTCCTCCCGAAGTGTCGGTCAATCCAACCGGCCTCGCCGAGGAAGAGCGGGTTCGACTCGGTGTCACGACGCTTCCCACCGGGTCGACCGAAATACTCCAGAATCTCGAGGGATCGGCACTCGCGCGCCACCTGTTCGGTCCACTGACACTCGAAGCATTCCTTGCGGTCAGGAACTACGAGTTCGCCGAGTACGGCTCGCAGCACCCCGGCGAGGTCGCCGGACGTTTCCGCTTCGCGTGGACCTTCTGATAGAGGCGAAGGTCCTAATCAACTCCGGATAAATGCCTAGTGTGACCGGGGACACATACTGCCAGAGTGGAGCCATTGCCGGACGCAACCCCGTCCGGGTGCGGGCGTATCGCCCGAGATTGGAGGTTCCCATGACCGCGACCCTGGATGCAGAGAACGAACTTCGCACCAAACTGTCCGCTGCGCTGATCGAGGATGCCGAAACCGGCCGCTACCAGGTACGACGCAGCGTCTTCACCGACGAGGACCTGTTCGAACTCGAGATGAAGCACATCTTCGAGGGCAATTGGATCTACCTGGCTCACGAGAGCCAGATCCCGAACGTCGGCGACTACTTCACCACGCACATGGGCCGTCAGCCCATCGTCGTCTCGCGCAACAAAGAGGGCGAACTGAATGCCCTCATCAACGCGTGCAGCCACCGCGGCGCGATGCTCTGCCGGCGTAAGACCGACAACCGCACCACCTTCACCTGCCCGTTCCACGGCTGGACGTTCAACAACTCCGGCAAACTGCTCAAGGTCAAGGATCCGCGCGAAGCCGGCTATCCGGAGCAGTTCAACAAGGACGGTTCGCACGACCTCACCAAGGTGGCGCGTTTCGAGAACTACCGCGGTTTCCTGTTCGGCAGCCTGAATCCGGACGTTGCACCCCTCGAGGAGCACCTCGGCGACACCACCAAGATCATCGACATGATCGTGGACCAGTCGCCCGAAGGACTCGAGGTGCTGCGCGGCGCATCCACGTACACGTACGACGGCAACTGGAAGTTGCAGACCGAGAACGGTGCCGACGGGTACCACGTCTCCGCCACCCACTGGAACTACGCCGCCACCACGTCGCGCCGCGAATCCGGTGAATCGACCAACCCCACCAAGGCCATGGACGCCGGCAAGTGGTCGAAGCAGCAAGGCGGCTACTACTCGTTCGACAACGGCCATCTCCTGTTGTGGACGAAGTGGGCCGACCCCGCCAACCGTCCGCTCAACGAGCGCCGCGACGAACTGGTCGCCCGGTACGGCGAGGATCGCGCGGATTGGATGATCGGCGTCTCCCGCAACCTGTGCCTCTACCCGAACGTGTATCTGATGGACCAGTTCGGTTCACAGATCCGGCATTTCCGCCCCATCTCCGTCGACAAGACCGAGGTCACGATCTACTGCATCGCCCCCAAGGGTGAGAGCCCCACTGCGCGGGCCGCCCGTATCCGCCAGTACGAGGACTTCTTCAACGCCACCGGCATGGCCACCCCCGACGACCTCGAGGAATTCCGGTCCTGCCAGAAGACGTATCAGGCCGGCGCCGCCCCGTTCAACGATCTGAGCCGTGGCGTTACGCATCAACTGCAGGGACCGGACGAGCACGCGAAGAAGATCGGAATCAACCCCATCTCCAGCGGTGTGAAGACCGAGGACGAGGGCCTGTACCCGATCCAGCACAGCTACTGGGTGCAGACGCTGAGCAGAGCGCTCGATGCCGAGAACGACAACCGGGCGCTCGATGCCGAGAACGACAACCGCTGAGGAGGGCGACGATCATGACCGCAGTAACCGAAACCATCGTGACACAGCACGACATCGAGCAGTTCCTCTACCGCGAGGCGCGCCACCTCGACGACCGCGATTTCGAGAAGTGGATCGAGTGTTACCACCCCGACTCCGAGTTCTGGATGCCCGCCTGGGCCGATGACGGTGAACTCACCACCGACCCGATGACCGAGATCTCGCTGATCTACTACGCGAACCGGGGCGGCATCGAGGACCGGGTGTTCCGGATCAAGACCGATCGCTCGAGCGCGACGAGCCTGCCCGAACCCCGCACCGGCCACAACATCACCAACGTCGAGGTCGTGGAATCACGCGGCGACGTCGTGGACGTCCGATTCAACTGGTTCACCCTCTATTTCCGGTACAACACGGTGGACACGTACTTCGGGACGTCCTTCTACACAATCGATTTCTCCGGTGAGCAGCCTCTGATCATGAAGAAGAAGGTTGTGCTCAAGAACGACTACATCCATCACGTAGTCGACATTTACCACATCTGATCTCTTCACTATTTTCGAATCGAGCTGTTCCATGACTTTTCAAGTTGCACTGAGTTTCGAGGACGGGATCACCCGCTTCATCAAGTGTGACGGCGACGAGACGGTCGCCGACGCGTCCTACCGCGCGCGGATCAACATTCCTCTCGACTGCCGAGACGGTGCCTGCGGAACCTGTAAGTCGTTCTGCGAGACGGGCACGTTCGACGGCGGCGACTACATCGACGAGGCCCTCACGGACGACGAGGCGGCGCAGGGGTTCTGCCTGCCCTGCCAGATGATGCCGGAAAGCGATCTGGTGCTGCAGATCCCGACGACGTCCGATGTCGCCAAGACTGCCGCCGGCACGTACACGTCGACGGTCACCGACATCCGGAAGTTCTCCGACACCACCATCGGGTTCACGATCGAGATCGAGGGCCGCGACGATCTGGTCTTTCTGCCGGGCCAGTACGTGAACGTCACGGTGCCCGGAACGTCGGCCACCCGGTCGTACTCGTTCAGCACAGGCCCGAACTCGGACAAGCTGTCCTTCCTGGTGAAGATCACCGACGGTGGCCTCATGTCGGAGTATCTGCGCGACCGCGCCCAGGTGGGTGACACACTCGAGTTCACCGGCCCGATGGGCAGCTTCTTCCTCCGCGAGCAGAAGCGTCCCGCACTGCTCCTCGCGGGCGGGACCGGCCTGGCGCCACTGTTGTCCATCCTGGAGAAGATGCAGGACACGGCAGCGGAGCATCCCGTGCACCTCGTCTACGGTGTGTCGACCGACGCCGATCTCGTGGAACTGGACAAGCTCGAAGCGTATTCGGCTGCGTTGCCGAAGTTCACGTTCGACTACTGCGTCTCCGACGACGCGAGCAGTGCCCCCAACAAGGGATACGTCACCTCGCTGTTCCAGCCGCATCACCTCAATGACGGTGACGTGGACGTCTACCTGTGCGGGCCCCCGCCCATGGTGGAGGCGGTGCGCGATCACCTGAAGAACGAGGGGATCACCCCGGCCAACTTCTACTTCGAGAAGTTCAACAATGCGGCGACCTCCGCCGGCCTCCCGGTCTCGCTGGGCGCCGATTCGGCCGCCGCGCAGGATAATTACGAGATCGGCGAGGAGCACGCTCCTCTGTCGGAGTCCGATGCGCAGTTCGACGCGCGGATGGCACTCGAATTGGGTGCGATGGAGCTGACGATCGGACGCATGACGCCCGAGCAACTGCTCGAGTACCGCATGCTCGCCGAGGCGTCCTGCGCCTCGATCGACAAGGATCGCTTCACCGATGCCGGTGCCTTCACCGAGACCAATGCCGCGTTCCACGAGTTCCTGTTCCGCTGCACCTCCAATGACGTTCTCCTCGAGGCGTACAACAAGCTCGAGGTCACCCAGCTCATGACGAATGTGCTCCATACTTCCGATTGGGTCGACGAGAACATCACCACCGAACACCTGGACATCGTCGCGGCGTTCGAGAGGGGCGATCGTGCCACGGCACGCGAGCTCATCCTCAATCACAGCGACCACGCGAAGGCCACCATGAAGCGTGCGATGGAAGCGAGCCGGGTCTCGTGAGCGGGGCGATCTACGCCCACCGTTTCGACGGCAAGGTCGTCGCGGTCACCGGCGCAGCCCAGGGCATCGGCCTGGTGGTCGCCACCCGCGTCGCCGCCGAGGGCGCATCGGTGATCCTGATCGACCGTGCCGAGCTGGTCCACGACGTCGCGAAAGAGTTGCGCGAGAACGGCAGTGAGGCACACGGCATCACGGCTGACCTCGAGCAGTTCGCCGGCGCGGAGGCCGCCATCGACGAGGCGCATCAGCAGCACGGCAGGCTCGATATCCTGATCAACAACGTGGGCGGCACCATCTGGGCCAAACCCTACGAGCACTACACCGCCGACCAGATCCAGGCCGAGGTCCAGCGGTCGCTGTTCCCGACCCTGTGGACCTGCCGGGCCGTGCTGCCCCACCTCATCGCACAGCAGTCGGGCACCATCGTCAACGTGTCGTCGGTAGCGACGCGCGGCGTGAACCGCGTGCCCTACGCCGCCGCGAAGGGCGGCGTCAACGCCCTCACCGCGTCGCTCGCACTCGAGGCGGCGCAGTACGGAATTCGCGTGGTGGCCACCGCACCCGGTGGAACGGAAGCACCACCGCGACGGGTTCCCCGGGGCCCCGGCGTCGAAACCGAGCAGGAGAAGATCTGGTACCAGCAGATCGTCGATCAGACCGTCGACTCCTCGCTGCTGAAGCGGTACGGCACGCTGGACGAACAGGCTGCGGCCATCCTCTTCCTCGCCTCGGACGAGGCCTCGTACATCACCGGCACGGTTCTTCCCGTCGCCGGTGGTGATCTGGGGTAACCCCAAGTCTCTCCACAACGGCCTCACTCGGTGGGTCCGGTCGAACCGACCCACCGGTGAGGCATTGTTGTCCCTGAATTCGTTTGTGATACAGCACACTTCACGTCCCGAAGAAGTCCCCCGTCACACACATCGAGCGGAGAACCTCATGACCCCACCCGGCACTACCGACCGTGACACCTGGGCCGGCCCCCGGCATCGGAGCGCGGTGACGTGGATCGTTGCCATCGCCACCATCGCCATCATCTTCGACGGATACGACCTGGTGGTGTACGGCACCATCCTCCCCACCCTGATGAGCGATGCGAGCCAGCTCGGTGAGATCTCAGCCCAACAGGCCGGCGCCCTCGGCTCCTACGCGCTCATCGGCGTCATGGTCGGAGCGCTCGTCTCCGGTGCGGTCGGTGACTATCTGGGCCGACGACGCATGATGCTGATCAACATCGCCTGGTTCTCCATCGGCATGGCGCTGGCTGCGACGGCCACCAGCGTCACCATGTTCGGGTTACTCCGCTTCCTGACCGGCATCGGTGTAGGTGGCCTCGTCGCCACCGCAGGCGCGATGGTGGCGGAATTCGCACCGGCAGGAAAGCGCAACCTGTACAACGCGATCGTCTACAGCGGCGTCCCCGCCGGCGGTGTTCTCGCCTCCCTGCTCGCGATCGTGCTCCGCGACGCCATCGGCTGGCGTGGACTCTTCTGGATCGGCGCACTCCCGATCCTCTTCCTGCTGCCCCTCGCGCTGCTGAAACTGCCGGAATCGCCGAAGTGGCTGGTGGCCCGCGGACAGGAGGAGAAGGCGCAGCGGATCTCGGACCGCACCGGAATCCCGATGCCGAACGCGGAGGAGATCGCAGCTGAGCGGGCGTCGGTCGAGAAGGTGGGCTTCGCCGCCCTCGCCACCCGCCGGTACGCTTGGGGCACTGCGCTTCTCGGTCTGATGAGCTTCTCGGGACTGCTTCTCACGTACGGCCTCAACACCTGGTTGCCGAAGATCATGGAGGACGCCGGGTACAACGCCAAAGGTTCGCTGTCGTTCCTGCTCGTACTCAACGGCGGCGCCATCCTCGGTGGCCTCGCAGCGTCGAAGGTTGCGGACATCACCGGCCCGCAACGGGTGGTCGCCACCACCTTCGGTCTCGCCGCCCTCGCACTGATTCTGCTCACCCTCGGCTTCCCGCTTCCGGTGCTGCTCGTCTCGGTGGCGATCGCCGGTGTCGGCACCATCGGTACCCAGGTCCTCATCTGCGGATTCGTCTCCAACTACTACTCCACCTCCGCACGCGGCGCCGGGGTGGCGTGGTGCGCCGGATTCGGCCGGCTCGGCGGCATCTTCGGCCCCCTCATCGGCGGCGCACTGCTCAGCGCCGGCATCAGCAGTCAGGTGGCGTTCTACGTCTTCGCGGGCATCGCAGTGCTGGGAGCGTCCGTGACGTTCTTCGTGCCGCGGCAGGAGACCTCGGCAGCGACCACTACGGCTGTCGAGGGCACGTCCATCGTGAATACACCCCTGCCGTCGTAGAGGGTCATCGTTGGACGGTCCAGGTGTCGCGACCGGTCAGCAGGCGCTGCAGCGATCCCTCGTCCACCGGGTCGCTCTCCTTCGCCAATTCGTTCTGCAGACGAACCATGTCGTCGTACGTATCGTGAACAACACTGCGGAACACGCCTGTGACCGTGTGGGTCAGGTCCTGGTCCGACAGTCGCGCCAGTGCCTGTGCGTATTCGGGGTCGTCGGTGTGCGCATCGTGGACGACGATGTCGGCACTGACGACGTCCGCCGTCGCTTGCACCGTCAGCCCGAATCCCTTTTGTACCACGCAGTATTCGCCGTCACGACCGAACACGATGGGCTCCCCGTGCACCAGTGGGATGAGCCTCTGCTCCGAGCCCTCCTTACGCAACACGTCGAACGACCCGTCGTTGAAGATCGGGCAGTCCTGGTAGATCTCGACGAACGACGTGCCACGGTGGGCTGCCGCCTCTCGCAGCACCGCCGTCAAACCCTTGCGGTCCGAGTCGAGAGCACGGGCGGCGAAGGTCGCCTCCGCGCCGAGAGCGAGGGAGAGCGTGTTGAACGGGTGGTCCACGGACCCGTGCGGCGTGGACTTGGTGACCTTGCCGACTTCCGAGGTCGGCGAATACTGCCCCTTGGTCAGTCCGTAGATCCTGTTGTTGAACAACAGAATTGTCATGTTGACGTTCCTGCGGAGCGCGTGGATGAGGTGATTGCCGCCGATCGAGAGCGCGTCACCGTCACCGGTGACCACCCACACCGACAGGTCCGGTCGCGTCACCGCAAGCCCCGTCGCGATGGCCGGAGCCCGCCCGTGAATCGAATGCAGACCATAGGTGTCGAGGTAGTAGGGGAACCGGCTCGAACATCCGATACCCGATACGAACATCATGTTCTCGCGCCGCAATCCCAGCTCGGGCAGGAAGCTGCGGATGGTCGCGAGGATGACGTAGTCGCCACAGCCGGGGCACCAGCGGACCTCCTGGTCCGTGGTGAAGTCCTTGGCCTTCTGTGCTTCGTCGGTCTTGGGGACGTCGGCTGTGGCACTGAGTCCCAGATCCTCGCCGACACGACTGATCATCTCTGTCACGCCGATTCCTCCTGCCGCGGTCGGGGCGTTCGATAGGTGGCCGACGCAAGGGCGTCGGAGGTCTTCGCGAGTTCCTGCTCCCGCAGCGTGCCCGCAAGCGCGGAGTTGATGACCTTGTGCAATTCGTCGCTGAGGAAGGCAAGACCCTGCACCTTGGTGACCGGCTGGGCATCGACGAGGAACTTCGACCGCAGGATCATCGCCAATTGTCCGAGGTTCATTTCCGGAACAACTACCGTCGCGTAGCTCTTCAGTACCTCGCCGAGATTCGCCGGCAGCGGATTCAGATTCCGCAGCTGGACGTGCGCGATCTTCTTGCCTTCTCGGCGCGCTCGCCGACATGCTTCTCCGATCGGCCCGTAGGAACTGCCCCAGCCGACCAGTAGCAGCTCGGCCTCACCCGAAGGGTCGTCCACTACCACGTCGGGAACGGTTATGCCGTCGATCTTCGCCTGGCGCAGCCGCACCATCAGATCGTGGTTGGCCGGATCGTACGAGATGTCACCGCTTCCGTCGGCCTTCTCGAGACCGCCGATACGGTGTTCGAGTCCGGGAGTGCCGGGCACCGCCATGGCCCGTGCGAGGGTGGCCCGGTCGCGTGCGTAGGGCTGGAACGTTGCGTCTTCCGTCGGCGAGGTTTCCCAGTCGGGGTCGACCCGCTCCATGTCCGCGACGTCGGGGATGGCCCACGGCTCGCTGCCGTTCGCGATGGCGCCGTCGGACAACAGCAACACCGGCGTGCGGTAGGTGATCGCGATCCGAGCCGCCTCGACCGCGGCGTCGAAACAGTCCGCCGGCGAGCGCGGGGCGATCACCGCGACCGGAGACTCGCCGTTGCGGCCGTACATCGCCTGGAGGAGATCCGACTGCTCGGTCTTCGTCGGCAGTCCGGTCGAGGGTCCGCCGCGCTGCACGTCGATCACCAGCAGCGGAACTTCCGTCATCACCGCGAGCCCGATCGCCTCGCTCTTCAGTGCGAGTCCCGGACCGGACGTACTGGTGACGCCCAGGGCCCCGCCGATCGACGCACCCAGCGCGGCGCCGATACCCGCGATCTCGTCCTCGGCCTGGAATGTGGTGACGCCGAGATTCCGGTGCTTGCTCAGCTCGTGCAGGATGTCCGATGCGGGCGTGATGGGGTAGGTACCGAGAAAGACATCCCGCCCGGCGAGTCGGCCGGCGGTGACCACGCCGTAGGCAAGAGCCGTGTTGCCGGTGACCTGGCGATAGGTTGCCGGCGGCAACGTCGCCGCGGCAACCTCGTAGGTGGTCGCGAAGCTCTCGGTGGTCTCCCCGTAATTCCACCCCGCCCTGAAGGCCAGGAGATTCCCCTCGGCGACCTGCGGTTTCGCGGCGAACTTGGTCCGGAGGAACTGCTCGATGCTGTGTGTGGGCCGGTTGTACATCCAGGAGAGGAGGCCGAGCGCGAACATGTTCTTCGCTCGTTCGCCGTCCTTGCGGCTCAGGCCGGCCGGTTCCACCGCACCGACCGTCAACGTTGCCATCGGCACCTGATGCACCACGTAGTCCGCTAACGAGTCGTCGTCCAGCGGACTGGCGGCATACCCGACTTTGGACAGGTTCCTCTTGGTGAACTCGTCGGTGTTGACGATGATCGTTCCGCCGCGAGGAAGGTCGGCGAGATTCGCTTTCAGCGCGGCGGGATTCATCGCCACCAGAACGTCGGGACGATCACCCGCTGTCAGGATGTCGTAATCCGCGATCTGGATCTGGAACGACGAAACGCCGGGCAGGGTCCCCTGAGGGGCACGGATCTCGGCCGGGAAATTGGGCTGGGTCGCGAGATCGTTGCCGAAAGCGGCAGCCTCGGAGGTGAAGCGGTCGCCGGTCAACTGCATACCGTCGCCCGAGTCGCCTGCGAAGCGAATCGCAACCCGCTCCAACTTGGTGGAGTTCGTCTCCGTCGCCATAACCGACACCAGATCCTTTACGCCTAGTGGTGTTCCTCGAACTGCTGCTGCTGCGCGAAGCAATCGAAGATCGAACGCGCGTCGCGGGACAAGCGTTAGCCGGCAAAGGGAATGTATACGAAAGTTGCGCTATTGCCATCCATCACCGTCCTGAATCCTGGCTACGGCATCTTCGAGGTTACCGTCATCAACGGCGGCGGCAACGGCGGAGGCAACAGTGGTGTCGTCGGTGCGCGCTACGGGCGCCGCCTGTCCCCCGCCGTGTTGCGTGCGGCGATCGTCGTCCTCGGTCTGATCGGACTCTGGCGTTTGCTGACGACGTGACCGTCACCGAGTCGTCGTTATGCCGGCTCTCTCATCACGCCGAAATGGCGAACCGACCCGGAAAGGCCTGGAAGCTCTTGTACGGGCGACCAGGTGTTCAGCCCATCCGTGCTGTCGGAATAGAGATACTTTCCTTCGGTATAGGCGTCGAGATATATCCGCCAGGCGTCGTTCGGCAACTGAACCAGGGCTGGGCCCTCCAGCAGCGAGCCCCAATTTCCAGGCGGGACGAATGAATAGGGTCCCGTCACCGACGACGCGACCGCATGCTCGATGACCTTCTTCGTCTCGTTCTTGGTAAACGCATGATAGGTCGATCCCACCTTGACCACGGTGGTGTCGATGTGGTCCGCGCCGATCCCGGCGAGCGGAACAGGCGGGCTCCACAACCTGAGCGATGGTTCCAGCGCCGTCATCAGATACGGCACGAATCCTCCACCGGTCGACAGCGACAGGATGACGTTGACGCGGTCGCCGTCCACGAACCATTCGGGCGCCCAGGCTTTCGTGGTGAACGGTGACAGTGACGGTCCGTCCTTGAACCCGGCCGACCCCGAGAAGCCCGGCGGGCTGGCAGAACCCGTGCCGTCCCCCGTGCCCGGCAGGAAGGCACAGCAGAACGGGACCGGCCAGGACCCCAGGGGCGTCCAGTTGGTGCGGTCACTGCTGCGTGCGAAGCCGATGTTCGCCCCGTCGACTGTTGTGTAGGTGACGTAATAGAACCCGTCCGTGTGCCGGAAGATGCTCGGGTCACGCACCAGCCCCGACGGGGGCCGAAACGCCGACAGTCGGACGGGTTGGAATTGAGTGGCGTCCCCCGACTCGTAGACATCCATGTCGCGGTCGCTGGCGTTGCTGAACGCCACCATCGTGTATCGCCAGGCGGGCGGTGCGGCGCCGCTGCTCCCCGGGGCCGCGACCAGCAAGCCTGCGACAGCGAGCATCACCATCGATATGGCGGAAAAGCAGGTTCGTTTGGTCGGCATCACCGGTGCAGTATCTATGACAGCAGGCGCACCATGCGTAACTTTGGCCGCACGCAGCGGATCGTTACCGAAGGCGGTGTGGTGACGCCGTACACGAGTGTCGCTGATCTGCAGAGAGACTTTCGGCAGACGGCGGGCGACGGATCGGACCTGCAACCCGGGGCAGAAGCGATCCCGCGTTTCCGCTCCGGCGTTACGGTGAGAGATGTGAGTGATTCGGGCAGCATCGACCTCGTCGGACGTTCTACCGAGCGGGACCTGCTGGAATCTTTCCTGCGTGAGACCGGCGCGCGAGGCCCTGTCGTTGCGGTGGTCGACGGTGCGCCCGGCATCGGGAAGACCACCCTGGTGGAGAGTTTTCTGGATGCGCACCCCGAGGTGCCGAGCTTCTTCGCGACGTGTGTGGAGTGGGCGTCGAACCATCGGTTCTGGGTTGCAGAACAGCTGCTCCGTGCCCCGCTCGCCGCGACGGATCCGCTGGATGTCGCCCGTGAATTCGGTTCGGTCGCCTCGGCCGTGCCCGCCGATCAGCCTTTCGTCGTGGTCCTCGATGATGCTCACTGGGCCGATCTCCCGTCACTCCAGGCGATGACGTCGGCCGTCCACCAGATCCACCAGCCTGCCCTGATCGTCCTGATCACCACCTCCGAACCACCCGAGAAGGTGGATCCGCAGGTTCTCGACATCCTCGACCGGCATCGCCGACGCATCCACGTCGGCCCTTTGGACGAAACCGCGGTCCGCCGGCTCGCCGACACGGTGGCCCATGTCGATCTGCCGGCACCCGTGGCACGGCAACTCGCCCGGCACACCGGGGGCAACCCGCGGCACCTCAGACAGCTCCTCCGCGAGGTCGATCCCACCGAATGGGGACGCTGGAAGTCCGTCCTCCCCGTTCCTCGTACCTTCGCGGCTACTGTGCTTGCGCACCTTTCGAGCTGCTCACACCCCACCCGGACGTTGGTCGAGTCGGCAGCCGTGTTCGCCGAGGAGTCGCTGTTCGCGTACGCGACCGAACTCGCCGCAATCGAGCATCCTCTCGAGGCCCTCGACGAGGCGCATCGCCGCGGTCTGCTCGACCTGACCGCGAGACGCGGGGTGGCCGTACTCGCCTTTCCTTCTCCCCTCACCCGGGCCGCGGTGTATCTGCATCTGCCGCCCCTTCGGCTCCGTGAGCTGCATCGACGCGCCGCAGAGATCGTGGAGGACGAAGGTGAGCGCCTCGACCATCTCGCCGCGGCCACCCCGCTCGGCGACGCCGGGCTCGCAGACGAACTCGACCGTTTCGCCGTACATCGCGCGGAGATGGGTGCGTGGTCGACCGTTGCGGATGCACTGATCAAATCGAGTCGGATCACCGCCGACCGGACGGTCCGTGAGCGGCGGCTGATCCGCGCGGTCGACGCGCTCGTCGGGGCGGGCAATCTTCCTCAGGCATTGGCCTTCGCCCCCGAGATCGAGAGCTTTCCGCCAAGCCCGCTGCGGGACTCGGTCCTCGGTTACCTGGCGATCCTGCGGGGTCGTCCCGCGGAGGCCGACCTGCTCCTGAATCAGGCGTGGGCGGCGGCCGAGCCGGAGAACGATCCGGCGACAGCGGCCGTGATCTGCCAGCGCCGGGTGCTCGATTCGCTGTCTCGCTGGCACGGCCCCGACCTGGTCGAGTGGGGTCGTCGTGCAGTTGCCCTGGTCGACCCGGGTGACCCGTCCGCCGTCGAATCGGCGGCCGTCATGGGCCTCGGTCTGGCGGCAACGGGACGCGTCGAGGAAGCACGCGTCGCGTACGACGATTTGTCCGCCAAGGTTGCGCGCGGCGCGCAATCTCAGCGATTCGAGATGGCACGCGGCTGGCTGGACCTGGCTCTCGACGACCCCGAATCGGCACGCCGGGAACTCGAGAGTGCCGTGCCGACCGCGTTCCGGATGGGCTCGGTCCGCATTTCCCTGTGGGCGCAGGCCTGGCTGGCCCGTACCCAGTTCGTCCTCGGAGACTGGGACGACGCCATCGACACCGTGTCGCGTGCCGCCCGCCAGATCGACGACGTGGCCCTCGATCTGGTCCGGCCGCTCGTGCACTGGACGGGCGCGCAGACGCATGCGTTGCGCGGCAATTGGCCCGCAGCCCATGAGCATCTGCGGCTGGCCGGTGCGAGCGCTCACGACTACCCGATCATGTTCATCCCGTTCTCGCTCGCCCGGGCCCAATGCGCGGAGGTCGAGGCCGACTACCTCACGGTGATCAGGGCGCTCGAGCCGATCGCACGCATGCAGCCACGCGAAGGAATCGACGAACCCGGATTCTGGCCCTGGCCCGATGTCTATGCGAATGCGCTGGTGATGGCCGGCCGGGTGGACGATGCCGACGCCTTCCTCGTGCCCCATGAGCAGCGGGCAGCCGAGCGTGGTCACCGATCCGCCATGGCCCGCCTCGGCTACGCGCGCGGCCGCGTCATCGGAGCCCGCGGCGACATCGAGGCAGCCCGGAGGGCCTTCGAGGATGCCTTGGCGCAACTGGATGCGCTGCCCCTCCCGTACGACCGTGCCCGGGTGAATTTCGCGTATGGCCAGACGCTGAGACGAGCGGGAAAACGCCGTGACGCCGACGCCGTGATCCAGGCGGCACGCGAGGGCTATTCCGCTCTCGGGGCCACCTCGTACGTGCAGCGTTGCGACCGTGAACTCAAGGCAGGCGGCCTCAACATCAAGCGCAGCGCATTCACGCTCGCCGAACTGACTCCCCAGGAACGGGCGGTCACCGAACTCGTTGCTGCCGGCGCAAGCAACAAGGAAGCCGCGGGCGAACTCTTCCTGTCGGTGAAGACGGTGCAGTACCACCTGACCCGTGTCTACGCGAAGCTCGGGATCCGCTCGCGCAGTGAACTCGCTGCGCAGTTTCGAGAGGAGGGTTGACCGAGCACGGTCGACGCGCATGAAGGGGGCCGGAAACTTACCCCCAGGGTGGCTGTGCCCGCCGGTGCCCTCCGTCGAAGGTGGAACGCGGAAGAACACCGTGCATGTCCGCCGACCGAAAGGACCGATATGAGCAACGGCATCAACATGATCGTGGAGGACCACGAACTGAAGAACAAGCACCGCGCCATGTGGGCGCTCGGGGACTACCCCACCCTGGCATCCGACGTCATCTCGGACCTCGGCCGAACTCTGGTCGGGGCGTGCGCGATACGACGCGGCGACCGGGTGCTCGATGTCGCGGCGGGATCCGGCAATGCCGCCATCCCCGCCGCGCTGGCCGGTGCGGCCGTCGTCGCCTCGGATCTCACTCCCGAACTGTTCGAGCCGGGACGGCGACAGGCCGCCGAGCACGGCGTGGAATTGGAGTGGAAACAGGCCGACGCCGAAGCGCTGCCGTTCGGCGACAACGAGTTCGACACCGTGATGTCCTGTGTCGGAGTCATGTTCGCCCCGCACCATCAGCCGAGCGCCGACGAACTCGTCCGGGTGTGCAAGCCGGGCGGCACCATCGGGCTCCTCAGCTGGACGCCCACCGGATTCATCGGTGAAATGTTCGCGGTGATGAAGCCGTACGCGCCCGCCCCGCCGCCCGGAGCGCAGCCGCCACCGCTGTGGGGAAGCGAAGATCACGTCCGGACCCTGATGGGCGACCGGGTCACCGACTTCTCGGCGCGACGGCAGACCCTGCGCGTCGACCTCTTCGACACGCCCGACGCGTTCCGCGATTACTTCAAGCAACGCTACGGTCCCACGATCGCCGTGTACAAGAACATCGCCGGCGACCCCGACCGGGTTGCGGCCCTGGATCGCGAACTGTCCGCACTGGCCGAACGCCACAGGCAGGAGAACGCGGAAATGGTGATGGAGTGGGAGTACCTCCTCGTCACCGCCCGCAAGCGGACCGACTGAGGCGACTTCGCGAATCGTCCGACGCGTTCCGGCTCCGGGTGACAAGGTGGACCCGTTAGGTGGCTCCAGTCGAAGGGGTGATCGGTGATGGCCCGACCGGTACGCGTCGTGGTGCTCGGCGCCGGTTCGTGGGGAACCACGGTGGCAACCCTGGCCGCCCACAACACCCCCACCCTTCTCTGGGCCCGCACCGCGGAGGTCGCGGACGAGATCAACTCCGACCACCGCAATTCCCGATATCTCGGCGACCACGTTCTGCCTGAATCGATGCGGGCCACCGCCGACCTGGTTGAGGCGGCACATGAGGCAGACGTGCTGGTGGTGGGTGTTCCCTCGCATGCAGTCCGGAGCACCCTCGCCCAGATCACCAACGAGGTGCGGGCATGGGTCCCGGTGCTGTCGTTGGCGAAGGGCCTCGAGCCGGGTACGCGGTTACGGCCTACCGAGGTGATCGCGGAATGCCTGCCCGGGCACCCGGTCGGGCTCCTCGCCGGCCCGAACATCGCCCGCGAGATCATCAACGGACTCGCTGCCGCGTCCGTCGTCGCCACCCAGGACGTCCGGGTGGCCACGGCACTGCAACCGTTGTTCGCGTCCAAGGTATTTCGCGTCTACCGCAACACCGATGTGCTGGGGTGCGAACTCGGCGGAGTGCTCAAGAACATCGTGGCCATCGCGTCGGGCATGGCCGACGGACTCGGTGTGGGGGACAACACGCGGGCGATGGTCCTTGCCCGGGGACTCGCCGAGATGACCAGGTTGGGAGAGGCGATGGGCGCCGATTCCCGCACGTTCGCGGGTCTCACCGGTGTGGGCGACCTCATCGCCACCTGCATCAGCCCGAGCTCACGCAACCGGCGCGTCGGCGAGGCCATCGCCCGCGGGCTGACCGTCGAGGAAGCGGTCGCCGAACTGGGACAGGTTGCCGAGGGGGTCAAGACGGCACCGACCGTGATGGAGTTGGCCCGCGACTACCACGTCGACATGCCCATCGCCGCCGAGGTCGAGGCCGTGGTCGCGGGACGGCAAACCCCCGAAGGCGCCTACCGCGGCCTGCGCAGGGTGGCGGCGGGCGGCGAACACGAAGTGGCCTGATCTCTGGTCGACGAGGAGTTCCCCGCGAGAGTCAGCCGCCGACCGGCCGGAGAATCCACCAGCCGCCGAGCACCAGGCAGGCCACGGTCACCGACAAGAACAGGACTACCCAGACGATGCCCGGGACATGGGTCAGCCGGGCGAGTTGATCGGCATCCGACTCCGGCGCGCTTCCCCGAGCGCGCTGGCGCTGCAGTTCCAGGACCGGTCGTGGTGCGGCGACGAGCATGAACAGCGTGATCAGATACGCCGCGGCCACCTGAAGATCCTGTGCCCCGAACCAGACGAGTGCGAACAGCAGTGCGCCGACCACTGTGAGGGAAAACAGCCCGAACAGGTTCCTGACGAGAAGCAGCATCGCCGCGATCGCCACCACCCCGATCCACAGCACTGCGATCGCATGCTGGATGCCGAGCACCCACGCCGCACCGAGACCGAGGACCGCGGGCCCCACGTAGCCGGCGAAGGTCATGAGCACGACGCCGAGTCCGGTCTGCTTCCCCGACGAAATGGCGACACCCGATGTGTCCGAGTGCAACCGGACAGCCTTCAGTCTTCTGCCGAAGAGCAACGCGACGATGAGGTGCGCGCACTCGTGGATGATGGTCACCACGTTGCGGGTGATCCGCCACGCGTGCGGTTCCAGTACGAGGATCACGGCGATCACCGCGGCGACCTGCACGATCCACGCCGGCGGGGCCGGACTGACCGCGCTCATGCGGTCCCATAACGAGCTCAGCTGATTCATCCGCGCCGAGTGTACGGCGAGACATCTTCATGTAACGCCTGCGGCCGGCTGCGGAATCAGCCCAAAGCGGACGTGATGATTCTATTCGTGAATCTTGCGAGGTTGCTAGATACCCCTAGATTTCGCTAGCGGCACGTGCGTCAGTCGTGCTGACTGCGTAGATACTTACCGAAGTGCGGCACGGTGAAACCGATCGATCCGCGCTCGGCCGAGTAGATCAGGCCCTTCTTGATCAACCCGTCCCGCGCCGGTGACAGCGACGCCGGTTTGCGGCCCAGTTCCGTCGCGATCGACGCTGTGGCAACGGGACCGTCGTCGCCGGAGAGTTCTGCCATCGCCCGCATGTACTCCCGCTCCGCGGGGGTGGCCCTCTCGTAGCGGGAACCGAAGAACCCTACGGCCAGTTCTTCCTCCGCGGTGGGTGCGGCCACCCGCACGTCCTCGTCGGTGATGGGACTGGCGGCGGCCACATCCCAGGTGGCCTTGCCGTAGGCCTGCACGAAATACGGGTAGCCGTCCGCCGCCGCATAGAGCGCATCGAGCGCCTCGTCGGTGAACTTCACGTCTTCCCGCTCGGCCGGGGCGATCAGCGCCCGGTCCGCGGACGCCCGGTCCAACCGGTCGATCCGGTGGTAACTGAACAACCGTTCCGAGTAGCTCTTCGACGCCGACAACACGGCGGGAAGATGCGGAAGCCCGGCGCCGACCACGATCAGCGGCGCGGCGTCCTGGCTGAGTTCATGACAGGCACCACAGATGGCCGACACGTCGGCCGCACCGAGATCCTGCATCTCGTCGATGAACAGCGCGATACCGACACCGACGTCCCGGGCCAGTGACGACGCGTCGAGTAGCAGTTCCACCAGGTCGATCTCGATGTCGCCCGAATCCGCGCGTCCCCTCACCGCCGGGGCGTCGATACCCGGCTGCCATCTCTCCCGCATTCCCTTGTCCGCCGTCGCGCGCAGGGCGAACGATTTGAGAACACCCAGGAACTCCTCGACCCGGTCGGGGTCGCGGTGCGAACTCGCGATCTCCCGAACCGCCATGTGCAGTGCCGACGACAACGGGCGCCGCAGGTCCTGATCGGGGCGCGCCTCGATCTTGCCCGTCCCCCACCGCCGGGAAATGGCGGCGGAGCGCAGGTGATTGAGCAGCACCGTCTTCCCGACCCCGCGCAGACCTGTCAGCACCACACTGCGTTCCGGGCGACCGCGAGCGATCCGCTCGAGCACCACATCGAACGCGTCGAGTTGCTTCGTTCGTCCCGCGAGTTCCGGCGGGCGCTGTCCCGCGCCGGGCGCGTACGGGTTCCGGACGGGGTCCATGGCCACGAAGGTAACAACTTCTCTCACCGAATCTGCGCTCATCTAGCGCGTGTCCTAGATCCCGCTATGGACTTCTACAGAAGGGGTGTCCACTTCTCACCCTTCGGTGCCTACTCGGTTTCTCCCGTTCGCCCGACGCTTGAAGCAGCCACCGAACAGGGAGTACACGATGATCGAACTGGACCACAACGTCTCTTCGGACGTCAGACAGGAACTGGAACGTCTCGCACCCCTCGCCGCGGCCGGTGACCCGGACGCCGTCGGGGAGGTTCTGCGCATCGCCCACCCCGTCGTTCACCGCTACTGCGCAGGCAGGCTCGAGTCGGCCGAGCACCCGCACACCACCGCCGAAGATGTCACCCAGGAGGTCTGCGTGGCACTGATGAGCGCACTACGTACCTACCAGGATCAGGGAAAGACGCTGCTGTCGTTCATCTTCGGTATCGCTTCACACAAGGTGGCCGATACGCGCCGTCGCGCGAACCGCATGTTCCTCCCCACCGCACAGACCACGGCCGCGCACCGTACCTCGGAGCCCGAGGACGGCCCCGAGCATCACGTACTGAGACGTGAGATGAGTGAAGACATGAGCCGGCTCCTCGGCACCCTGCCCGCCCGTCACCGGCAGGTCCTCTTCATGCGCGTCGTCGCGGGGATGTCCGCGGTGCAGACCGCACATGCCCTACAGACCACCCCGGGCGCCGTCCGTGTGGCCCAGCACCGCGCGCTCACCCATCTGCGCGCCAGGATCGGGGCGGCTCGATCCTGATCACTCCGCAGCGAGCTGCATGGCCACCGCTCGGGTCGGGGCACCGTCACCGGCTTCGAGCTTGATCGGGAGCAGACTTACCAGCGGATCGGGAAAGTCGATCTGCTCGAGATTGCACAGGTTCTCGCCGATCACTCCCCCGGCATCCGCGATCAGGTGGTGAACGGGATAGCCGGGCTCGGCTCCCGCAGACTCTTCGATGCTCGGTGCGTCGAGGCAGAACGTCCGAACTCCCTGCTCGAGGAGGAACTCGCACGCCGCCGGATCGAGGAAGGGATGGGTGTAGTAGGCGTCGCTCCCGTAGTGACGAGCCCATCCGGTGTGGAACAGGGCGATGTCGCCATGCCGCACCTCTTCGCAGCGGCTCACGAGCAGGTCCCGGGTAATCCGCTGCCGGGCGGGCAATCCGCGGAGATCGAAGACGACGCCCCTGCCCACGAACAACTCCGGCGCCAGGCGGTCGATGGTGGCGCCCGCCGGGTCCAGATGTGCCGGAGCGTCGACGTGCGTGCCGGACTGCGAGCCCACCCGAATCTCGAGCACGTTGTAGCCGTCGCGCTCGATGGTGCAGTGCCGGGTCAGCGTCGGCACCGGATCGCCGGGATACACCGGCATTCCGTCACCGATGGTGTGTGACAGATCCACGACCTTCCGGACGACGGGCACAGCTAGATCGAACCCAGATCCGCCGAACGCCAGTGCTCGGGCCGCATGTGGACGGCGACCTGCTCACCCAACTCCGACCTGGCGTATGCGAGGTAGGCCTCTGCCCGGTCCGGGGGGAGATACCGGTGGGCCATTTCCACGCTCATCGCGTCGGTACCCGGGACGATGCGCGTGACGGCGCCCTCTGCGGACACGTATCGAATCGTCGGTTCGAGGCGATCGACCATCACGGTGAACCGGGCTGCAGCTTCGATGAGCCGCACCTTCTCCGATCCCGCGCCGGTCAGCACCCACACCTCGCCGCCGGGCGTGTACTGGTACCAGATCGGCACGGTGAGCGGCCCGCGGTTCTCGCCCACGGAAACCGACAGCGCCGCGATGTGCGGCTCGGCCAGAAACTGTTCGCGTTCCTGCACAGACAAGGGCATGACTCCAGGGTAGGAGACCTCACCGACATGTGTCCGGGCTATCGCCCGGATCGAACGGTCGGACCCGCCCGCGCGGGTCCGATGGAGTCTGTCGGTCCGAGACGGTTAACTAGGGCGCAGGCTCTCGATAAGACGGCCCTCGAGGCGACGACGTTCGTCGAAGTGATCGGAGGCAGCATGCCAGGCCAGGTCTCGCGGTTCGCGCCGCAGTCGGTGGACACCCCACCGACGGCCGCATCGCTCTTTCTCGTGGTCGTCGTGGGCAGGTCCGACGAGGATGCCGCGACGGTGCGCGATGTGGTCGTCGATATCGACGGGTTGATCAAGGCTGTGGGATTTCGCGAACTCGCGGGAACCCTGTCCTGCGTGATCGGGATCGGTGCAGCGTTCTGGGATCGGATCGGCCCCTCCCGCACACCGGCGGGCCTGCATCCGTTCGTACCGTTGACGGGACCGGTGCACAGTGCCCCCGCCACACCCGGTGACGTCCTGTTCCATATCAAGGCCGCCCGCGCCGACTTGTGTTTCGAACTCGGCCGGCAGATCATGACCGCGCTGGGGACTGCCGCCACCGTGGCCGACGAGGTGCACGGTTTCCGCTATTTCGACGCCCGTGATCTCCTCGGATTCGTCGACGGCACCGAGAATCCCACCGACGCCGACGCCGAGGATGCCGCCTACATCGGCGACGAGGATGTGGCTTTCCGGGGCGGCAGCTACGTGATCGTCCAGAAGTACCTCCACGACATGGCCGCGTGGAACTCGCTGGGTACCGAGGAGCAGGAGCGGGTGATCGGGCGCACCAAGCTCGAGAACATCGAACTCGACGACGATGCCAAACCCGGCAACTCGCACGTCGCGTTGAACACGATCGTCGACGACGACGGCGTCGAACACGACATCCTGCGCGACAACATGCCGTTCGGCAGCCTCGGCGAGGCCGAGTACGGCACGTACTTCATCGGCTACGCGAAGGATCCCGCCGTCACCGAACTGATGCTGCGGCGGATGTTCCTCGGCGATCCCCCCGGCAACTACGACCGCATTCTCGATTTCTCGACTGCGGTCACCGGCACCCTCTTCTTCGTGCCGAGCCGCGAGGTTCTCGAGTCGCTGGGCAACGAACCGGACGCCGGCGAGTCGATCACCACCGAAGACCCGGCGCATGCCGGACCGCACGATCTGTCCCTCAAAATTGGTGGTCTCAAAGGAGTGTCGCAATGACCGACTCGAGCAATCTGCACCGGAATCTGGCCCCCGTCACGGAGGCCGCCTGGCAGCAGATCGGCGAAGAGGCCGCTCGCACGTTCAAGCGGCATGTGGCGGGTCGCCGTGTCGTCGACGTCGCAGGACCCTTCGGCTATTCCTACTCCGCCCACAACCTGGGCCGAGTCCAGCCGATCACCACCTCGGACGGCAGGATTCGCGCGCAGTTGCGGCAGGTGCATCCGCTGGTCGAACTGCGGTTCCCGTTCACCCTGAGCCGCGCCGAGGTCGACGACGTCGCCCGCGGCTCACTCGACTCCGACTGGCAGCCCGTCAAGGATGCGGCCAAGGCCATCGCGTTCGCCGAGGATCAGTCCGTGTTCGAGGGGTACGCGGAGGCCGGTATCCACGGGCTCGGCCCCTCCAGTAACAATCCGGCGCTGTCCCTTCCCGAGGATCCGCTCCTCTTCCCGGACGCCGTGGCTTCCGCCCTCTCCGCGCTGCGCCTGGCCGGTGTCGAGGGTCCGTACTCGGTCGTCCTGGACGCTGATGCCTACACCGCGGTCAGCGAAACCCGTGACGAGGGACATCCGGTGTTCCACCACCTGCGTGACCTCGTCACCGGCGACATCATCTGGGCTCCGGCCATTCGCGGCGGTTACGTGCTGTCCACCCGCGGCGGCGACAACCAACTCACGCTCGGCACCGACCTGTCCATCGGCTACGACAGTCACACCGCCACCGAGGTCACCCTCTACCTCGAAGAGACGTTCACGTTCTCCTCGCTCACCGCGGAAGCTGCCGTGGTTTTGGCGCGCTAGTTCTTCGCGGGGGGCGTCAGCCTCCGAACAGCAGGTACAGCCCACCGAAGGTGTAGGTCACCATGGTGAGCAGCAGTGCCAGCTGTCCGGTGAGCTGATGGTTCCGAGGCAGCACGCTCACGGATTTGTCGTGGGCGGCAATCACTCCCAGGATGTGCCCGGTCACCACGCAGAGCACCTTGATCGAGGCCGTTGCGCCGGGATGCTCCGACAGCACGTATGCCACCTCCGCGTTGCCGAGGCCCAGCACATTCCAGCCGCGACCCAGCGGGTCGGCCAGCAGAATCGCTGTGGCCTGACCCTTCTCCACCAGGTACGTCAGATAGTGCGCGAAGACGTAGCCGATGACGATCGGAATCAGTGAGTGCGACAGCTGTCCGGGTAACCCCGCGCGCTGCCGGCCGCTCAGGCCACCCGTCGCCCTCGCGGCCAACCAGAACGACACTCCGACGAAGCAGATGAAGGTGAGGAGCCCTGCTGTGCGCGCGAGAGTCGCCGCCGCGCCGTCGAAGCCGTCCACCGTGCGGGACCACCATGGAAAGGCCGAGAAGCTGTCGAATGCGGTGGATCCCAGCAGGGTTGCCATCAGCGCCACCGAACCCGCCCGGACCGGCATCGAGCCGAGGTGGTCCAGCGGATTGCGGAGAACGATCCGGCCGTCGTCGCGTCTGCGACTCAACGGCGACAGTTTCGACGCGAGAGTGCTGTACACCTCGAACGGGTCTCCCCGTTCACACCAGCGTTCCCCGAAGACGAAGGCACCCGCCGACGTGACGACGAGGTATACCACGCACCAGGTGCGCACGGCCGCCACCGAACCCGGGTCGTCCCAGGCCAGCTCGAGCCAGACGAACGCGAACAGTCCCAGGACGGCGGGCCGGTATCCCCAGGAGGTGCGATACCTCGAGTTGCCGGCCGATGTGGGACGCCCTCGTGCCGCACAGACCAGACGATGCATCGTGCGCACCGGAGACAGCACGCGCCAGATCGGGCCGACGGCCAGCGACACCACGACCAGACCCACCCAGAGCACCACATAGAACACACCCGGCAACGCGTTCGCCGTCGACTCCGCCGGCCCGAAGAATGCCGCGACCCCGACCCAGATCGTGAACAGCAGAGCCAAGGCGGACAACACGTTCCGGGTGACCGGTGAATCAGCGAACCGAGTCACCCAGATCGGCAACGAATGGCCCGGACTGTCCGGATCCAGCTTGGGTGTGCGCCACGCGAACGCGAGCACCGCAAACGACACCGCAAGTGCCCAGGTCGCCCCGATCAGCACATAGGTGAAGGGAATGGGAAGGTCGGTGGATCCGCCGAGACCATGCGCAAGAACAATCGTCATGGACGCACGAGCAGCGTCGCCACCGTCGTGCCGGTCTCATGAAGTTCGAGCGTCACCTGCCCCGGAACATCCACCGTGAACCGGAACTCCTGGCCTGCCCCGGGCCGGATCTCGAACGACTTCTCCGGTACCGCATGGACGTGCAGTTCGTCGTCGGCGTCACTGTCCACGCGCACCGCGACGGGCCGCCCCACTGTCGCGTCGATGCGCTCGTTGCTGGGCGTGACCGTACCGCCGCTGATCCGGACGTCGATCACGACACCGAGGTCTGCCGGAGCATCTGCCTCGGATCCACACCCTGTCACCGACATCAATGCGACCGACATCAGTGCGATGGCTGGGACTGCGAACAGGCCGGCAAGCCGTCTGGTCATCTAGTCCTCCTCGCCCTTCTCGTCGGCGTCGCCCCTCTTCGCCTGGTCGGCATTCTCGGTCGCCTCCGCCTTTCGATCACGGACGGCGAGGAAGATGATGAAGCCGACGATCAGGAACGCGGGGACGAACGCGGGGATCGCCAGCAACACCGAGTGGTCGGCGAGATAGACGACATCGGGATCGGGCGTCGTATTCATGTGACGTCGACGCCCTCACGTGTGTCCCGCGCGTGCTGACCGCTCGTGTATCGGCTGATCCGGCCCGCACCCCAGGCCAGCGCCGCGATCAGAGCGAGGGTGCACGCCAGTACGACGAGCGATGCCGCTCCGAACAACCATGACGGGTGATCGAAGTTCCGCTCCCGCTGCAGAATAGTGATCTCCGGAACGAATTCGCGGGTGGACGAGGTGAGCGCCGGTAACTCCTCGGCACCGATCCCCGGGTCGGCGGGCAGGTAGATGGGCACCGCCGTCATGGTCCGGCCGTCCTGCACGCGCAGCAACGTCTTCCAGGTGCCGTGGACCGGCACCGGCTCATTGGTCCGGTAGGTCCCTGGCCCGGTGCGCTCGAGGAGGTCGACCGTGAAGCCGTTGTCCAGTTCGGGTCCACCCTGCCACGACAGGATGGACACCCACGCCGGATCGGCGCTCACGAGATCCGGCGGGTCGATTCGGACCTCCGCGTTCACCATGCGTCCGCCCTCGGGCGTCGCCTCGGTGAGGTCGATGGTGGCTGTCGCATTCTCCGGAACGGTGGCGATGAGGCCGTTGGCCGTCGCGGCGCCCACCACAAGGATCGTGGCGATCACAATACTGCGGCTGATCGCCGGGCGCGGAAGGCCCTCGGTTCGCAGCACTCGCGCCAGCAGCGCACCGGACGCCCCCGCCGCGATACCCACCGGCACCGCCATGGCCAGCGCCTCGGGCCACATGCTGGTGGGCCACGGGTAGATGTACACGGCGTCGATCCACCGGGATTCGAGCCACAGCCCGACGGTGGCGACCAGCAGACCCGCCACCACCCCGAAAGCCACCCGATTCTTGATCAGCGGCGTCAGCGCGAGCAGCTCTACGACCACCGCAGCGCCGAGGCACAGCTCGAAGACATTGGTGGGCGCCCCGAGCACCGGGCCCACCAACAGCGCGGTGATCCCCCGGACGGCAGCGGCGAGGAGCACAGCGATGACGGCCGAGAAGGGGCCGAGGGCGATCCGCGCCGCGATCAGGGTGAACGCGGCGGCGCCGGCAATCATCATCGGTTGCAGCACCAGCCGGAACTGCTCGACACCGAAGTCGTACTCGATCTGGAAGACGGACAGACCGATGAGCAGGCCACCGAAGGTGAAGCACCGCATGAACCAGACGAACCTGCTGTCGGGGGTCGTGGCGCCGGCACCCGCCATCCGGCCCTCGTAGTCGAGAAGAAGCACGCCGATGAGGGACAGTCCGGCACCACCGATGAGCATGAGATGCGTCGGACCCCACAGGGTGACGTCCTGACCGAAGATCCGATGCCAGACGTCGTCGAGCGGGAATCCGATGAGCGCGTACAACCCGGCACCCGCCACCAGCACGCCGCCGACCGGGACGGACCAGGTGCGGGTGATGCTGATGGCGGCGGGACCGGGCTTCTCGTCCCGGGGCAGGATCATGGCCAGCATCCCCGTGACGAAGAGAAGGAAGAGTCCGACGAGGATGAAGTAGTGGGCCGGATTCGCGAGCGGACCGTCGTCGCGGCCGCGGCCGATGTGCAGGCTCACATCCCAGATGAAGCCGAAGAACGCGGTCAGAATCGTGCCGAGAAACGTCAGCAGGGGAAGCGCCACCCACGGGGGGCGATCCATCACGCGGCTCGCCCAGTCGGCCGTCGACTGCAGCCAGGTTATTTTGCGGGTGCGGTGCAGGTAGGCGATCCAGAGCAGGGCCACTGTGATGATCGCCGTCGCGACCGAGATCCCGATGATCTGGTCCAGCTCCGCACCGCCGCCCTCCTCAGCAGACTGAGCAAGGATGAGTGCACTCGGAGTTACAGTAACTTGGGCCACAGGGTGATTATGGGTGGATCGATCCGAAAAGGCCAGCCCTCCGAGCATCGGAGAACGATCTGTACGCAAATCTATCCATATCTGCAATCAAAGGTAGATATGGATAGATTTGGTTATCGAGTACGCCGATGAGGGAAATCCTCGCCCCAACCGGCTGATCCGATACGCTGACGCATCGGATTCGTTGTCGTGGTTCGGATGCTTCGGGAGGGAACTTGCCAAGGGGGCTGGGCACACCCGCGAGCACAGTAGCGACCCCACCCATCCCCAGGAAGAGGAATTCTCGTGACCGAACAAGCTGATGTCATCGTCGTCGGCGCTGGCCTGGCCGGACTCGTCGCCACGTACGAGATGGTCAAGGCCGGCCGCAAGGTCCTGGTGGTCGACCAGGAGAACTCCACCAACCTGGGCGGACAGGCTTTCTGGTCGCTCGGCGGACTGTTCCTGGTCGACACCCCGGAGCAGCGACGCCTCGGCATCAAGGACTCCTTCGAACTCGCTCTCCAGGACTGGATGGGCACCGCCGCGTTCGACCGCGAACGTCAGGACCACTGGCCGCGTCAGTGGGCGCAGGCCTACGTAGAGTTCGCTTCCGGTGAGAAACGCCGGTACCTCCACGACCTCGGCCTGCGCCTCATGCCCAATGTCGGGTGGGCGGAGCGAGGACGGGGTTCGGCTCTCGGACAGGGAAATTCGGTTCCCCGCTTCCATATCACCTGGGGCACCGGACCGGGTGTCGTCGAGGTGTTCCTCACACGTGTCCTCGCCGCCTCGCAACGGGGACTGGTCACCTTCAAACATCGCCATCAGGTGGACGAGATCGTCGTGACCGATGGCGCCGCCACCGGTGTGCGCGGAACTGTCCTGGAACCCTCTGCCGAGCCTCGCGGTGTGAAGAGTTCACGCACCGCGATCGGCGAGTTCGAGTTCGCCGCGCAGGCCGTCGTCGTCACCTCCGGCGGGATCGGCGGCAATCCGGAACTCATCAAGAAGAACTGGCCGCCTCGCCTGGGCAAGGCCCCCGAGAACATGCTCTCCGGTGTACCCGCGCACGTGGACGGCCGAATGCTCGAGATCACCGAGAGCGCCGGCGGTAACATCGTGAACCGCGACCGCATGTGGCACTACACCGAAGGTGTCCGGAACTGGGATCCGATCTGGCCGAACCATGGCATCCGGATCATTCCCGGACCGTCGTCGATGTGGTTCGATGCCACCGGAAAACGACTGCCCAGTCCCAACTTTCCCGGCTTCGACACCCTGGGCACACTCGACTACATCACAAAGAGCGGCCACGACTACACGTGGTTCGTTCTCGACCAGAAGATCATCGAGAAGGAATTCGCACTGTCGGGGTCCGAGCAGAATCCCGACATCACCGGCCGCGACTTCAAACTGCTCGCCGAGCGGCTCAGGAAAGGTGCACCGGGACCGGTCGAGGCGTTCAAACAGCACGGCGCCGATTTCGTGGTTCGCGACAATCTCCGCGATCTCGTCGACGGCATGAACGCACTCACCCCGCAACCCCTGCTCGCGTTCGAAGACCTCGAACGTGAGATCGTCGCCCGCGACCGCGAGGTGAAGAACAGTTACAGCAAGGACTTCCAGATCATGGCGATCCGGAACGCGCGCGGTGTCCTCACCGAGAAACTCACCCGCGTCGTCAGCCCGCACGAACTGCTCGACCCCAAGAACGGTCCCCTCATCGCGGTCCGCCTGCACCTGCTGTCGCGCAAGACTCTCGGCGGCCTCGAGACGAACCTCGACTCGCAGGTGATCCGTTCCGACGGCACACCCTTCCCGGGTCTCTACGCCGCCGGTGAAGTGTCGGGGTTCGGCGGTGGTGGTGTCCACGGATACAGCGCTCTCGAGGGAACCTTCCTCGGCGGGTGCATCTTTTCCGGGCGTGCCGCGGGCCGGGCGCTGGCACGGTAGAGGTCGAGTACGAGCACTCGCCGAACTATTCTCGCTTCGCCCGCATCAGGAAGACGTTGTAGTCCGACCAGGTGGAGAGTGTGAAGTACAGGTCGTCTCCGCTCGACCACGGGTGGATGAACCCGCCGTACAGTTCGGGGTAGTCGGTCACGCTGACCATGGGTGCACCCTCTGACCACAACCCCTGCGGTGAATCGGACTCCCGCAGCACGATCGCCGCCTTCAGCGTGTCGAGGTACGCCATCTGCCACTTGCCGGTGGCCTCGTCGAAGCGGACGGACAACTCGGCGGCCGGCGCCTTCACCACCGTCGAAGCCTCCGTGTATCCGCCGACCGGCGTCCAGTTGCCGTCCGTCCAGTACTGGTAGGCGGTGGTGTTCAGCACCTGGTCCTTGGGAACCCGTGCGAGCCCCACGTCACCCAACCGGGTGTTTCGGGTGCCGAACATGTACACGTAGTCGCCGTGGGGCACCATGGACGCCACCTGAAACTTCGACACACCGAAGATGTTCTCCCACTTGGCATGCGGATCCTTGGTCCATGTGGAGCCACCGTCGTCGGAGTACGCGATGCCACCGTAGTTGGTCCACCACGTGGTGGGGATGCTGTTCCACGTGCGGATCGACATGTAGCTCATGTACTGGCGATCGCCGATGGCGAAACCGGAGGTGGGAATTGTGGTGATCTCCACGTTATCCAGCTTGCGGCTGCTCAGAAGTTCGGCCGCGTGGCAACGGCTGTCCTGCACCATGCTGTCGAGGCTCATGCCGTCGGCGAGGTTGCGGTCGGAACTGAAACCCAGCACATTGCTGCGCCAGTCCTCTCCCTGACCGCCGGGCGGATGGAAACCCTTGCCGATCGTGTCACCGAACGCCACCGCTATCTGGTCGGGTGCGCTCTCCCACATGATCCCGAGGTCGGTGCCCATCACCTGGTACCGCTTGTCGGTCCGGCTCGTGGAACCGGCTCCGGTCACCTTGGCCACTCGCGTGACCTCACCGATGCGGGGCGTGGGGGGAGCCGGGCTTCGCGGCGCTTCGACCGTGGCCGGGTGGACTACCTCCGGTGCCGGCGGGATCTCGATGTCCGCGCCCGGTACCGGAATCCCGAAATAGAAGGGCGTGAATTTCACACCCACCTTCGGAATGTTCAGTGCGCTCGACAGGTTCCCGGAATCGGTGTCCGTCTCATCGGTCAGGTCCGGGCAGGGGTCGGTGCACGGGTTCAGGGGCAGCGGCGGCGTGTCGATCCGGATCTGTTCCGGGACCGGCGCCGGATACGGCACCGTGGTGATCGCGGGATACGGGATGGGAATCTCGACGTTCTCCGGGATGATCGACGCCACCTCGTTGGAGTGGTCAGTGGAGCACGGGCCGCTTCCCGGCACTCCGTTCGGCAACGGAACGGGCTCGGCTCCCGCTACACCCGAGCCCGAGTACGCGGCCCCGATCAGCACCGCGGCGGCCGTGGCGACCCACCTCTTGGACATCCGACCCTCCATCGACTCGCCGGACGACAACGCAGCTGCGCACATCCCGAGCGGACCATAGCACCGACCAGCGGTTATCACCGGTTTCCACGCCCTCGCGCCGGGGGTTGACTCCCGCGACCAGCGGCGTCACTCGTACAGGGAGCCGCCTGACAGGGCCCGCGCGAGCATCTGCAGCCTCAGTTCGTCCTGATCCGGTTGAGGGTCGAGCACACTCGACACGGCTTCGCCATCGAACAAATGCACCGCTGTGAAGAGCACGGCATCGAGGTGCGCGCTCGGAATGTTCGCGGCGGCAGGCAGCGTCCGCGCGAACGCAGCTATCTCCGCATGATATTCGACCGCGACAGTGGCAATACGTTCGCGCAGTTCGGTATCGGTACGAGCAGCGCCGAGCAACTCGTACCATGCGGAGTTGATCGGGGCGCGGCACGCGGCGCGGAGCAGGCGCAGGCAGTCGACCATCGACGCGGGGTCGACCCGTTCGAGCGCGGACCGGAAGTTCTCGAATTGCTGTGCGCGAACATGATTCGCGGCGGCCACCATCAGATCGACCCGGGTGGGGAAATGCCGGAACAGACCACCCGAGGACACTCCGGAGCGATGGCAGACCTCCTGCATGGTGGTCGCGGCGTAGCCGCGCTCCCCCAGGCTCACCACCGCGGCGGTGAGAATCTTGGCAATGGTCTGTTCTCGACGTTCCTGTTGCGTGCGGCGGGGCGCGGCGACGGATCCGCTCACACGGAGACCCCTGCGCCCGGCCGCTTTCCGGCGCGAACTGTTCCGCGTGGCTCGCCGGCCCGCAGGAACCGGCCCGGACCGACGGTGGAGCCGTATCCGGGGACGAAGTCACCGCTGCGGTAGACCACCTCACCGGCGACGACGGTCGCGGTGACGGCCTTGTCGTTGCGATTGACCATCCGCTTGAGCCCACCGAATTCCTCCATCGGGGCCTCCGCGTAGCGTTCGGTCTCCTCGTCCAGCCCGGCTGGGTCGACGACGACGATGTCCGCACGGTCGCCGATCTGGAGCCGTCCCGCATCCACGCCGTAGAACTCGCCGATCTCACCGGTGAGCTTGTAGACGGCTTCACCGAGCGGCATGACCGGCTCGCCGCGGCCCTCGAATTCCGAGATCCGTCGCAGCATCTGGATCCCGTAGTTGTAGAACGCCATATTGCGCAGATGCGCGCCCGCGTCCGAGAAGCCCACCGTCACACCGGGCTGGTTGATGAGGCGGTTGAGAATCTCGGGACGGTGATTGGTGATGACCGTGGTCCACCGAAATGCCGTGCCGTGCTCCACGACCAGGTCCAGGAAGGCATCGACCGCGTGAATCCTGCGGTCCCGCGCCACGTCGCCGATACTCTTTCCGACCAGCGACTCGTCGGGGCATTCCGTGATGAACGCGTCGTCGAAGTCCCGGTGCCACACGCGCGACGAGAACCGCTTCTCGAAGTCTCTGCGGAACCAGCGGCGGTAACCCTCGTCCGACAGCAGGTCGTTGCGGCCCATTTCCTCCTTGAGATGCAGGGCCTCGCGCCCGGATCCGAACTCCTCGAACACCACGAGGTCGATTCCGTCCGAGTACACCCGGAACGGGGTGGGGAGGTGCTGCCACCGGAGCATGCCCTTGCCGACATCGTTCGTCAGCCTCGAGATGGGTCCGAAGATTCTGTGCAGCCACGGATCCGACTTGGGGTCGGCGGCGGCGAGCAGTGAGACCTTGAGCGGGGTGCGGCCCAGTCCGGTGCTGGCGCCCGCGAAGAACACGAGGTCGTACTTGGTGTTCAGATTGGGGATGGCCTGCAGTACCCCTTTCCTGCGCCGCAACACCTTGTGGAGTCGGCGGCGTTCCTTCCATTTCGCGTAGGTCGACGGCAACTGCCGGGAGCGGTAACGGTCGCCGTCCAGCTTGTCCCACGGATTGGTCATCGTCGACAATCCGAGGAACCCGGCGTCCATCGCTTCTTCGACCGCCTTCACCATCCGGTTCATCTCGCTCCGGGTGGGGCGGTGGGCGGGATCTGTCGAACGGCCCAGGCCCATCACGTGCGCGCGCAGATCCGAGTGCCCCAGAAAGGAGGCCACGTTCGGGCCGAGCGGGAGTGCCTCGATGGCGTCGATGTACTCCGACGGCGACGACCAGGATTTTCCGTCCTTCATCGCGGCGAGCACGTGGTCACGCGGGAGCGCTTCGACGCGACTGAACAGGTCGGCGATATCGACGGGGTCCGAGTAGACCGTCGAGAGTGAACAGTTGCCGACCAGCACGGTCGTGACCCCGTGCCGGACGGATTCGTTCAACCCGGGCGCGAGCAGAATCTCGGCGTCGTAGTGGGTGTGGACGTCGATGAAGCCGGGCATCACCCATTTGCCGGCGGCGTCGACCACCTGGGTGCGCTCGCCGATCGGCAGCGGGTCGGCGCTGACCTGCACCACCCGCTGGTCTCGGATCCCGAGATCGCGTACCGCGCCGGGTGCACCCGAACCGTCGAACCACAGTCCGCCGCGCACAACCAGGTCGAAATCGCCGTTCATGTGACCTCCGTCATAGTGTGATCGCAGCGTAGCAGAAGAAAGAGGACGCCCACTCTCTTTTTTCTGCCCGGCCGGATGTCACCCCGTACCGAAGAGCATCCCGAGCGCATAGGTGACGGCGGCTGCCCCGTACCCGATCGCCAGTTGTCGCAGCGCCCTTTTGATCGGTGGCCCGCCCGACAGCAGTCCCACCACCAGGCCTGTTCCGAGCAGAGCGATGCCCACGAGCGCTGCCGCCACAACCAGGGCGGCGGTGCCTTCCATCCCGAACAGAAACGGCAGCACCGGGATCACCGCACCGGAGGCGAAGAAACAGAAACTCGAGGTCGCCGCACCGAGACCGGTTCCGACGACCTCGTGGTCGAGATTCCCTCCCGATATCGGCAGGGGCGGCCGGGAACTCCGCAGGACCTCGGACGCATGCTCCTCGGCTTCGTCCGCGGTCATGCCGCGCGCCCGGTACACCAGCGCCAACTCGTTCGCGTCGACGTCGAGGAGGGGCAGGACCTCATGGGCCGTGTGCCCGGGTGCCGACGCCTCGAGGAGTTCACGCTGGGATCGCACCGACACGTATTCGCCCGCACCCATCGACAGTGCACCTGCGAGCAGTCCGGCGAGGCCCGTCAGCAGAATGATGTGATTCGATACCCCGCTGCCACTGATACCGAGGACGAGAGCCAGGTTGCTCACCAGCCCGTCGTTGGCACCGAACACGGCCGCACGAAAGGTGCCGGAGAGCCGGTTTCGACCACGTGCGGCGAGTGCACGAACCACTTCCTCGTGGATCTGCTCGTCGGCGCCCATGGCGTCGGTGGCGTCGATGTCCGTGGGATAGGGCGAACGAGTCTCCGCCCGTTGTGCGAGAGCGAGGACGAACACCGAACCGAAACGGCGGGCCAGGACGCCGAGGAGTCGGGTCCGGAGATCACCGCGTACGGGCTTGCCCACGTCGTCCCCGAGCAGTACGCGCCAGTGCTCCTCGTGACGACCTTCGGCGTCGGCCAGCGCGAGCAGGATCTCGCGTTCCTCCCCTGTCCGCCGTTTCGCGAGGTCGCGGTAGACGGCGGCCTCGGCGCGCTCGTCGGCCAGGTAGCGACGCCACCGGCGGAGGTCGCGGGGACTCGGCTCCCGTCTCGCGCCGGATCCCGTCGGAGAAACCATGTTCAGCCTCCCGATCGTCTGTTGGCCCGAGCCTACGGACGCGGCCGGGCCCGCACGTGATGGTAGTCGGCGCGGCTTATCGTCACCGCCGCCACGACGACACCGATCACCACACCGACCAGAGTGTCCGCGACGCGGCTGAGCGCGATGTCGGCTGTCACCGCGGATCCCAAACCGGTCAGTAGCAGCGCCATGGGCGTGACGGCTGTCGACGCGAAGGCATAGTTCTTGACGACCATCAACTCGGTGACCGTCTGCAGGACGACGATGACGACCACGGTCTGCCAGTATCCGAGCGCGGCGGCGATCAACACTGCTGCGATGACGGCACCGCCCACATTTCCGAGCAGACGCTGAATTGCCCGCTGCACAGTGTGACTGAAATTCAGCCCCTGCATCGCCGCCATCGCACCCATGGACGCCCACAGCGGGTGATCGAAACCGGCTGCGATACAGACCCATCCGGAGAGGGCCGCCGCAACGACGACACGAGCGGAGTCTGCCGTCAGCGGCCGGGAAGCCATGCCGCGCAACCCGGAACGCAGAAAGCTCTCCGCGCCCGGAAGCGGGACCCCGGAAGCACCGGTCGCCGCAATATCTGTGCGGCGCCTGATCTTACGGAGTGCACTCTCGTGCTCGACAACGACGCGTAGCTGCTCGACGTCACGATCGTGTGTCCACCGCTCGATCGCGGTATCCGTGTCGGCGAGCAGATCTGCGAGTTGCTGCCGGTGCGCTTCATGATGCCAGCCGCTGTGCGCGATCACGTCCCGCGCGTGCGCGACGGCCTGACGCGCCGATTCCACCGACGCCTCTCGGCGATCGGATTCCAACGCGGACACCGCGGCGAGCGCCCGTGCCACCGCGAGCCGGGCCGGACCCAGGGGAACGAACAGGCACGGCATCATCGCGACCCCCCAGCCCACGACGACCCCCAGCGTCACCGCCGATACCGCCGGCACGAGGTCGGAGACTTCGGTGGCGTAACCGACCGCGGCCGTGGCGGCGAAGATCAGGATGACCGGTCCGGGACCGACGATACGGAAGCCGCCCAGTATCCAGGCGGCACCGCCCGCCGCCACCGCCATCAGCGCTACCTGCACTCCGAGCGGTACACCAGTCGCGCCGAGCAGCGCACCACCCGCGACGTAGGCGATGAGCGCGGCGCCGACGACCGCCAGCTTCCGCGCCAGCCGCGGGTACGGCTCGTTACGGGCGAACGCCGAGGTCAACGCGCCGAGTGACGCGAGGCCGGCGAGCTCCTGGTGCCCGAGAAGACCCCCGGCCACCAGTACCGCAGCCGTCGCCGCCCCGACGCGCAGTGCGACAGCGGTGGTGGCATCGACAGGCCGGACCTCGAACGCGCGACGCCAGGTCGATGGCGCCACCGAGTGCGCGAGTGCACCGCGCGTGTGATGGAACCGACCGGGTGAAGAAGAGAGTCGGGGGGAGGCCTGCATAACGCGATCGTACAGATATTTCACTAGTAAAACAGTTATAAACTACTGTGAAGTTGGTCGCTACGATGAACGCATGAGCCCCGTAATCGACCCGGATGAGGATTTCATCGATCGCGTCCGACGTGAATGGGCCGCGACCTACCCGGACGTCGACACCTCACCGATCGAGGTGATGGGCCGTATCACCCGCATCGGATCACAGGCCCTGCACCAACTCGATCGATCGCTGGATGCGGCGGGCGTCTCTCGCGCCGAATTCGAGGTTCTGTGCGCGCTTGCCCGCGCCGATCGTCCGCTCCGGGCCAGCGAGGTGACCGCCGTGACGATGGCGAGCGGGGCATCCACCACCAAACAGGTGGATCGACTGACCCGTGCCGGACTGGTGGAACGACTGCCGTTCGAGCGCGACGGCCGCGTGGTACTCATCCACATCACCGAAGCCGGACGCGCACTCGTCGACGCCGAATTCCCGAAACGTGTCGAGCGCGACCGGCAGTTTCTCTCCGGTCTCGACGAGAACGAACTCGGAGTACTCGCCGGGCTACTTCGCCGGATCGCCGTCAACGTCGAGTCCCGGGTTCGACCATAGGCCGTCATGGCATCTCCACCCCATAGTCAGGGCATCTCCACCGTTTCGGCCCGGGCGATCTCGTCGAGGGCCCGCCTGATGTAGCCGTCGGCCGGAGCCTCCGCTGTCCCGAGTAGATCCGAGATCAACAGGATCGACGCCTCGGCGGTATGCCCGGGCCGTGTCGGTGTTTCCTCGACATCCGCGACGCCGAGCGCGCCGGTGAGCACGAAAACCAGGGAATCGACCTCCACGGTGGGGAACCAGACGGACGCCGACCGTACGCACCGCGTGAGAACGTCCTGCACGTCCTCGCCCGTCAGACCATCCGGATGCACGGTCTCGAGAAGTTCGCGGACGATCGCGGCAGAGACCGCACCCACCTGCTCCAGAGGCAGCGCCGCCAGCTCGTCTGCCGCCGACCGCACACCCGCTTCGGCCGATGCTCGGGCCGCCGCGACACCGGAGTCGATCGCCTCGGCGATCTCACGCGCGGTCCGCGGCCAATGGGTGGGCCACATCGATGGTTCCTCTTCTCGTCCGGCGGCAGCTGCGGTGTCCACGTTCCCACGCAGCACCGACACGTCATCTTCCGCCCAAGCGCTCCAGCAGGCGCATCGCATCGAAGGGCGCGTAGCCCTTCATGTCGTTGTCGAAATAGACGAACGCATCGAGCCCCTCTTCCAGTCGAACCTCGATTCTGCGAGCCCATTCGTCCAGCGCCTCGTCGCTGTAGCCGCTGGCATACAGCTCGGTGTCACCATGCAGTCGGGCATACACGAAGTCGCTGGTGGGAACGTCCACCAACGGGTACCGGCCGGCGGTGTCGGCGACGACGAACGCGATGTGGTGGGCGCGCAGCAGATCTTTGGCGTCGTCCGCGTCGAAGCTGTGGTGACGAACCTCGAGCGCATGGCGCAGAGGACGATCGGCGTCGGTCTCCGTCAACACCCTGTCCTCGCCGAGTTTCTCGTCGTGGTGGCGCGCGAGCTTCGCCGCCTCCTCGGTGGTGCGGGGCAACTGTTCGAAGAAGTCGGCCAGGACGCCGGCGTCGTATCCGAGTGTGGGAGGAAGTTGCCACAGAATCGGTCCGAGCTTGGGACCGAGCGCGAGCACACCGGAGGCGAAGAAGTTCGCCAGCGCGCTCTCGGCCCCGACGAGTCTTTTCATATGGGTGATGTAGCGCCCGCCCTTCACTGCGAATACGAAATCGTCCGGAGTTTCGTCTCGCCACTTCGCGTAACTCGTCGGCCGCTGCAACGAATAGAAGGATCCATTGATTTCGATGGACGTCAATTTCCCAGCGGCATAAGCCAACTCCTTGCGGTGGGCGAGTCCTTCCGGGTAGAAGTCGCCGCGCCAGCCGGCGTACGTCCAACCGGATATGCCCACACGGACCTCAGCCATGCCACGAGCGTAGCGTCGCAAGCCTATTGCGTGCGTCCACGCCGGGCCTATTGCGTGCGTCCACGCCGGGCCTATTGCGTGCATCCACGCCGGGCCTATTGCGTGCGTCCACGCCGGGGGTGAACCATGGAGTGATCCCCACACTCGAGGAGGACCCGATGCCGAGATACCTCTGGCAGGTCACGTACTCACCGGAAGGTGCGCAGGGATTGCTCGCCGAAGGTGGCACCGCACGACGCGACGCGATCACACAGATGGTCGAAAGCGTGGGTGGCACAGTCGAATCCTGCTATTTCGCACTTGGTGGACGTGATCTCTTCGTGATCGGTGACGTTCCGGACGAGGTAGCGGCCGCCGCACTCGGTATCCGCACCACGGCCTCGGGCGCTGCCCGCTCGGAATCGGTCGTGCTCCTGACACCGGAACAGGTGGACCGGGCTGTGCGCACCGAAGCGGAGTACCGGCCACCGGGGAGTTGAGCGCCTGGACGAGTAGGCGACCTTCCGTGGCTGCACCATCCACGGAAGGAATGAACGACGACGCAGCGGGGTTGCACGCCACATGACGGAGACCACAGCAGAAACCCCGAAGCTCGGACAATTCGGCGTATGGCGCGCCGCCCCCTTTTTTGCGCCCGAACTGGGCACCGCGATCGAGGAGGCCGGTTACGGCACGCTGTGGATCGGCGGCTCCCCACGCGCGGACCTCGTCGTGGCCGAACGATTACTCGACGCCACGTCGACTATCACGGTCGCCACCGGCATCGTCAACATCTGGACCGTACCGGCCGGCGAGATCGCCGAATCGTTCCATCGCCTCGAGGCGAAGCATCCGGGGCGTTTTCTACTTGGCATCGGCGTCGGACATCCTGAGCAGCCCGGCTTGAACTACAGCAAGCCGTACTCGGCGTTGGTGGAGTACCTCGACATCCTGGATGCGGCCGGTGTGCCTGCCGGCCGACGAGTGCTCGCAGCTCTGGGACCGAAGGTTCTCGAACTCTCCGCCGCCCGCGCGGCAGGCGCCCACCCCTACCTCACCACACCGCAGCACACCCGAGAAGCCCGCGAACTCCTCGGGCCCGACGTCCTGATCGCACCCGAGCACAAGGTAGTGCTCGATACCGATACCGAACGGGCCCGGTCCATCGGCCGCGCCGCCGTCGAGAACCCCTATCTGCATCTCCGCAACTACGTCAACAACCTCAAACGTCTCGGCTACACGGACGCGCAGATCGACAATGGCGGAAGCGACGACCTCATCGACGCGCTCGCCGTGCACGGTGAGCCCGAGTACGTTGCCGGCAAACTCCGGGAACACCTCGACGCGGGCGCCGATCATGTGGCCGTACAGGTACTCCCGATGGCGGACGACCCCCTTCCGGGTCTGCGCGCGTTGGCAGGTCCGCTCGGATTGTGAGTTGTGCAAACAAAATAGTGTGACGGTGGGTGACGCATACTGGGTACGATCCCGGAGCCTCCGGGTATGGTCTGTTTCGAACGCAAGGAACGGAACTGTGCATGAATCCATGTCACACCCGGTAGGCCCGTACGCTTCGGGTCCACCGGCCACCGCCCTCACCGTCGAGGCGGCAGCCCTCGACCGATTCGGCGGTGCCGAATTGTGGCGCGCTCTGGTCATCGGGGTCGTCGTCCTGGCGTACACGGTGCTCGCAGTGGTCACCTGGCCCCTCCGACCCCGCGGCCGCACCCTCGCAGAGGCGGCGTCGGAGGGCCTCGTGGACGGCTTCGAAGTACTCGGGCCCACCTTCGTGAAGGTCGGACAGCTGATGGCGTCGTCGTCGGGGGTGTTCCCCGCCCCCCTCGCCAATGCCTGCCTGCGCTGCCTCGACGACGTGCCGCCAGTGCCCGTGCACCAGGCCCGCGCGGTGGTGGAGACCGATCTGGGTCACCGGATCGACGACCTGTTCGTGTCGTTCGACGACGTCCCGCTCGCGGCGGCCTCCGTCGCCCAGGTCCACGCCTGTGTGCTGCCGGACGGCCGGGAGGCAGTCATCAAGGTGCAGCGTCCCGACATCTTCCACCGGATGGCCGTGGACCTACGTGCCGCATACTGGGGTGCGCGCGTCCTCGAACGACTCTTCGAGTTCTTTCGTATCGCCAACGCCACCGCGATCATCCGCGACCTTCACTCCGCCACGATGACCGAACTCAACAGCGCCGTGGAGGCCGACCGTCAGAGCCGGTTCCGCGCCAACATCGCGGCGTTCGGCGACAACAAGGGCGTCACCACTCCCGAGGTGTATTGGGATTACTGTGGCCCGCACGTGATCTGCATGGAACGTATGCGGGGGGTGCCCCTGGACCGCTTCCCCGACATCTCGGGCCTGGACACCCGCATGCTGATCCGTCGCGGAGTGAAGGTCTGGCTGGAATCGGTGCTCCTGCACGGCCCTTTCCACGGCGACGTTCACGCCGGAAACCTGTGGGTTCTGGATGACGGCCGTATCGCCATGCTCGACTTCGGCATCGTCGGCGAATTGCCCACCGAATGGCGTCAGATCCTCAGCGACATGTTCTACGCAACATTGATCGACGGCGACTTCTCCCGGATGGCGCGCGGAATTCGGGCACTCGGCTACGCGACTGAGCACGAGGCCACCGACGAAGAGCTCGGACTTCAGGTGGCCACCGCACTCGCACCGATCCTGGGCCGCGATCTGGGTGAACTCCGGCTCAGCGAGCTGATCATGGCGTTGGTGGGAATCGGCAGGATCTGGGGTATCTCCAGCCCCGAGGAACTCGTGCTGTTCGGGAAGCAACTCGGATATTTCGAGCGTTACGCAACCGAACTCGCACCCGGCTGGGTGCTCGGACAAGACCTCTTCCTGTTCCGCAACGTCTTCCCCGACGCCGTGGCCGCGAAGGCCCTCGAGCTCGGGGTGGAACTGCCGGACGAATGACGCCGTCTCGAGCAGACGAACGTCACGTTTCCGGTCTAGACGCCGAGGAACCGCGTGAGTTGTGGAGCGGCCTCGCCTGCGTGCTTGGCCTGGATGCCCTCGCCGATGGCCTGCATCTTCCACTCACCGCCGGCGCGGTACACCTTGGCCATCACCATGCCGGTGAACGGCATTCCCCCCTGCAGGGTGAATCGGGCGAGTTCGGCGCGCGTCGTGGTGTCCACCAGCCGGCAGAACGCGTTCTTCACCTGTTCGAAGGTGTGCCCGCGGTAGGACGTCACGATGAAGACGATGGTCGTCACGTGCGGCGGTACGCGCGTGAGGTCCACGAGGATCACCTCGTCGTCCCCCTCGCCTTCACCGGTGAGGTTGTCGCCCTGGTGGCGAATCGACCCGTCTTTCGAGGTGAGCTGTCCGTAGTAGGCGACGTCGATCAAGTTGTTGTCGGCGAACAGCACAGCCGAAGCATCGAGGTCCACATTGGCCGAACGGTTTCCGAACATCCCCCGCTTCTCGAGGGGGTCCCATCCGAGGCCCATCTGGATGGAGGTCAACGCCACGCCGCCCTCCTTGCGCAGTGTCACCTTCTGCCCCTTGGTGAGGCTGACGGGGCGTGCCTTGGTGAGACTCACCTCGGCCGGAGCAGCAGGGGCAGCGGGGGCTGCAGGCGGAGTGGGCGCGGGCGGAGTGGGCGCGGGCGGCGGTGTTGCCGGTGCGGGAGCGTCGTCCACCGAGACACCGTGGTCGGTGACGAGGGCCGCGAATCCGCCGGCATAACCCTGGCCCACCGCGCGCACCTTCCACGCACCCTGACGACGGTAGAGCTCGAGCGCGATCACGATCGACTCGGATGCGAGGCCGTCGATCTTGTACTCGTAGAGGGTGCTGCCGGCACTGTCGGCGACGCGGGCGGTCGGGGGTGCGAAACGCCCGAAGCTGCTGTTGGGGTCGTCGAGGGTGATCACCGCACGCACCTGAGCGATATCGGCCGGCACCGATCCGAGTGACACCTTCAGCGACGCCGCCTGCCCGGGTGCACCCTGCACCAGTTGGACGCCGGGACCCGTCGGCTGATTGAAGAAGACGAAATCAGCGTCCGAACGCACCTTCCCTGCATCCGTCACCAGCAGGGCAGACAGATCTGCGGCGGCCGTCAGGTCGAGCGAGACGATGACATCGTTGACGCTCAGGGGGCCGTTCTGGCCTTTGGCAAGCGGAGTGGACACTGCGGTGATTCCTTCACTGTCGGAGCGTCGGGATTGTCCCGAATGTTCGGATCTGCCTACAACCTACAAAAGTCGTGCCATCGGCCTCGGCCCCGCACCCGTCGCGGCGCGCGCCGAGAACCAGCGCAGAATCTCTTCACCAGCAGAGATGCCACTGCTTTCGGTGACGGACAGCCTGGGATGCTGCCAGCCCAGAGCATCGAGTTCGCCGTGGCGCGGCCGGATCGCGGCATCGGCGTTGCTGAGCATGTTGGCGTCCAGCGCGCCGTCTCCCGCCGCAAGCACCGGGGCTTCGGACGTCAATACCCCTTCGTCCACCAGCCTGGACCGGACCTCGGCAACGGCACGACTCTTACAGACGGCGCCCGGCATCGTGTAGATCTTCCGGCCCTGCCGGGACACTCCCCAGCCGCGGGTGCCGCACCAGCCGGCCCAGTCCTCGACGAAGTCCGCGGGCATCGCATCGAGGTCGACGACCAGATACGAGAACAGCTCGTCGGCCACCCGGAACGTGCGCACCCAACTGTCGTCGATACGCCGCTCCAGTTCGGCTTCCACTTCCTCCCGCGACGCCCCGCCTACGGCGATCGCCGACACCACCTCGCTGCGCCAGTGCGTGTCCGGAACACCGTCCACCAGAATGTTGCCGCCGTTGGTGGTGATCGCATACCGCCACGGAGCGCCGGGCAAGTCGATCCGCTGGAACTGTGCATGCGTTCTGGTGGTCGTGGGCACGACGACCGCCGAGGCGGCGAGTTGACGCAGCAGGGCCGCGGCAGTGGAGGTCACGTACGACAGCGGCTTTCCTTCGTAGATCTCCACACACAGCAGTTCGTCCGCGTCGGACGACCCCGCATCCGATGACCCCGCATCCGATGACTCCGCCACGTCGCTCTCGGCGACGCCCAGTTCCATTGCGATGCGCGAATAGATCATGGTGCGATCGAGATCGGTCGCGACGAGCGCGCTCCTGGAACCGCTGTTCACGAGAGATCCTTGATCAGGCCCATGCACGAATAGGCCAGGTCCGAAACCTCTTCCACGGGGACGGACCGCGCCGCAGCGAGCAGCCGGATATGCGCATGCTCGGGCGCATCGAGATCGCGGACGAGAACTCGCCACGGGACCCGTCGCAACAACACACGGGTGGTCTCCCCCACACCGGGCTTGACGAAGTTCACACTCGAAATGCCGTACTGTTCGCGGACCGCCTCCACGGACTTCCACCCGCCCCAGCTCGGTGTCCGATCGGATCGCAGCAGATCCTCGACGTCGCCGGGAACATGCTCGCGCACATCGGCAAAGGATCCGGACACCGTGTCGAGCAGATGATTCGACACGTCCTCGCCGACGAGGTGCGCGTAGTACTTGGCACCGTGGAAGTCTCCGGGACCGATCAGGGTGTCGTTGAGAACCGTACGGGACACCAACCCGGACACGGTGGAGTTCAGGCAGGCGGACGCTATGAGGAAGTCGTCGCGGGTGCCGAAGGTGCGGACACAGTTGCCCGGGTCGGCGAGGACGGCAAGGTCGGCGTCGAACTCGGCGCCGCCCGTTTCCCGGTACTCCGCAAGAGCCTGCGACAGCTCACGTGCGATGGCGCCCTTCCCCGTCCAGCCGTCGACGAAGACCACGTTCTTCGGATCATGATGCTGCGCAAGGTAATCGAGCGCCCTCGCATCGATCCCGCGATCACGGACGATGGAGACGGCGTAGTGGGGCACCTCGAGCCCGTGTACGTCCCGCGCCCACCTGCGCATGAGCACGCCCACAGGGGTGCCGGCGCGAGCCAGCGACACGAGTGTGATGTCCCGTCCGCGTTCGGCCAGCACCAGATCCGTCACCGTTCCGACCGCCCGGGCCAGCCGGATGGCGCTGTCCTGCAGCACCTTTTCGAACAGTTCACGGTACTGCGCGTCGGGTTGGTACTCGATCGGCAGGGATTCCGCGTAGTGCGCGTCACCGGCCTGGATACGGAGCTCCCGCTCGGCGACGTCCGCCTCGAGGTCCACATGTGAGAGGTCCTTCAGGAGCCAGCGCACCTCGTCGGCCGCGTACGACCCGAAGTCCGGTCCGGTCAGCGGCCCGCTCATGACGATGCTCCGATCCGGGCGGCCCGCAGCGACACCGGGTCGGCTCCCGAAACCACTGCGAGAACGACGTCGGCGCCTGCGGCGGTGAGCACGTCGAGCAGGCCACCGTCCGCGGTGAGACGGCCGGTATCCGCGGCGGCGTCCACGATCGCGAGCACCACCGCATCCTCGCCCGGCCACTCGGCGTTGTAGAGGTACCGCGGCTGATCCTCGCCGGCCTCCGGGGCGGTGAAGCAGAAACCGCGGCGCAAGGGGTATCCGGGTTCGTCGAGCACGTACGCCGGTGACCGGGTGGTCGTCTGGAACCGCACCCGTCGACCGGTGGCCGCGAGCGACTCGGCGATCCGCAGCGGGAGGTACATCAACTCTTCGTGCCCGACGACGATCACGGGACGTGCGGGGTCGAGTTGCTCACCGAGGGCAGCTGCCGCCGACTCGACCGCTCGCCCGAACCGCTGGGCATCGGCACGCAGGAACCCGTGCCGACCGCCTTCCGGAACCGCTGCGGGCCAGGCGATATCAATACGCTCCACGGTTCCGGTCCGGCTTCCGACAGGATTGAGCACCGGATCCGGAAGAGCCCCGACACTCTCGATGAGCCCTTCGGGGAGCTCCGTCCGGCCGGCCGCGAGACTCACGCTGTCGATCCGCACGCCGAGTTCGTCGGCCACGGCGTCGACCGCAACCGCATGTTCCTGGGTGCGCATGTCGACGAGCGAGGCCACGACGTACCGACTGCGCGGGGTGAGCGCGTGCAGCGCCCGGATCGCGTCCAGTGCTGTGGCACCGGTGGAGATCTCGTCATCGACCAGCACCAGGGGGCGGTCGTTGGCGAACAACTCCGCGGACGTCGGCTGCAACTGGTGGCTGGTGGCGTGTGAGTGCCCCTCCTCGAAGCCGGCGGAAGTCCCGATCGCGGGAACGTCGCGGCGAGTGGAGTGCAGGTAACACGGCGCGGACAGCCGTGCTGCCACGCAGTGGCCCAGACCTGTTGCCGTCTCCGCGAATCCGAGAACCACGGCATCGGAGTCCGCACCCAGCAGCCCGGCCACCAGGTCGCCGAGGCGTTCACCCGCCGAGATGATGGTGAGGGGATCCGTCGGTACATGCTTACCCAGAACCGTCGAGACCAGAAGGTGTGCACGGCGCGGGTTCCGGCGAAGACCCGGCTCGACGAGGTCGGCAATGGTCATTCCCGTGGTCGAACTCACCTGCGTGAGAGCGAGTCCCAGATGTTCCGTTGCCCAGGGCACCTCGCGCACCGCGGCGGGGGAGGTCATCGGACGGCCAGAGCGGTCAACAGGTCCACGAATGTGATTCCTTCCTTCGTCACACCGAACACCCTGGCTCGGACGAGCGTCTTCTCGGCCCAGCTGCGATGTGGGCGCATCTCGTTCATCTTGTTGCGGTAACCCGAAGCCTGGACCCCACCCATGTTCTCGGCACCCAGGATGTCGACAGCGTCGTGGTACTCCTCGTGAGTGACCGCCGACAGCGCGTGAACGGGCGCCACGTGCGTGGGATGGATGACGGTCTTCCCCTGGATGCCGTTGGCTCGGTCGAGCGCGATCTCGCGCAACAGACCGTCCAGATCACGGCTCACCAACTGCTGACGGAACCGGACCTCGTCGTGCTCCTCGAACGGGGTGGCGCGCAGTGTCGGGCGGAACATCCGTTCGTGATCGGCGAAGTACTCCCACACCGGGCCAGTGATGACGTGCCCGGTGTGATCGGAGCGGCCCAGGTAGTTGACGATCGCGGCGATCGCATCGGCGACCACACGCACGTCGTAGATCGTCAGATCACGGTCGCGCCGAATTCCGAACGTGGCACACATATCGGTGGCACCGATCCGCACTGCAAGGATCCGCTCGCGGTGCTCGGCGAGCACGGCACCGATCTGCGCGAGTTCGTCGTCGCGGGTTTCCCGGTGAACGAGTTCCGGCGACTCGAGTACCGGCATCACGTACAGGTGCTTACCCACCCGCTCGGACGCGGCGGCCAGTTCCTCGAGAAATACTCGTCCGCTGTCGCCACGGAACTTGGGCACCACGAATCCCGTCAGCACGGAAACCCCGATGGTCGACAGGTCCACGATCCGGCGAATGTCGGCGGCTGCCCGGACCCGGACGAACAATTGCATGTTCGCGCCGCCGAGAGCGGCGAGCCGGTCGAGCGCATCCACAGCGTTGAGCAGCGCAGACTCCACCTGGTCGTCGGCGACGGCGTCTTCGAGGTCCAGAACCATGGAACACACGCCCTCGCCCGATCTCCGCAGCACGGTGTCGGCGAGGTCGGATCGGGTCGCCGGCACATACAGTGTGGCGCCCAGCGCGACGGCCAGGGCCACACGATCCTCGACCGGACCGAGCGACTGCGGAGCGTGGAGGAACAACCGCTCCCGCGTCTCGGAGTCGAGATGGCGAAAATGGCGTACCTCGGGTACCACCGATCCCAACTCGGACGGCACCGCCGCCGCCATCTCTTCGCTGATACTCATTCGTCCCCCCATGTCATTTCTGTGCCACGTGACCTCTCATCTTGTGAACCACCTCGGAAATGAAGTCCGACACGGCGTCGAGCTGAGTGATGTATGCCCAATAGTCGGGATGTCTGCCCGTCAGTGTCCCTGCAATGCGATCTATCCGCTCGAGCTGAGCGTCCAGAACCGAACCCCATTCCCTCACGAGCCCACAATTCACAGCCAACATCTGGGCGTCGCGCAGGTGAAATCTGATCTCGTTCTCCTTGGCCCGCGGATTCTCCCGGACCGTCCGAAGCAGCCGGAGCCGGTCGGTGACCCCGTCGACCTTCGCCTCGGCATCCGCAAGATGTGTGCGGGCAGCTCCTGTCAGTTCGAGCGCGACTTCCGGGTTTCCCGTCCGCAGTGCAGTCTGTGCCTGCTGCAGATCGGTCCGGGCCTGTTCGAGGTGGCGGTGACTCTCGCGTTCGTTGTGAACCAGATCCGCGGAACTCGCAGCGTTGAACTCGCGTAACAGCGCCGAGTAGGCGGGCGAAAGCCGCTCACTGCGCGTCTCCACGGCGGCGATCCTCGTCGTGACGGAGGCCACCGCGTTACGGGCGTCGCGGTCCTTGGCGGGAGCCGCTGCCAACGCCTTCTCGAGCGCGGCCGACTCGTCCCGCACCCGGGCCGCCGCCGAACGGATCTCGTTCGCGGCGCGTGCGCCCCTCAACGCGGCCAGCGCGGCTTCGAGCGCAGCGTCACCGGCCCGCACCGACGGATAGTCCGCGTACGCCTCCCCCGCACCCTGCAAACCCTCACGGGCGTTCTGCGCTACCTGGACGGCCTGCTGTGCGAGTTGCGGGACGGCCGCAAACATCGCACCGGCCTCGTCGAGATGTCCGCGGTGGGCGGCGTAGAACTCGTCAAGCTTCTGAGTGGCCGTCACCAATTGCCGGGTGACCTGCTCGAACGCCGCGGCGGCCGCCGGAGTCTGGACGCTGCCGAACTGATCCTCCGCATCCAGATAGGCGGTCGCGGCCTGGTAGCAGGAATCGCGGACCGGCTCCCACAGTCGTCGGATTCCCCGCTCCGGAGTCAACTGAAGGGACGCGTCAACCGCGGCTGCGGCGATGCTCTGCCGGTTGTCCATGTCGAGAAAGGCTGCGACCATCGTGTCGTGGGCGCGACGAGCCGACTCGTCGTTTCGGGGCCTTCCTCGGAAGACTCCCGACCATCCGCTCGTCACAGTCTGAATGGTACGTGCCCCGCCGATCGCTCAGAGTCCGTCGAAAATCCTGTGCACAAACCTGTGGACAACTGCCGTGATGGGACAAGTCGGACAAAATCATTATCGTGGTGGAGAACGATCCCGGAACTTCGACATCCGTCGAGGTCCACCCACCCCCTCTCGAAAGGACCCCTGAATGGGCGTCAGCTTGACCAAGGGCGGCAATGTTTCTCTCACGAAGGAGGCGCCGAATCTGACAGCCGTGGCTGTCGGACTCGGATGGGACGCTCGGTCGACCACCGGCACCGATTTCGATCTCGACGCCAGCGCCATCGCTGCCGGAGCCGACAAGAAGGTCGTCTCCGACCAGCATTTCGTATTCTTCAACAACCTACGCTCCCCCGACGGCTCGATCGAACACGTCGGCGACAACACCACCGGTGAGGGCGAGGGCGACGACGAGGTGATCAACGTCAACCTCGCAGCTGTTCCCGCGAACATCGAGAGCGTCCTGTTCCCCGTCTCGATCTACGACGCGGAGACCCGTTCGCAGTCGTTCGGCCAGGTGCGTAACGCCTACATTCGCGTCGTCGACCAGGCCAACGGGACCGAACTGGCCCGCTACGACCTCTCCGAGGACGCTTCCACCGAGACCGCCATGGTCTTCGGCGAGCTGTACCGCCACGGCGCGGAGTGGAAGTTCCGCGCGATCGGCCAGGGCTACGCCTCCGGTCTCGCGGGTATCGCTCGCGACTACGGCGTCAACGTCTGACCAGCGTCTTTTCGATTTCTCTCGTACCGGAAGAGGGCTCCGCAGCCTCTTCGCCGAGGAGCCCTCTTCCGGTGTGCGTTCATCCAGCAGTAGCCACCCGGCATTGCCCCTAGAAGAAAGGCCACGCTCCGTGGTTCTGCGAATATTCGGTCTCTCCTTCGTGGTGACGGCGATCTCGCTCGTCGTCGCTGCGGTCTACGGCGGCCTCGAGGCCGTTCTCCTCGTTGCCATACTGTCGATTCTCGAGATCTCCCTGTCCTTCGACAACGCGGTCATCAACGCCACCGTGCTGCGGCGAATGAGCGAGTTCTGGCAGAAGATCTTCCTCACCGTGGGCATCGTGATCGCCGTATTCGGCATGCGTCTGATCTTCCCGCTCGTCATCGTGTGGCTCGCGTCCGGGCTCGGCCCCGTTGCCGCGCTCGACCTGGCACTCAACCCGCCCACCGACGGCTCCCCCACCTACGAGTCGATCATGATGGACGCCCATCCGCAGATCGCCGCATTCGGTGGCATGTTCCTGCTGATGCTGTTCCTCGGATTCATCTTCGAGGAGCGTGAGATCACGTGGCTGTCATGGCTGGAGAGGCCCCTCGCACGTATCGGCAAGCTCGATCAGCTTTCGGTGGTCGTCTCGGGCGCAATGCTCCTGATCGCCGCGAACTTCCTCGCCGATTCCGATGACGTCTCCACCGTCATGATCGCCGGTGTGGCCGGCATGATCACCTACATCGCGGTGAACGGCCTCGGTGAATTGTTCAACGCACCCGAAGAAGGCGAAGAGGAAGTCCAGTCCAGCGGCGGGCCGACCGACTTGGCCAAGGCCACCGGTAAGGCCGGCTTCTTCCTCTTTCTGTACCTCGAGGTCCTCGACGCGTCGTTCTCCTTCGACGGCGTGATCGGTGCCTTCGCCATCACCTCGGATCCGATCATCATCGCCCTCGGCCTCGGCTTCGTCGGCGCGATGTTCGTCCGCTCGATCACCGTCTTCCTGGTCCGCAAGGGCACCCTGTCCGACTACGTGTACCTCGAGCACGGCGCCCACTGGGCGATCGGCGCACTGTCGCTGATCCTGCTGGTGTCGATCGGTGTTCACGTCAACGAGCTGATCACCGGCCTGGTCGGTGTCGCCTTCATCGGTGTCGCGTTCATCACGAGCATCATGCGCAACCGCAGAATTGACGCCGCCGGCTCGGAAGACGACATCGCCGAGCAGAAACCGGTCACCGTCGG
>NZ_JBAQEO010000394.1:0-17527 GCF_049286785.1 Rhodococcus sp. (in: high G+C Gram-positive bacteria) | reverse complement strand
CGTTCTTAGTTTTTGTGCGCCGGATTCACGGCTGAAACCGACAATTTTCGCCCCGATATGGTGGGCCCCTGCTTGCATGCGCTGGCCCACAGGAGCGCTCTTCCCCTGGCATTAACCGGCACGGCAGCACGATTAATGGCGCCCAGCCCGGCGGTTTGGAATGGGGGGACCGCCGGGCCGGGCAGTGGCACTCCCCACCGCAATCGGTGGAGAGTTTCACCTCACCTACCGCGCAACGGGGAGGTCGCACGGTAGGTGCTGGCCGCACTTTCATGCGCGACGTAATCGACCGTAGCGGAATGATTGTCGCTTTTCTTCACCACTTGATTTCTGACTATTCCTAAGCCGCGGTCCAAGTCGGATTTGCATCGAGTTCGAGGACCGTTCCCGGCAGGTAGTGCCGGGGCGCATGGACAACCGTGCCGGCGAGCATGCGGCGCGTGAGAGCGATGTCGACTGCGGCTGCATGCCGGTGTGCGCGGACTGCGCCGCGCAGCAACCAGTGCGGACCCGTTCTACTCAGGAACCTGACGTGAGTGCCGTCGGCGGTGGTGCCACCGATCTCGGTGTCAGAGATCGATTCGACTCCGCCGGAGTCGACGTTCTCACCGATCAGGTGCCGCAGACAGCTGCCGAGGTAGCCAGGAACTGCTCCGTTTGGGTTCGCGGCGTACAGATTGAGGGCAATGTTCCCGGTGACGGTGCGGACGATGACGGTATCGGCGTGTCCGTCGCGGGTGACCACTGACAGCGCGTGGCCGGGAAAGTAGGGGACAGACAACGCCCCGAAGTTCACGACATAGGTGGACGAATCAGGCATTCCGGTGCCAATAGTGCTCATTCCGCGGCCCATTCCAGAGGAGCTTCCATCAGATTTGGCTTCACCCGAACCGAAGTTCTATTAAAAGAGACTTTATGTGCGGTTTCAGCGCACACATTCTCCCCCCGTCACGCGTGTTCGGCAGTCACGAATCTCCTCACGTTATCACCGGCAGCCTGTTAGCTGTCATGTATAGTTCCGGCGCGAGAGGACTGGGTCGGTATTTTGTTCTTCCCTCAACCCTTTTCCCACATAAAATGCGGGAAGAACACCTAAGAGAGGAAGATCATGGCTACCGTCACAACCAGGCACGTCATCGACGATTTAGACGGTTCACAGGATGCGAGCACCATCCGATTCTCCATCGGCCGCTCCTTCTACGAGATCGACCTGTCCGAGACGAACACCGAGAAGCTCTACGAAGCCCTGCAGCCATTCATCAAGAAGGCGCGGAAATCATCGGCAGTCCGCCCCACCACTCGCTCCGAGCAAACCAAGATTCGCGAATGGGCCAAGAAGAATGGCATCGAGGTCCACGACCGGGGCCGCCTGCCCAAGGAACTGGTCAAGCAGTACCACGACGCCCAATCCTGAAACACATCCCGAAACGACCAACCGCGGCCACACCCAAAGTCAGGGTGAGGCCGCGGTTTTCGTGTTCGTGTCAGTGCTGTCGAACCAGCAGACGAGCCGCACGCCGGAACTCGGCGACCGCGAACCAGGCGTGCACGGCACTGCCATGATCGACGGCGCGCAACGCGTCGGCGGTCAACACCCGCAGCCACTGCTCGAGGTAAGCGTCACGGTCCGCTTCCTGGCTCCACAGGCCACCGGAGGCTCTTCCGAGGACATGGAGGTACTGGTCACCGCGCAGCACCTTGGTGCGCATCGCCATGTCACGAATCTCGACACCGAGGTCGGTCGCCTCGGCCAGGACGATGTCGCGGCGGCTGCGGCTGGTCGGGGCGAGCAGCTTCGACGCAGCGATGTTCTGGACGTCGGTCAGCGATTGGGTGATCACCTCGATGCCGGGCAGGTCCACACGATCGTCGGTGGTCAGCACGTAGCTCAGCTGTCCGATGGTGTGGGTGGCAGCGGCGAACGCGGCCAGCTTCGACGCTGGGTTCACGTAGCCGCACCATCGGCCGTAGAAGCTGTCGTCGACCAACTCCGAGAGCAGTCGTGTGTCTGACGGGACGGCGCCGTCGTGCGCGATGTACGACAGCCCGTGCGCGGTAGCGAGCACGTAGGTGGTGGCGGTATCGGACTCGAACACGCCCACCGCGGACGCGGTGACCGTGTTGCTGGTGAACTGTTGAATCCGTAGGAGGGCCAGCCGGGTGTGGGCTCCGGCGATCGGCCCGCGGAGCATCGACAGGAACGCCACACCGGCTGCGACTGCGGTAATCGTCTGGTCGCTGCCACCCGCTGACGGGGCGGGCTGGCCGTTGCTCGACGATGCCAGCTCGTCGAGGCGGTGGTGTCGGCCGGTGTCCGGCAGGGTGTGACGCTGCGCGGCCGGTCCGGCTCCGGTACCGCCGGCCAGAGGAGTGTTCGCTGCCGGTGCGGACTGCGACATGACTGGCGGCGTCGCCAGCATCGGGGCACCAGCCCCGTAGGGCGCGGCCGGTGCCATCGGCGGCGCGGCAGGCGCGGCCGACGGTGCAGATGCAGGGGCGGGGGCCGGCGCCTGCGCTGCTGCTGCCTCACGGCTGGGGAACTCAGATGCCGACGTCTCCGTGCGGATGGCGTCGATCTGCTGTGGCCCCTGCAGTCCCAGCGTGTCGGCACGGACAGCACCGTCAGCGCCGGTCGTGACTAGTCCGACCGAAGTGTTCATGACGTCGCGTGCAGCGTCGGATGCTCCGGCGACGCCCTGATGGGCGTTCTCGGCAGCTCCGGTGATCGCGGCGTCCATGCCGTTCTGCAATCGTGTGATCGGATCGGCCTGGGCAGTGGCGTCGGAAGCCGGATGGGCCGGGATCGACCCGTCGTCGGCCTTCTCCGGGGCGGCGTCGGTTTCACCTTCGGCTGTGGCGCTTTCAGTGTCTTCGGCATCGTCCTCGCCCGGCGCGGCGGTGCTACCGTCATCACCGTTACCCGGGCCGGCGGCGGCACCACCATCAGCCGCATCGGCTCTCTCACCACCGTCGGCTGCATCGGCTGCTGCGGGAGCGTCGGGATCCGCGCTCACCGTCTCGACCGCGTCGGCAATCGCGTTCTCCACGTCCTTCGGTGAGGATGCACTGGCAAGGTTCGTCTGCAGCCCGGCAACTGCGTTGGCGGCACCGCCCATCCCGGGCTGCTGCAGCAGCCCGTTCAACGACGCCTGACCGCCGATTCCCGCCTGGCCCCCGATACCGGCCTGACCGCCGATTCCCGCCTGGCCCCCGATACCGGCCAGACCGCCGACACCTTGCTGACCGTTGAGGAACGACTGGGCGATACCACCTGCGACCTGACCAATCTGGTTAAGCGGTGTCGCCGGAGCGCCTGCCCCATAGCCGCCCATGCCCGGCATGCCGTAACCACTCATACCGGCAGACATGCCGTAACCCGGCGTCATACTGACCGCCGCACCAGCACCCTGACCCGACACGCCGGACATCAAGCCGGAGGTGAAATCGACCGCTGCCGTTCCCGCACCCTGCCCCATCGTGTGCGCGTTCGACGCGCCCGTCGGTGGGATCTCCACGGTCCCAGCAGCCATCTTCGGGCCCTCGACCCCGCTGGTCGCGTTCAGTGCGTTCACCACACCCTCATAGGCGCCGGCGAATCCCGAGTGAATGTTCGCGATTGCCCCCTGCGCCTGAGTCAGCAGATCAGTCCGCGCGAGCGCGGTTTCCGCCGGGGTCCACCCCTCGGCGGCAGCACGGGCAGCCAACTCCGAGACCTGCCGGTGGTAGTCGGCGTCGACCACGTTCATCGCGGCCTTCGCTTCCTCAATGTTGATCGCCGCGGCGTCGAGGTGCGATGCTGCCTCTGCGTGCCGATCCCCCGCCGCGCCGAGCGCACGAGTGTCCTCACCAAGCCTGTCCTGCAGAGCATTTCCGGCGCCACCACGCAACGAATTAGCGGTCTCACCACCAGCGTTCGCGACAGCGGAAGCACCGTCAACAGAGGACTCGGACAGCTTGCGTTGGTTCTCAGCGTCCGTACGGAACGCATCCTCGTCATAGCTGATCCACGAACTCCCGAGAACAGCAGCGGATTCCGGATTCGCATTAGGTTGGATTGCCACGGTCAGACCCTCTCGGTCAGTGCCGCGTCACCGCGGCGTCGTGCGTTGCGGTTCATCGTTCAGCGCCGGACGACCGGCGCGGCCGGGGCTGCGGGAGGGGCGACGGGTGGGGCACCGGACACGTCCGTGGCAGGCTCGCCAGTCACGGGGACGTCTGTCCCTTCAGCGCGTGCGACGACTTCGTTGACCGCATCCTTGATCGCTTCCTCGACCTCACTGGCGGTCGCGTCGCCGATACCGGACAGCACCACCAACGGTCCGCCGGCGTACCACATGGCTCGCACGCCACCGTTAGTGTCAGTCATCGTGTATCCCTCCCCTTTTCATTAACTTAGTACCCGACATATTTGCCATGCGCTCGTGCCGCATAGAATTCGTCCAATCCGGACCCGTCATGGCCAATAGCGTATCGATCTTTCATGTAATTGATTGCGGCACCGGCGGACGCCTCCGGGTCATAAATATTAGTGCTGGTACCGGCCGCATGGTTCGCGGCGAACGTGCCCGGGATCGTCTGCCATGGACCGCGAGACGCCTGAGCGGGTGAGCCGTCCACTTGCGTAGGGCCAACTGCGTTGGAGTCGGAATTGTTCACCGCTGACGCATCGTTTCCAGATTCTTCTACCGCCATGTACAGAAGAACGTTTTTCCATTTTGCACGCGCTTCCGGGTTTTCGATTCCCGTCTTATCCATCGCGGAGTCGACAACCGCCGACATCTCTTCTTGAGACAGCTTCCCATGCGTTTTCTCGTACTGAACTTGGCTGATGTCAACCGGTTCGGGGCTGGTGGATCCATTCCACGGCGCACCGGTAGAACTGCCGAACCCCGACCCGCCCACGGAAGCGGGGTCGATCAACGAGGCCAGGTCGTTCGGGTCGACCAGGATCGTCCCGTCCGGCAGCCCAGCGGTCGCGGCAGGCGCTGCGACCGACGACATCGCCATCGCCGCTTGCTGCACTGCCGAAGCCATCTGTTGCTGCTGGGCTGCGGCCATCAACTGCTGTTGTTGGGCGGCGGCCATCATCTGCTGCTGCTGGGCCTGCTGGCTGGCCAACTGACCCGTCTGCTGTTGGGCGGCCATCTGCTGCTGGCTTGCCGCGACCTGCGCAGGTGACAGGGTCGCCGTCGATGACCTCGATGACGATGCCGTCGCCCCCCCACCACTGGCCGGACCTGCTATCGCAGACCCCGACTCCTCGTCGGCCGCAGTCAATCCCTGCGCGGCAGACGCACCGCCTGTGGTGTGCTCACCGGCACGCTCGGCATCATCACTGGTGCGGCCGGACAATGCACGCAACAGTTCTGCGACCTTAGGGTCGTTGCTCTGCGGCTCTTGCGCTTGCGCGGTGTCGGCGACGTCCTCTGCCTCCCCGCGTCCACGGTCGAGCGCGGTGGTCGCGTCAGGGGCATCGACAGCAATGTCGGTCATTGCTCACGCCCCGTTCAGTCGCCGACCGGCACCGACGGCACCGCGGGTGAGGATGATCCGAGGTCGGTGTCGGACGTCGGGATCGATGCACGCGGCAGCGGCATGTCCGTCCCGGCCGGGGCCTGGGCCCCACCTGAGGTGGAGTCTCTGCTGGCGGGGGTGTCACCGGCGGCGAGGTCGGCGCTCTGCGTGTGTGCAGTGGGACTGTCCCCCGTCGGCGGGACGTCACCCGTCGGGGCTTGAGCTTCCCCACCCGGAGCGACATCAGCTGCCGGAGGGACATCCGGCGCCGGAGCAGGAGCATCCCCGGCGTGCAGTGCATCCCCAGCCACGGGAGCCGGGGTCGCACCGTCCTCGAGCCGGAAGATTCCCTGCCCATCATCGGTGAAATGGGCGATGTCGCCCACCGGCCGCACCTCACCGCCGCTGAGTACCTTCGCGTCCCCGATGTACAAACCGTTGCGGTCCCCGTCACCCATGATCAGATCACCCGGACGCAGATCCGCCGTCGGAATGACCTTGCCAATCGGCTCACCCGCCGGTGGCAACGTGTACCCGGATTGAGCTGCCGCTTCCTGCACCGTCACCGGCGTCGATCCGTCCGTCGGCTTGAGGATCTCCGCCATCCGCGCACTTCGTGGGTCCTCGAACTCGACGGTCTTTCCGCCGATATTCGCGGTCCTGCTCTTCGGCTCGTCCGCAGCATGATCTCCCGGTGCGGGTGTTTCGACCCCGAGTGCAGACGGAAGTCCCGGCGCGGGTGCTGGGCTCGCCTTCGGAGGCTCTGCGGTGGGAGTCGCGTCTGTCGCAGCGTCCTCCCCCCTCGTAGCGTTCCCGTCCTTGGCGTCCTCGTCCTTCGCTTTGTCGGAACGCTTCTCAGCGACGGTGTCCTTCGCCTTGTCCGTGCCCAGGAGGTCACGCAGTTTCGATTCCAGCTTCGCCGAGTCCGACTTACCTGCAGCCGCGTTCGGCTGCGGCAAAGCAGCCGGCATCGTGTTCGTGCCGCCACCCATCTGTGCAAGGGGATTCTGCATCTGCCCGAACGGGTTCATGCCACCACCCATCTGTGACATCGGGTTCTGCATCCGGTCGAGTGGATTGTTCATCTGTGCGAGAGGATTCGTCATCTGCGACAACGGGTTCTGGCTGGCTGGGCTATTCGTGGCTGCGGGCGTACCGATGCCACGCAGGGCATCGGTGATCGCTTGCTTCGATGAGCCGTCTTTCGACCCGCTCGGCTCACTTCCCGAGCGGGGTGAGGTCGACGCCGGTGCCGACGTGGTCGGCGCACTACCACCGGACGTTCCCGCGCCTGCACCAGCGGACCGGTTCACAGACGGGCTTAGCACGGAGGGCAGGTTGGCTGTTCCGATACCCGGGGTGCTCGTGGTGGGCGGCGTCCAGTCGGTGAACACAGCGTTGACAGCTTGGATGTTCGCGTCCTGCTGCTGCGCGAACTTCTCGAATTCACCAGCGAGCTGACCCATGTTGCCGGCTTCGACGTTCGCGGTCCACGGGAACACGCCCGAGCCGGAGTTCGCGATCTCCTGACGGGCAGCGTTGTTCGCGCCCCGCAACTTCATATAGAGCGTATTGGTGTCCGACGCCGACGCGGCAATCAGATTCGACACCGCGGGAAGGACCGTCGCCCCGAATTCGTCGAGGGACTCGAGAGCCTGCTTCATCGACTCCCCCGCCCGGTCGACGACCTGCTCGCCCCGATACTTACGCAAGATCGCGCCCAACTCCTCGCGCAGCCCCACGGTAGTTGCGATCAAGTCTGTGATGACCTGGGTCGACTTCTCGAACATCGGTGTGGTCTCGATGGCCGGCGCTGTCGGATGCCACACCTTGCTCGGATCGAACGCGAAGGCAGCGTCGTTGAGCTGCACCATCTCGGCGTCCTTGGTGTCGATCACCGAGTCACGATCACCGTCGTGGGTCAGGGGAAGGAACTGGGTTCGCGGAGGCTCCGGCGGAGCATCCAGTGCAGGCGAGTTGTTGACCCCAAATGCTTTTCCGACGAGGTTGTTCACGAACCGGCGCATGCTGCTGTCGAACAGCCACGTCGCGACGAGGACTGCAGCACCAACAGCCCATCCGGGTCCTGGGATCGCGAACAGCGCCAGCCGCATCCCGAGCCGTGCACCGAGCGCAGCGGCCTTGGGTCCGACACGAGATGCGACCGCACTTGTAGCGCCGCGTGCGAGGCTGACCACGGTGCGGCCAGTCGGCACCTTCGACGCGGCCTTGTCCACCACGTTCGCCCCGAACCTGCTGAACACAGACCGGGCACCAGCTGTGCCCTCTTTGGCTCGGCCCAGCGTCGACGGAATCGCGGCGTTGCGGGCGTTCTGCAGCTTCTGGACCCGCCCCTGAATCTCGGCCGGGGAGTTCTGGAACCGGACCAGGTTGTCGTACTTGGTACGAAGGTCGTCCTTCAACGGCTGTGTGACGTTGGTCGACACCTTCCCGGACAGCGCTGTCGTCCCCAACGCCACCGCACCCCATCGACCCCAGTCGCCAGCGTCCCCGAACGGTGGCGCAGCTTCCGGCACCACGTTCGGCGATGCCTGGACCTGACCGGACGGATTTGCGATCGCCGACGGCGGCAGTCCGGCGTTGCCGTTGAGCGCATCGAGCAGTCCCGTACCCGATCCTGTGTTCGGGCTGAACCCTTCCGCAATGGACGTCGTCACGCGAATCGCCCCTTCTGGTTGTCGATGATCGGGTCAGTGGTTTGAACGTCGTCGCCATACACATCCGGATCGGCGTTCTTGATGTGCGGTTGGTGCTTCGGGTGCCCGCCAACGGAATTCGGCGACATGGGTGCCATCGGCCCCACCGGCGGCATCATGCCTGGACGAGTTGATGCAGCCGGACCCGTCGACGACGGAGTAGCGGGCGACCGCGAATTCTGCGCCTCCGACACCCCCGTCGGTGATGAGGCGTTCGCCCATGAGGTCGGCTGGACAACCCGCGGCCCAGCAGCTGGACCGCCACTTCCGGGCAGACCACCGCCACCGCCGGAGCCTGACGGAGTTGTCGGAACACTGGGGACGACGCTCCCCCGGTCGGACCTGAGCCGGTCGAGCAGCGAGTTGAATTCGCGGTCCGACATCGGAGTCACTTGCCCGGCGCTGGTCACCGTCCCGGGGAGGACGTAACCGGGCATCACCGGCGGACCGATACGGCCGGCCATCGCTGCCGGGTTCGCCATTCCTGCCTGCGGAAACATCATCGGCGCGGCCCCAGCCGCGGCAACCGGCGTTCCCGCTGCAAGAACGTCCTCGACCGACGCGCGACCAGCACCACCGCCCTCAGACGCCGGAGAATCCGACGGCGACCGACCCGACGACCCGCCACTTGAGGACGGCACCGCGGAGGACGGCGCACCCAGCGTCACGGTTGTACTGGCGCCTGACGGTCCAGCCGCGGCCACCGACAGACCTGCACTCCCACGTTCACTATTGGTGCGCTCAATACCCGCCGGTATGGCTGTGCTGTTGATACGTTCGACGACCCGGTTCTGTTCGTCGAGGAAGACGCGGACGGCGTCACGTCGTTCCTGGGAGAGCTGGTTGAACCGTTTTTGCGCTGATTCGACAGCCTGCACATAGGCGCTATCGTCGATACCCATTACTGCAGGGATGGGGCTGGACTGGACGGTCGGACCCAAATCCTGCAGGTTGAGTAGCTCCTTCGCTGCCTGCTCGACTTCGGCAAGGGTCGGTGCGGTCGCCACGAACGTCGCTTCCGAGCGTCGGTGTTCGTCTGCGGCGTCTTGGAGTTGGTGCAGTGTGTCGCCAAATTCCTCCAAGGTGCCGGCGAGTGCCTGCTTCTGTTCGTTCAGCGTGGCTCCGAAGCTGCCTGTGATCCCGTCGGTGTCAATGGCGCCGACGATGGAGGCGGTGTCGCTGATGTCCTCAGCGAACCGTCCGATCTCATCGCTCATGACTGCATCCGCTTCCTGACGTCGTCGCGCCAGTTCTCGAATGCTCCTCGGATGATCGTGTTCAGGTATACCCCGAGCGTGACGGGGTCGTTGCGGTACATGTCGATGACGGAGTCGTCGATCTCCAAGCCGATCAGTCTGTTTCGTGACACGACCGCGAGAACGGACGGCGTCTCGTGATGATCGCTGGCGGCACCGAACGCTTCCGAGAACGCCTTGTCCATGATCGTTTCCGACTGATGAACGTTTTTGGCTGCTTCGAGCATCGTTTGCAGAGACGGGTGCATTCGGGTCACATCCTCTTGATGATTGAGGGCGTCATTTCGGAGATTTTCACTTGGTCGCCGGATTGTGGTGCTTCGAGCACCTTTCCGTCACCGAGATAGATCTGGACGTGTCCTGGCCCGCCGCCGCCGAAGCTGGAATTGGGGAAGACGAAGTCGCCGGGCTTGGCCTCTTCTGCACTCACTTCTGATCCGGCGGCGTATTGAGCCTCGGATGTTCGCGGGACTTCCTCGCCGGTGAGCTGGAAGTGGACGTAGCGGGACAGGCCGGAGCAGTCGTAGCCGACCTTGTTGTAGTCGCCGTGGGCGTCCGCGGCGCCCCCACCGTCGGAGATGCCCTGACTTGGGCCTTCTAGAGTGCCTCCACCCCAGGCGTATGGGATGTCTGCGGCGACCAACGACTTCGCGATGTCGGACAGTTTGCCGCCGCTCGATCCAAGGTCGAGGCCGCCTTTTGACGACGAGCCTCCGCCTTCGGAGAGTGCTTCGATCAGTCGGGCCTGCTGATCGGGAGTGAGAGCAATCTTCCCGCTTGGTGAGGGCATCACGGGTGCTGCTGCTGCCTGCGCCACATGTGAGGCCATCGGTGCGACCATGTTCGCGGCGCCCATCAGGTTCGACATGGGATTTGCCATCTGCTTCATAATCGGGCTCGCCATCGGCATGGCAGGCTGGGCGGTGCCGGCCATCTGCGCCAATGCGGCAGGTGTGACCTGCACGCCGGGCTGCACCCGTGCAGCTCCGCCGCCGCCAGCACCAGCACCAGCACCAGCACTTGGACCAGCATCAGAATTGATGGCTGCCGCAGCGCCAGCGCCTTCGGCGTCGCTCACTTCCATTGCGCGGGCCGCTCCAGCCCCCTTGTCGAGATGACCTTCTGCTTCACCCTTGTCTTCTTGGGTGGTTCCGCGGATACGTTCGAGCGCTTCCGCAACTCGAGTGTCGCTGACGTTCACCTCACCGCTGTCGCCGCTGAGCACCTCATCGAGGGCTGTCTTCGTGTGCGCGACAGTGTCCCCCACGCCACCGGCATCGAAGTCAATGTCCGTCACCGAGGCGTTCCTCCGGTGTCGATCGACTCGATTCCGGCGGTCGATTGCGCCTCACTCGACTGCGCCTCGGCAACGCGTCCGTTGAGCGCGTCGCCGGTGCGGTCGATTTTGTCGAAGATTTCCGAGATGTTGGACCGCACCGTGCTCGCGGACTGGGTAAGCAGGTCGAGGGTGGCCTTACTCGCAGGCATCACGTCACCATCGAGGCGAGCGTCCGCCTCGAACGCTGCCACTGCCTCTTTGAATTTCGCCGCCAGCTCGTCAATGCGCGCAGCGCTGTCCTTAAGTTCGGACGCCGCAGCCGACGCCTTGTCGTAATCGAGATCGATAGGCTGCCCTGGACTAGTCATAACCCCTCCGGTTTCTCAGAACGCTCGGCCCAGGGTATCCCAGTGAAGGCATAGACCGCTGATCCAATTGTGAGAAACAAACCGGTAATGGGAACAAGGTTCACCACCCCTATCCCAATGCCTCCGGAGAGCGGGATTGCGAACATTTTCCTACCACTCACTCCGGTCAAAAAGCCCAGCTCTACGGCATTATTTGCGAAAGATATCGAGGTGATCACCAGAATCACCGAAGCCACGATTACCACTGCGTTCACGAGGACAATTTTCTTGACCGCCACGATTCCCTCCCTTTATCGAAGCCGCATTCTATCGATTCTCGACAGAAGTTTCTCCTCCGCTTGCAGCGCCACGGCAGGCGAAGTTGGGTGGAATTCAGTTGGCTGTTTCTGCATATACTCCTGTCCGAACTAATACCAGCCCGTTTTGGGAACCCGAGGGGATTGATTCATGAGCACGAAGTATTCGCGCGCGGTCGTTGCTGCCGCTGCTGCGGCCGCGATCATGGGAGGGACCGCCGGTCCAGCGTTCGCTGCGCCCGAGAGTTCGACGACGAACCCGCAGGCGCCCGCCCAGGAAGGCGCGGCCAACCCGCAGGCCCCTGGTAGGGGTGGTGGCGGGCCCAACCCGCAGGCGCCGTCGGATAATGCACCAACCCGCCCGTCCAGTGAGGGTGAGACTGCGGCCGGCACGACTCCGAACCCGCAGGCCCCTGGCACTGGCGCCGGCAGAGTCACTCCGAACCCGCAGGCCCGCGGCGCCGGTGGCGGCGAGACCGTTCCCACGCACCCGTCTGGTGAGGGCGGCGACAACACTGGTGACACCACCGGCGAAGGCACTACAGGCGGTGGCAACACCGGGGCTGACACCGGAGGTGGCAACACTGGCGGAGGCACCGGTGGAGGTGGGAATGGTGGCGGTTACACCGGAGATGGCAACAACGGCGGCGACCGCGACGGGACCTCGTTTCCGGCCGGTCCGGCTCCTCTGACCACGGTCTTAGTGAACAACGTGCCACCGATGGCGGTGGTCACCGCGGCCGAAACCCCCTGGGCACCTCCCCATATCGAGTGGACCCCTGCGCAGAACAGCATGGAAATCCCGATCTACCCGCCGCAGCCGCCGACGCTGCCCGAGATCCCGCAGGTGCAGCTGCCCGATGTCCCGCTGCCGCAGGTGTCTCTCCCTCAGATCCAGCCGCCCACGATCCCCGAGGTGATCGTGATCAACCTACCTGCCCCGCAGCAGGCCTAGTCACAGTCAGACGAGTGTGGGCACCCCCCAGAGACCTGCTCTCAGGGTGGGTGCCCACACCCTTTAGCGGGTGCCCGCAATAGGAGGAACTGGTGAAACGCACACCGGTAAACACATGGCTCGACGAAAACAATCGCGTGACTGCCCCACCGCCGTGGGCTGACCCCGCGGTCGGGAAGAAGCTGCAGATCGGCGGCGGCGCCGTGCTCGCAGTGGGCGTGATCTTGTTGCTGATCGTCGGTGCAACCACCTTGTTCGGCGGCGGATCGGAACGGGGTGCCGGAGCCGTAAGCCCCCAGACGCCAGCAACGATCGATACCTCGAGCAGCCACTCCGTTCTTGGGTGCCAGGAAATTCGTTCCCCCGAGCGGAGTGAGAGTTCCGGTCAAGGCGACACGGACTCCCCCGACGGCCTGATCATCGCGTACGAGCACGCATTCTTCGACGCTCGCGATGCGCGGGGCATGGTGTCGCTATCTGTCCCGTCACCGTCGGTCGCGACAGAGGAACAGCTCGCTGCGAGTATCAAGGAGATGCCGGTCGACACCCCGTGGTGCGTGAGCATCACCCCCGCGGCCGAACCCGACAGCTTCGACGTCTCGGTCCGTTTCGTCGAGTCCGACGGCACAACGGTCACGACGTGGAACCAGACCATGACCGTAGTCAAAAACCCTGAGGGGCAGTGGAATATCGTCGGCGTGCGGGGACGCTGACGCGTGACGCATCGCTCTGCCAGCAGAATCCACGACGTCGATTCCGCGGTCGACGCTGAGTACAAGTCCGCGATGGCGCAGTCGGCCGTGTGTCAGATCCACATCGAACACTTCACCCGGGTGATCGCGCTGATCGACCACGCTGAGGCCTGCAATGCCCTCGACGATCTGATGGGTCTTTATCCCCTCGCGTTCGCGACTGTCTCCACGATCACCTCGACAACCCTGACCCCCGACAGCGCCCGCTGTCTCGCACGCACCATCATCGACGAGATGGGCCTGGCGGTCCACGAACTCGACTGGGAACACCGGTCACCGGTTCCTGCGACTCCCGACGAGGAGCTGCTGCGCAAAAGCCACGCTGTCGTCTGCGAGGACGACGCCCTCAAACGCCTCACACGAGTCCGCAACCAGCTACGCACCTTCGAGGAAGCTTTGAGTGACCGACCGTGGGCGTCCTCGTTCCTGCAACCTCATCCCTTTTCTCGAACAGAAGGAGACCGCAGTGAATATCGTTGACGGAACCGGTTTTCAGAGCGAGTTCCATCAGTCGCCCACCCTCGCGAACTACAGCAGAGGAAACGACGGACGGGTCTCCCGCATCCTCGGGCACGTCCCTCGGCTCTCCGTCACCGATGGTGACAACGTCACGGTCTACGACTTCGACACCATCACCGTCGACGGCGGTACGCTCCACGCCTTCGGTAGCGGCACCGTTTACGCCACCGGCACCGCCACCGTCCACGCTCACGACGTAGTGCGCGTCCTGGCTTTCGACACTGCTACCGGCATCGGCTACGGGCACGCTGCGATCACCTGCTCTGACAAGGCGACCGGCATCGGCTACGAACGCAGCCGTCTGACCTTGCGTGACTTCTCCACCGGCACTCTGCGAGATTTCAGCGTCGGGTCCTTCCATAACTTCACCCAGGGAACAATCTATGACCAGGGCAATGGCTACGCCTACGACATGGCCGTTATCGAAATCCACGGCGATCACACGAGCCTGCGTGCCCGCGGCACCGCCCGCGCTGACGTCCACGACACCCCGTCCGTGTGGCTATCTGGCGCCGCAACCGCTCACACCTCGGCCGAGACCCGAATCAAGTTCATCGTCGCCACTGAGAAGGCCTGCATCATCACCGAGCCGATGACCCGTCCCGACGACGTCGAGCTGACCCTGTCCGTGAAACCGACACTCGGCTACCAGAACGGCGGGTCCCCCGACGAGGACCGTGCCACCCTCCAGCCGGACTTGCCCCCCGCGCCTGCCGAACTCACACCGGTAGCCGCGCCGATAGCCGGCTTCGAGCCCACACCGGAACCTGAACCAACCGGCAAGGACACGACCCCTACCGCGGAACCTGCGGCGCCCACGAGCGCGACGTCATCGATGTCCGGGATCGCACTGGCAGATTTCGGCCCCAAGTGGCATCCACTCCAATCGTCGATCTGAACCCGACCACAACGACTCGAAAACCATGTACTAATACCCATCCGAAATTCATGTTGATAATCCGCCTGAAAGAGCCTCGGAACATCCGTTCTTCAAACCCAGTAGATATCCCTTTAAAGTCTTTGTTTTTCTCCTTCACCTGGTCTTATACACTTTCCATTGAAGGGTTCTATAGGCATCACATTCGACCACTCGAAGTACTGACAAATTTCCTCCGGAACAACAAAGTATCTAACGGGAATGTTGCCCATATCCGCCATTCCCGCTATTCTTCGTTCTATGCTCAAGAAACTGGTAGGAACGATCATCGCCGCGGCGGCCGCCGCGGCGGCGTTCACCCCTGCCGCTGCAACCGCTGAACCTGTCAGTGTCGGCGCCGGTGACGAAGTGTTCATTCGCCACACTGACGGACGCGCTGACAGCGGCTGCACGCTCGGTTTCGTATTCAAAGGCTCCGACAGCGAACCGCGCGCTCTCGTCGCCGGGCACTGCGGCGATCTCCACGACTCAGTTGAAACGACTGACGGGCGCCTTATCGGCCGCATCGCTGCCGTCGAATACCGTGGAAGTTTCGATAGCCGCGACACGGCGCTGGTGTCGTTCCATCCAGGTGTCGCCGTCGATTCTCGGATTCCGGGCGTCGGCGCCGTGTCAGGCGTTATCAGCAGGGAAGAGATTGAGCGCGCCACCCCAGTCCTCTGCAAGCTCGGCGTAGCCACCGGACTCAACTGCGGACCGATCACTGACGATGTCCAGACACCGGCCACCATGATCGCCTTCCTTGGATCTAATGATCATGGAGATTCCGGATCCCCCGTCTGGACGTATGGAACCAATGGGGAGATCCTTGCCATCGGCACTCTCGCCGGTGGCCCCATAGGGAACCCCGACGTCACGTACGTCGAGCCCATCGCGGAGTATGTGAAGGCTTGGCAGCTCAACTGATTCGCGACAGGTTGCCGCGGCGGGAATCTCGTTTCAGAACAGTCCGAGTTGATCGATGAGCGCTTCGGCCGCGTCGGTGATCGTTTGTGCGGATTCGATGGATTCCTCGGCTTCGTCGCGTGTTGCGAAGTCGCCTGGGCGCTTGAAGTATTCGAGTTCGTTGCGTCGGCGGCGCATTGCGCCGAAATGCCTGAACCCTTGCCCGAACTGCGCCCTCAATGCGTCCTGGACGACGGTGTGTCCGCCGTCTGTGGTCGGCCTCAGCCCTTGTTGCATTAGGAGCGCCGTTCCTGCCGTGCGAGCGGCGTCGTAGGCAAGTGTGAACGCGGAGTCCGGGTCGTTGGCGACGACGGTGCGCGCTGAGTCAAGTTTCTGCGCTGCCTTTTCCAGCAGCGGTGTTCCGTTTGCTGCCTCGCCGTCGAGCTTCTGCAGGTGGCCTTTGGCGATGAGTTGTTCGATGTCGGCTTCGCCGCGGGTCCAGCGTCCCATCAGTTGCGCTCCTCGGGGTCAACAACGACGTGTGGTGAGGCTTTGATTTGGTTGATCAGTGGGTCGGAGGGATCGTTCCATTCTTCGGGGGTTCGTACGACCGGGTTGACCTCGATGCCGATGCGGGCGTTGGCGCGGTCGGCAGCTTCATAGACGTCGGCGCGGTCGACACGGCCGATGACGAGGACATCAATGTCGTTCGGTGGTGGGCCGTCTTCTCCTTCGTATCGTGCGGCCCAGGATCCGAAGATGAGTACTTGTTCGGCGCCGGGGATGGCGAATTCCTCCGTGATGACGGCGCGGGGGCCGAAGGTTGTTTCGAGGAGTTGTTTGAGTGGTCCGGATGCGGGATGGAGGGTGTTGGCGTGGACCAGTCTGTTGCGTCCGAGTGACCGGCTAGTGATCAGGCCGGCTTTGTCGAGTCGGACGATCTCGCTGTGGAGGGTGGATAACGGCACGTGGAGGCGGTTGGCGAGGTCGCTGACGGTGTATTCCGTGTCCGGGTGCAGGAGTAACCACATCAGGAGCTCGGCTTGGTGTTGCGACCGGAAGACTGGGAGCAGCGCTGGACCATTACTACGCATAACTCGAAGATACATCCCGCCAATCGGGAGGGTCAAGGTTCAGATACCCCCAGAATCGACCCGGCCTGGGCCCGGTGACGACGTGGCCACCGGGCGATTCGACGAGTTTGAGGATCGTCTGAGCTTGTCAGTGACGGAACCGGGAGGATCTTCACTGAGTGTGCGCGGCGTGGACGCAAGTCCACCCGGGCCCACTCGAGCAGGTTCAAGAGACCCTGTCTCCTGCAGCGCGCGGGTAGGCGCAGTCGGAGTGGATAGTGTTGCAGTACAGGGTTTTTGACGCCGGGCACCCGCCCATTCCTGCTGCGCCGCCCGAGGTGTTGGCGATGGTCGATCCGGCGTCCTCCGTGATGTCGGATTGAGTTCCTCGAATCGGCTCTGCGGAGTTTAACTATTACCTCGACTAATAGTCTATTATAGTCATGTTGGCCGTAGCCAACGGCCTAAGGAGAGACCCGATGGCATCGGAATCGAAGTCCGCCGGAAATCGCAACAGCGGTGCACCGGAAACGAATACACTCGACCGCAAGGTACTTCTGACCATCGACGCCGACCTCAAGGCCCGGATGGTGGCGGCAATCGAACACACACGGGCACGCACCGGGATCACATCCCAGCAGGTCTTCATTCGGACTGCGATAGCGGAGCTGTGCACGAAGCTCGAGGAACAGTACAACGACGGGAATCGGTTCCCGCCGCCAATCACTGCCGGCGACCACTGACACTGGCGACAAACGCCACCACCAGTAAGGCCCCGCCAGGCAGCATCCCGGCAGGGCCTCAACGACCGGGAAACCCATCGAAAGGAAAACCCCGATCATGTCCAACCTTAGTGGTTGGATTCGTTAATTCGTCGGGGGTCATGCCGCTTGCAGGGTTCGGTCGTGGTGGTCGAGTCGTTCGAGGTGTCGGTGTAGGTCGGTGGTGGTGTAGCGCCACTTGAACGGTACGGCGG
>NZ_JBAQEO010000393.1:0-4534 GCF_049286785.1 Rhodococcus sp. (in: high G+C Gram-positive bacteria) | reverse complement strand
AAGATTTGCAGACTTGTAGTCATCGGGTGTCTGACCACGGTATGGCTGGCGGGTTCAAGTATTGGTCGCAACACTCCAGATAGAAGAGGGGTGTGTGGATGGGACGAAGAGGACGCAAGCGGCGACTCGATCTGGAGACGCAGTATTGGGCGCAGTTGGCGGCCGGAGTGGGCAGCATCGAGGCGTGCCGGCAACTCGGCATCGGACGTGGCGTGTCCCCGGCGAGCGGGGCCGTTATGTTTTAGAGTCCTGTTGCCCGTGACGTGGGCAGATAGGACGATGGGGAACATGGCTGGACGTAAGCGGAACTCCGCGGAGGACATCGTGCGCAAGCTGCGCCGTGCCGACGAGCTCACCGCAGCGGGCAAAACGCAGGAGGAAATCGCCGCCGAACTCGAGGTGTCTGCGGCGACGCTGTACAACTGGCGCCGTCAGTACGGCGGTATGGACACCGACGCGGCGAAGGAACTCAAGGAGCTCCGGGAGCAGAACAGCCGACTCAAACGCCTGCTCGCGGACGCCGAGTTGGAGAAGGACGCACTGCGGGAGGTAGCGAAGGGAAAATTCTGAGCCCAGCCGCCAAACGCCGCGCCGTTGACATGCTCGTCACTACGATGAACATGTCGAAGCGTTTGGCGTGCAAAGCAGTTGGGCTTGCCCGCTCCACCTACGCACGAACGCCCGTCGCTCAGACACCCGCAGACCCGGACGCCGCCCTGAGGGCCACGCTGCGCACCTACGCCCGCGAACACCCGCTGCACGGGTTTCGGCGCGCCTGGGCGCATCTGAGACACGGCAAGGGCGCACTGGTGGAACAAGAAGAAGGTGCACCGCTTATGGAAGGAGGAAGGCCTGCAGGTCCGCATCTATCACCCACGCAAACGCGCCGGTGTCAGCTCGTCGCCGCAGATCGAAGCCGATGCCCCGAAAGTGGTGTGGGCTATGGACTTTCAATTCGACTCCACCATCCACGGGAAGACGATCAAGATCGCGTCGATGATCGACGAGCACACCCGGTTGTCGGTGCTGAACATCGTGGAGCGCTCGATCACGGCGCAGCGATTGACGGAGGAGTTGGACAAGGCGTTCGCATTGTGGGGCGGCCCGCCGCTGGTGTTGCGAATGGACAACGGTCCGGAGTTTATTTCCGCTGTTCTGCAACAGTTTTGCCGTGACCGGATTGGAATCTCATACATTCCGCCGGGGACACCGTGGAACAACGGGCACATCGAGTCCTTCAACAACCGACTACGGAGGGAGTGCCTCAATCGGAATCATTGGACGAGCCTGCTCGAAGCACGGGTGGTGATCGAGGACTTCAAGGACGACCACAATCAGCGGCATCGCCACTCGTCGCTGGGGTACCTGACACAGGCCGAGTACGCTGCCCGATGCACCCATACCCACCAACCGGTGGACGGGCGCGAGATCGACTGACACCAATCAGAACGTGGCTCTAAAACGACGTGGTCCGACTATCGGGGACCTGCCACAGCCAGAACTGAAGTACCCCTGGGCGACCTGCTTGTCGAGTACCCGCGGGAAGGTTGACGGGATCAGTTATGCCGATGGACCTCCAGCGAGAGGGCGACACGGGCGTCGTCAGTGGCGCCGGCTTCACGGTTTTGTCGTCGGGTTCCGGTACAGTTGCCACCAACACGGCCAGCCTTCCGCTCATTCGAGGGGGAGGCTGGTTTTCTTATGCCCTTTGAGCCAGCCCACCTACGGTAAACCGTTCAAGACCATTCCCCAGCAGCGGCAGCTGCTGGAATCACGAGGGATGGCGATCGCGGACCCCCTGGACGCTGAGCGGTGGTTGGACACCGTCGGGTACTACCGGCTCAGCGGCTACTGGTACCCGTTTCGTGTTCGTAGTCGATCGAATACCGGTCCCCCGGTGATCGAGGACCGATTCCAGCCCGGCACGTCGTTCCAGCAGGTGCTCGATCTCTAAGAATGATCGCTGACAGCGGCGCCGTAGCGTGCCCCCAGGGGCCCAAACTCCCCCGACCGCGTTGCTCTAGCCTGGTTTAGCCTGAATGCACCGATCGGCATGAGTGGCTGAGTGTGTCACAAAGGCGAAATGCCCTGTCGTAGTGGAAGAATAAGACTTCTCTAGGGTCAGATTCAGCCACACCGAAGGGCACCTCGCAGATGCAACTATCTCACACCCGACCCGTCGCGGCGGCGAGGTTCGATGACTCGAATCTGGTGGCGACCGCGGGACTGGTCCCGGTGATGGCGTTGGCGCGGGCCAGCGGCCTGCTGACGCTGGCCGACGAGCACCTGAGCGTGCCGACCGACAAGGGTGCCAACCCGGGCCGCAAGATCGGGTCCCTGGTCGCTGGGATGGTCGCGGGCGCCGACAGCATCGCCGACCTGGCGATCCTGCGGCACGGGGCGATGGGGACGATCTTCGACCGCCCGTACGCACCGTCGACGATCGGATCATTCCTCCGCGAATTCACCTTCGGGCACGTCCGGCAACTCGACGCCGTCGCCTCGCGGTTCCTGGGCAACCTCGCCGCGAAGACCCCGCTGGTGTCGGGGATCGATACCGGCCGGGTGCTGGTCGATATCGACGATTCGATCATCGAGGTGCACGGGCACGGCAAACAAGGCTCCGGATACGGCTACTCCGGCGTGCGCGGACTGAACGCCCTGATCGCCACCGTCACCACGGAGACCTGTGCGCCGGTGATCGTCACCCAACGCCTGCGCCGAGGAGCGTGCGGCTCGCCGCGCGGGGCCGCCCGGATGGTCGCCGACGCCCTGGCCACCGTCGACCGACTGCGCACCCACGCTGCGGGGACAAGAGGCAACGGCGCGCCGAAGGTTCTGGTCCGCGGCGATTCCGCCTTTTACGGCCATCCCACCGTCGGTGCCGCGCTCCGCGCCGGCGCCGATGTCTCGGTGACCGTGCGCCTGACCTCCACCGTCAAACGTGCGATCGCATCCATCGGCGACGACGAGTCCGCGTGGACGCCCATCGAGTACACCGACGCCGTCTACGACGAGGGCAGCGACACCTGGATCTCGCGGGCGGAGGTCGCGGAGATACCGTTCACCGCGTTCACCTCCCAGAAGAAGGCCCATCACATCCCGGGTCGGTTGGTGGTGCGCCGCATCCCCGACCTGCGACCTCCCAAGGACAAGGGCCAGGGCGCGTTGTTCGACGTCTGGCGGTTCCACGCCTTCTTCACCACCACCGACCCCGATGACCTCGATACCGTCGCGGCCGACAAAACCCACCGTCAGCACGCCGTCATCGAGCAGGTGCACGCGGACCTGAAGAACTCCGCCCTCGCGCATCTCCCGTCGAACTCGTTTTCGGCGAACGCCGCCTGGCTGGTCTGCGCGGTGATGGCGTTCAACCTCACCCGTGCCGCCGGCACCCTCACCGGCGATCCGAAGCTGACGAAAGCGACCACCGGCACCCTCCGGCGCACCATCGTCTCGGTCCCCGCTCGGATCGCCTCCTCGGCCCGCCGGTTGACGCTGCACCTACCCACACACTGGCCGTGGGAAACAGCGTGGCACACCCTGTTCGACAACACCTTCGGCGGAAATCAGCCGATAATCGCCTAACGCCCGCGGAACCGTCCGGCCTCAATGCGAAAGACCCAGTGGAACAACCCGACACGAGAGGTCGGACGATCACCCGTGCTCGCACCCCACCCGCTGCAGCACAACCACACTCACACCAACCTCCTCAGCTGATCGGTGCATCCAGGTTTAGGCCTCGATCTACATTTTGGGGTCTAGGACATCTCAGCTGGCAGTGCCTTCATATGCTAAACCGAGACGAATCAAGGAGCAGAAATGGACCCATTCATATACTACCCAGCCAGGCTGCGTAAGTTATGTGTCCTCGATACTCGCAGATTTCCGCGGCGTGACGATAATGCGGACGTCATCCTCGTTCCAGACGGCTGGAATGACTACGGGTATACAACTCTGTACGATGCCTACTACTGGCCGAGTTTAACCTCTGAAGCGATTCCACTCGGGGGTGTCAGGATCGCGTATCCCGGACTAGAACCTGGAGACCGTCCGCTTGAGGGAGGATACTACACGAAACTTCCGGATCAATGCTTTTCCCTCGGTGTGAGTGCAGACTACTATATTGAACTGTCACGCATTGATCCGGAACAACGGTACGAAATACTCCATTCATTGAATGATATCGCCTATAGCGAATCATACTTGCAGCTGGCCCTCGGACACGAGGTGACCGAGCAGTCATTACTTCGAAGTGTAAGCTATCCCATGATAACCGGTCAATTCCGGAGAATAATCGCGGGGCTCGAAGTTCTACAAGAGTACAATTTTTCATATTTCCCCGAGCCGTCCCCATTGCACTTCACATTCCCCTTATCCTTCAACGTCGATCCTTACACGAAACCACCCACAAATATCCATGCATTAATTGGCAGAAATGGCGTCGGAAAAACAACCCTACTGAAGAGGATCGCACAGGCAATAGTTGGCGGCGATGACCCCTCCCAACCGTCCGGTTCTTTAGTGGATCTCG
>NZ_JBAQEO010000392.1:0-14519 GCF_049286785.1 Rhodococcus sp. (in: high G+C Gram-positive bacteria) | reverse complement strand
CGGTCCATGTGGGCAATCAAGATCACTCGACGCGGGTCGACAAGGGTGTCCAGTTCGCGAAGCTCATCGGCGGCGTCCATCGTGTCGACGCGCACGTGCCCCAGCGGTCCGTCGACGCGGTCGAGGTGGACCGTCATCGGGTAGCCGTCATGCCCGTTGCGCATCTTCCCGGTCTGCGGATCGCTGGTCATACGCAGCGCGTTCGGTGCCCGGCCGTCCGGTACGTCCAGGACCCACTCGACGTCCAGCTTGGCTTTCTTCGCGCTGCCGCCGCGCGCTCGGCGCGCCTCGTGCCCGGTGTGGTCGGCGTAGACCACGGTGAAGCCTGCCGCTTTGAGCGGGAGCGTCACCAAGCGGTCGAACTCGAGCCAGGTGTCATTGCTCGACTCTTCCCCTCCGACGAACGCCGAGAGCGTGTCGAGCACGATCACGTCGACCTCTTCACCGGACTCGATCCACTCAAGGAACTCGGCTGCGCCTTCCGGTGTGCACAGCGCCGGCCACATCGGAGCGTCGTCGGTGAGGGTGCGGAGATAAAAGTTCGGGAGGTCGAGGACGCCGAGGTTGTGGAAGATCCGGTGCCACTGACGCAGACCCAGCTCCCCGTCCACGTAGAGGACGCGCAACGGTCGCTCAAGCTTGCGGGGCTTGCCATCCTCAAGGTCGAGTGCCGAATATCCGTTCGACCAACTAGCGGTCATGTGCGCCAGTAGCAACGTCTTGCCGCTGCCGCTGGCCGCGGTCACTTTGTTGACGCAGTCGGCCTCGATGATGCCGTTCTCGAGCCACACTCTCGGCGGCAGATCCTGGGACAGCAAGGCTGAGATGTCGACAATCCCCGGCCGCGACGTCCGAACCTCCTCCCGCTCGTCGACCTGCTCGGGCGTCGCCGTACTCACGTCGTCGGCGTCCTGCTCGTCGAGTTCAGGGGTGTCCTCTGCCGCGTCCTCAGGGGTCAGCAGCTCGATGTCCCCCGCTGACAGCTCCCACGGCTCCCCGTCCGGGGCAAAGTCGTCGATGTTAAGCCCCGCCGCGACGAAGCAATCAGAAAGGCCCGACAGGTCGAGGTCAGGGCACGCCGGGAACACCTTCACGCCAGGGAATTCGGCGCGGTGCGCGGCAGTGAACAGGTCGGCGCTCTGCTCGTCCAGACCGACGAACAACACCACCGGCTCCCCGTCGAGCGGGACCCCGTCCGCGTCCCACCCCCTCCATAGCAGACCCTCTCGATCCGCGTAGTTGGTCATGCGGTCCGAGATCGTCTCTACGTCAGGCCCGCCTTCCACCGGCTGTTCTCCGTAGACGTCGAGCGGACGCAGGAACTCGTGCAACTCGTCCTCGCTGGGTGCTGCGATCGCTCGACGGTTCGCGAGTCGCTCAGATACGCGCCTGGCGCGCTGTCGAGCCCCTTCGGCCTGGTCCTCGGCGATCGCTGTCGCGAGTGGTCGACCGCGTTCTCTGCGGAGAATCTTTTGTCCGGCCGGGCTTTTCGCCACCAGCTCCGCGAACCCCCGTTGTTTCGACTCCCCCGGTTGGCGACGGGGGTTTGCGCTGTCTGCAACCATCTCGGCTCCTTATCTTTGGGCGGCTATGTTTGGCGATGCATGTGGGACTCCTAGCTGCTGCGGCGGATCTTCCTCGGTGGTGGTGGTGCGACCGAATCAGGCACGGCGGGAGCCGATTCGGAGAATGTTCGCGGCGTTCAGGCTTCTCCGCCGATAGCGGTCCGCGCCTTCTGGGCTGCGCTCCACGCGACAAGGTCAGGCTCGTCGCAGACAAGACGCCCGGCCCAGCGGTAGAACTTCGGACCGCGGTTGTGGAATCGCATCTGTCGTAGACCGCCCTCGGTGTAGCCGGTGATCTCCGAGACCTCTTTAAGGGTGAATCGGCGGACTTGCAGCGGGTTGACGGTTGTCGTCTTCATCGTGGCGGTTCTCCTCGTTTCGATCCGGGGGATGACGGGTAGTTCGTTGCGACCAAGAATGCACCAGACTGCGACCGCACGCAAACTCATAAAACGCTCTGACCTGCATCCTTGTCAGGATCAACGGACAACTCTGTTTATCCGATCGTTCAATAGCGGAATGCTCCACCTGCGGGAATCGCCGGAGTCTGTCAACTTTTGACCTTGCTTGCCCTGGAAGGGAATCGCGGAAAATTGAGCGCTCTCTGGATCGATCAAGACGAAGACCAAACGGTTTGTGGACGGACCTGCGGACTAACCTTGAGCGGTGACCGAAACTAAAAGCCCCAGACCCGTAGCTCAGAGGCGCAATCGCAGGGCCGGCGTCGAGGACCGATGGATCTCGAGCAGGACGGGCGCCAAGACGACGCGCTACGGCAAGGGGAACCGCTGGCTGGCACGCTTCGTCGACCACGAAGGCCGCGAGCACTCGAAGAGCTTCCCTGCGGGCAACGGGCCAGGGGAGGGGGAGAAGGCCGCGCGTGAATGGCTGGACCAGCAAACGGCAGATCTCGTCACGGGAAGGTTTGTCGGCAGTGACGCTCGAGTCCGCACGGTTGGGACGATGGCCGACGAGTGGATGAAGCACCGCGAGCACCTGAAGCCGAAGACAGTCGCGGGCTACCGCTCCCTGCTCGACGGCTTGGTGCTGCCGACGTGGCGCGACGTCGTCCTTGCGGATGTGGACTACGCGGGCATCCGCTCATGGGTGACTGCGATGCAGAAGGGCAAGCACCGTGTTGCGGAAGAGAAGGACGGACAGGGCCGAACGCGGATTGCTCGACCGCTCTCGGCGTCTCGGACGATTCAGGCCTACCAAGTGCTGAAGATGGTCTTGGACGACGCGGTGCACATGAAGATGCTTCCCGCCAACCCTGCCTCTGGCGTCCCGATGCCGCGCAAGATCGAAGCGGAGCGGCGCTATCTGGATCACCAGCAAGTTGACTCGCTGGCAACGGAATGCGGGGAACTCGGGACGATGGTCTACGTGCTGAGCTACTGCGGCCTGCGCTTCGGTGAGGTAGTCGCGCTCCACGTGCGTGACGTCGACCTTGCAGGCGCACGGCTGACGATTCGGCGGTCGGTGACCTATGTCGCGGGGGAGGGCTTCGTCGAGGGCACCACGAAGGGTCACGAGTCCCGCGCGGTACCGGTGCCCGCTTTTCTCGTCGAGATGCTGCGCGAGCACCTCGAGGGCAGCAAGTCGACCGCGCTCGTCTTCCCTGGCAAGGCGAAGTGGATGACGCCAGGAGAGTTTCGGTGGAAGTTCGACACAGCCGCGAGTGCTGTCGGCGTGGACGGCCTGGTCCCGCACGAGCTGCGGCACACTGCGGCTTCGTTGGCGATCCGCTCGGGGGCCAACGTCAAGGTGGTCCAGAAGATGCTCGGGCACAAGGCGGCCACCCTGACGCTCGACCGCTACGGCCACCTGTTCCCCGACGAGCTCGACGCGCTCGCGACGCGACTCGATACGGACAGGACAAAGGCGCTGTCGCCGAGTTCGGAAGATCACAGCCCGCTGTCCGCGGGCCGCGCCGCGATGGTCGTCAACACTCGACGTTCGAAGGTGCTGCGGACTGCTGCGGACCAGCGTTCTCGAAGGCCTGAGCCTGAGATGGTAGAAAAGGCGCTCTGACCTGCACCGTAATGGTGCCCTCGGTGAGACTCGAACTCACACTGGACGGGTTTTGAATCCGTTTCCTCTGCCAATTGGGATACGAGGGCGTGTTGCGCTGTACCACTGTAGAAGATCGTCGTCCGGAGTCAACCACCGGTACCCTCGTAACGTTCCTTCCCCTCTCCGGGGACGTCCGAGCAGAGGAGAAGGCCAACCATGAACGCTCCGCAGCAGCACAATGTGGGATCGCAGGCGCGACGTGTCGTGGTGGCCGAGGACGAGGCTCTCATCAGGCTCGATCTGGTGGAGATGTTGCGTGAAGAGGGCTACGACGTGGTCGGTGAGGCCGGCGACGGGCAGACCGCCGTCGACCTCGCGGTGGAGCTGAAGCCGGACCTGGTGATCATGGATGTGAAAATGCCTCGGCGTGACGGTATCGACGCAGCCTCGGAGATTGCGGCGAAACGTATTGCGCCCGTTGTGATTCTCACCGCATTCAGTCAGCGCGAACTGGTGGAACGGGCGCGCGACGCCGGTGCGATGGCGTATCTGGTCAAGCCGTTCTCCTCGGCCGACCTGGTGCCCGCCGTCGAACTGGCGGCCAGCCGGTTCCAAGAGGTGACCGCGCTCGAACGGGAGATCTCGGATCTGTCCGAACGGCTGGAGACCCGCAAGATCGTCGAACGCGCCAAGGGCGTGCTGATGGAGAAGCAGGCTTTGACAGAACCGGAGGCGTTCCGGTGGATCCAGCGGGCGGCCATGGACCGCCGGTCCACGATGAAGGCGGTGGCGCAGGTGGTGCTCGAAGCCCTCGGCGGCGAGGAGCCCGCGAAGTAGCACCGCAGATGACCCCGGCGGTGGTCATTGCCGACGCATCCGGACCCGGAATCGGGTGCCCCGCATCCGCGGACGGTTCACCACGCTACGGCCGTGTAAACAGTCGCGGCATTCAGATCACAGTAAGGTCACGAGGCTTTCTCTACGGATCGCGAAACCGATCGGACGGCTAGCGTCTGATCGCACAGCGGACGCCAACTCGGGTGGCGTCCGCACTCACGCGATCTAAGGAGTGTTTGGATGGCTAAACGGACCCTCGTGCGAGCTGCCGCCGTGCTCGGAGCGGCAACTCTCGCGCTGGCAGGCTGCAGTTCGGACAGCAACGACGACTCCTCGAGCTCGAGCGGGAGTGACAGTGCGCCATCGGCCCCTACGGTGACCACCGACTGCACACCGGATCAGGCGACGGCAGGGGCGACGCCGTCCACGACGCCGCTGAAGATCGGTACCCTGCTTCCCGAGACGGGCAGCCTCGCGTTTCTCGGTCCTCCCGAAGTGGCGGGCGTGCAGCTCGCCGTCAACGATGTGAACGCCGCCGGTGGGGTTCTCGCCCAGCCGGTGGAACTGGTTTCCGGTGATTCCGGCGACACCACGACGGATACCGCCAACACCACGGTCGACCGGGAACTGGCCGCCGGCACGCAGGTGATCGTCGGCGCAGCGTCGTCGTCTGTGTCGCTCAAGGTGATCGACAAGATTGCCAGCGCTGGCGTCGTGATGATCTCGCCCGCCAACACGTCAGACCAGTTCGTCTGCTACCCGGACAAGGGTCAGTACTTCCGGACCGCTCCGACGGACGTGCTGCAGGCTCAGGCAGCGGCACAGCTCATTTCGGACGACGGTGCACAGCGCGTGTCGATCATGGCGCTCAACGATCCCTACGGAACCGGCCTGGCGGACAACATCGTCAAGAACCTCGAGGACGCCGGGATTCCGAAGGACCAGGTCCAGAAGATCATCTACGACCCCAACGCGCAGTCGTTCAACTCGGAGGTGGACTCCGTCAAGAACTTCGGCCCGGACGCGGTGGCTCTCATCGGATTCGAGGAGTCGGCCAAGATCATCAGTCGGATGCACGAGGTGGGAATCGGACCGTCCGACGGGATGCTGCTCTACGGCGTCGACGGGAACATGGGGAACGCACTCGGCGAATCCGTGGCGGTTCCGCTGCTCGGGGGCATGCAGGGAACCACGCCCCTCACCGATGTCGGGCCGGCTTTTCAGGATCGGCTCAAGGCGCTCAACGGTGCCCTGATCGACTTCAATTACGCCGGCGAGTCCTACGACGCGGTGATCATCGCCGCGTTGGCCGCGGAGCAGGCCAAGTCGACCGCGGGCCGGGACATCGCGGCCAACATCAACAGCGTCACCGAGGGCGGTACGGCCTGCACGTCGTATCAGGAGTGCCTGCCGCTCGCAAAGGCCGGTGAGGACATCGACTACAACGGCGTCACCGGTGCGCTCGACTTCAGTGCCGCGGGTGAACCGTCCATCGGTTCGTACGGAAAGCTGAAGTTCGGTACCGACAACAAGCTGACCACCGAGGACTACATCGTCGTCGGCGGATAGCCATCGGATGAGCTGAACCAACGCCCGACAATGACTGTGGGCCAGGCAATCCCTGGCCCACAGCCTTGCGCTGGAGGGACTACCTTTCTCGACTCCCGGCAAGCGTGCCGAGGTAGAGTTCGATCACCTTGGGATCGTGCAGGAGGTGGGGGCCGGAGTCTGTGTAGGCGTTGCGGCCCTGATCGAGAACGTAGCCGCGGTCGCAGATTTGCAGACAACGGCGGGCGTTCTGCTCCACCACGATGATGGAGACGCCCGCGGCGTTGATCTTCTTGCAGCGGATGAATACCTCGTCCTGGAACATCGGTGACAGTCCGGCCGAGGGTTCGTCGAGTAGCAGGACCGACGGATCCATCATCAGTGCGCGACCCATCGCGACCATCTGGCGTTCACCGCCGGACAGTGCGCCCGCCTTCACCTTCCGTCTCTCGACCAGGAGCGGGAACAGTTCACCGACGAACGCGAACCGCTCGGCGAACTTCTTGGGACGCAGATATATTCCCATCTCGAGGTTCTCTTCGATGGTCAGCGACGGGAAGACGTTCTGGGTCTGCGGTACGTAGCCCACGCCCTTCTGCACCAGAACGTGCGCCGGCTTCGACGTGATGTCCTCGCCGCGCAACGTCACCGAACCCCGGCGAATGGGGATCAGCCCGAAGAGAGACTTGAGGAGTGTCGACTTACCGGCGCCGTTGGGGCCGATGATGCCGACGATCTCGCCTTCACGAAGGAAGAAGTTGCACTCGTCGAGGATGTTGACACCGGGAATGTAGCCGGCGACCACGCCGTCCGCACGAACCAGTGCGCCCTCGGCGAGGCGAGCGTGCTCCTCGGGTGTAGCGGCGAATTCCGCCGGAGTCGGGTCGGTCATGGGTGCTCCCGCTTCGTGTCGGAAATATCTGGTTCGGACAGATCGCCGCCGGACTCGAGGATCTCGGTCTCGGCTGCGGCGAGCTTTTCGGCCAGCACGGCCGTTCGGCCCACCGGATTTCCCGCGTCGTCGAATTCGAGCGCCTGATCGTGGTGGCTACCGAGATACGCGTCGACGACGGCGTTGTTGGACGACAACCGGTCCGGTGTGGACTCGGCGATCACGCTGCCCTGCGCCATCACCACCACCCAGTCGCTGATGTCACGGATCACGTCCATGTCGTGTTCGACGAAGACCACGGTCATGCCTTCGTCGCGCAGCGACTTGATATGTCCCAGAAGGCTTTGCGTCAGAGCCGGATTCACTCCCGCCATCGGCTCGTCGAGCATCACGACGGTGGGATTCGTCATCAGAGCCCGCGCCATCTCGAGCAACTTGCGCTGACCACCGGACAGCGAGCCCGCGAGGTCGTCGGCCTTGGCGTCGAGCTTGAAACGGACCAGCAGTTCGGTGGCGCGTGCGGTGATCGCGCGTTCCTGAGCCTTCCATGTCCACGGCAGCACAGTGCTGAAGATTCGTTCGCCCCGCTGTCCGGTGGCGCCGAGTCGCACGTTGTCCAGCACGGTGAGCTTCGAGAGCGCCTTGGTGAGCTGGAATGTGCGGACCACCCCCTTGCGGGCCACCTGATGGGGGTACATGCGGCCGAGGGACTGCCCGTCCATCGACCAGTCGCCGGTGTCGGGGCGGTCGAAGCCGGTCAGCAAATTGAAGAGCGTGGTCTTTCCCGCTCCGTTGGGTCCGATCAGTCCGGTGATGCAGCTGCGCTGGATCTCGAGGTGCTCGACGTCGACCGCTTTGAGGCCACCGAAGGTGCGGGACACGTTGTCGACCACCAGGATCGGATCCGGTTTGGGTGCACCGGGGGAGGCCGGAACCTTCGCGAAGATCGCCGCTCGCTCGGCGGCCGTGAGCTGCGGTCCGGGCCGATGATCGTCACGCATTGAGCTGCACCTCCCGCTTGTTGCCCAGTATGCCCTGCGGCCGAAACACCATCAGGACCGCGATCATGATGCCGAGCAGGACGAAGCGCATGGCACCGACCTGCTGCTCCGTCAGCGACAGGAGCGGATCGGGTCCGGAGATGGCCTGCCGGAGCAGGGCGTCCGGGATGGCGAGGAGGAACCAGAACAGCATCGCGCCCACCACCGGTCCGAAGACCGTGGCGGCCCCGCCGAGAATGAGGGCGCCGAACGCGAAGAAGGTCTGTGCCGTGGAGTAGAAGTCCGGATTGATCGACTTCGTCTGCAGGGCGTTGAACACACCGCCGAGGCCGCCGATCATGCCGCCGAGCACGAGCGCCTGCATCTTGTAGACGAAGACGTTCTTGCCGAGTGCGCGCGCAGCGTCCTCGTCCTCGCGCACCGCCTTGAGTACACGTCCCCAGGGACTGTGAGTCAGCAGGTACACGAAACCGCACAGTACGAGCACGAGCGTCCAGCCGACGACCATCGACCAGAGGTCGTCGCCGTAGAACTTCACGCCGAGGAAGCTGTACTGCTTGCCCGAGTCGAACGGGCTCAGCGTCGTGAAGGGGTCGGCGAAACCGAACAGCCCATTGGTGGAGCCGGTTACCGGGTCGGAGGCAGTGGAGCGGAATATCAGCCGGAGGATCTCCGACGCGGCGATCGTGACAATCGCGAGATAGTCGGCTCGTAATCGCAGCGTCGGGATACCGAGGACCAGTGCGAGGAGTCCGGCGGCTGCGAGGCCGACGAGGATGCCGAGCCACAACGGCTGCTCGTAGGTGACGGTCATGATTCCCACGCCGTAGCCGCCGAGGAGGGCGAAACCGATCTGACCGAAGTTCAGCAGACCCGCATAACCGAAATGCAGGTTGAGTCCGATCGCGAGTAGGGCGTAGAAGATCGCGGACGGCCCGATGAGCTGGGCGAGTGAGACCTGAAGTGCGCCTGGAATATCCATGCCCTCACCCGATCCTTTGTCGGCTGCCGAGGATGCCCTGGGGCCGGACGACGAGGATGACGATCAAGATCAGCAGTCCTCCGATGTACTTGAGGTCGGGATTGATCACCAGCGTCGACAGCTGAACGAGCAACCCGACGATGACACAGCCGAGCAGTGCGCCGTAGGCGGTGCCGAGTCCGCCGAGGGTGATGCCCGCGAACATCAGCAGAAGCAGTTTGAAACCCATCTCCCACTGGACGCGGCCACCGAGTTCGGAGATTCCGAACAGCACCCCGCCGAGCGCGGCAAGGCCGCCGCCGAGTCCCCACACGAACCGGATGACGCGTTCGACGTCGATTCCGGACGACGCGGCGAGGTCGCGATTGTCGGCCACCGCACGCATGGCCTTGCCGATCCGGGTCTTCTGCAGGAGCAGAGCGACACCCACCAGGACGATGATGCTGATGGCGATGCAGACCAGATTCGCGTCGGTGATCGCGATCGGTCCCCACTCCCGCTGGACCTGCCCCTGGTAGTCCGCGAACGGTTCGGAGCGGTCGGAGAAGAATATGAGGATGAGGTAACGCAGCGCGATGGCCACGCCGATCGACACGACGAGCTGCGCGATGAGGCCGGATTTCCGTCGCCGCAGCGGTTTCCAGATACCGGCGTTGTTCGCCAGCCCGATGAGAATGCCCACGAGGATGGCGAGAATCGTGGCCGGGATGAGCTGAATTCCGAACGTCACGTTGATCACCCACGCCGCCACGGCGCCCAGCGTCACGAGTTCGCCGTGCGCGAAGTTGGTGAGACCGGTCGTCCCGTAGATCAGGCTCAACCCCACCCCGGCGATGGCGATCACGAGGCCGAACCGGAGTCCGTCGACCGTCTGGCGAATCAGCTTCTCGTGGAAGGCGATGCCGGAACCGCTGCGTGCCTCGCCGAACGAGAAGATGACCGTGTTCGCCCGGCCCTCCACGACCTCGCGTTCCACGGTTCCCTGCACGCTGACGTCGTCGGGCAGTGTGTCCTCGTCGATTTCGAACGTGTAGGTGCCGGGCGCGACCAGCAGTTCCCACCGGCCGGTGCTCTCGGACGTCGTCTTCGCCACCTCGTTGCCGGACGAGTCGTGCGCCCGCACCTCGACGCCCCCCAGTCGGTCGCCCGCGTTGTTCAGAGTGCCGCTCACCGGGACCGCATTGTCCGGGGGCGCCGGCTGTCCGGCGTCCGGTCGGGTGCTGGTCGTCGTCGGCGGTGACGGTGTGGGTTCCTGCGCCGCCACCGGGCCGCCGAAAGCGATCGCGGCGACGAGGCACAGCAGGGCGAGGGCGAAGGCGCGAGTGAGTTGCCGGGATACCGACATGCCCCACGTCCGGTTCCTCGCGGATGTCGGTTGCGTCCGCGCCGGGGCGAGTCGCTTCCTCACGGTTGGGGCCACGCAGGTCCTCCGGTACAGATAGTCGGTCAGGGCATGCGATCGCGAGCCGACCTGCGGCCCGCGCTGCAATTTCCGGACTCTAACGGCTCCGGTCGCACGAAATCGGGTTCTGCGATTTCCGGCGCGTTTCATTTGGGTATCCCACCGTCCGGCTCAGCACTGTCGGACGCGCTCCCTAGACTGAGCACTCGTGAGCCCCGCAACGACACCCCGGTCCACCCCGTCCGTCGCGCCCGATTCGGCAAAGGCGGCCGACGATCGTCCCACCCTGATGCTGCTCGACGGCCATTCGCTGGCCTTCCGTGCCTTCTATGCCCTGCCTGCCGAGAATTTCAGGACCCACAACGGGCAGGTCACCAACGCGGTCTACGGGTTCACGTCGATGCTGATCAATCTGCTGCGTGACGAGAAACCCAGCCACGTGGCCGCGGCGTTCGACGTGTCGAGGCAGACATTCCGGGCGGAGAAGTTCCCGGAGTACAAGGCGAACCGGAGCACGGCACCGGACGACTTCAAGGGGCAGGTCGAGATCACCAAGGACGTCCTCGGTGCGCTCGGAATCCCGGTGATGGCGGAGGCAGGCTTCGAGGCGGACGACATCATTGCCACCCTCACCACCCAGGCCGAGGCGCTGGGCTATCGGGTGCTGGTGGTCACCGGCGACCGGGACTCGTTGCAGCTCGTCACCGACAACGTCACCGTGCTCTACCCCAGAAAGGGAGTCTCCGACCTCACGCGGTTCACGCCGGCGGTGGTGGAGGAGAAGTACGGGCTCTCACCGGCGCAGTACCCGGACTTCGCGGCGCTGCGCGGCGACCCCAGTGACAACCTGCCCGGCATCCCGGGTGTGGGGGAGAAGACCGCCACCAAGTGGATCAGGGAGTACGGCGACCTGGTGGGCCTGGTGGACAACGTCGACAAGGTGCGCGGCAAGGTCGGGGACGCGTTGCGGGAAAATCTCCCCATTGTTCTCCTCAATCGGGAACTCACCGAGATGGTGCGGGACGTGCCGCTCCCGTACGCCCCCGATCAGCTCGTCCTCGCCCAGTGGGACCGCGACAAGATCCACGCGCTGTTCGACGACCTCGAGTTCAAGGTGCTCCGCGATCGGCTGTTCGCCACCCTCGCGCCGGTGGAAGCGGAGGCGGAAGAAGGCTTCGAGGTCCGCGGGGGCGCGCTCGCGCCCGGGGCAGTCGCCGACTGGCTGACCATGCACGCCTCGAGCGGGGAACGCGCCGGCGTGTCGGTGGTCGGTACTCGCACCCCGTACGGAGGCGACGTGACGGCGGTCGCCATCGCCGCGGCGGACGGCGAGGGTGCGTATGTCGCCACCGTCGGCGCTACCGCGGAAGACGAGCTGGCGCTCGGCAGATGGCTCGCCGATCCGGAGCAGCCGAAGGCGCTGCACGAGGCCAAGTGGGCCATGCATGCACTGCGGGGTCGCGGCTGGTTGCTCGGTGGCCTCACCAGCGACACCGCGCTGGCCGCATACCTGGTCCGGCCGGGGCAGCGCAGTTTCAGCCTCGACGACCTCTCGTTGCGCTACCTGCGGCGCGAACTGCGTGTGGAGCAGTCGGGTACGGCGCAGCTCTCGCTCCTCGACGACGCCGATCAGGCCGACGCAGAGGTCGCCGAGGCCGAGATCCTCAGCGCCCGGGCCGTGCTCGACCTGGCGGCGGCGCTCGACAAGGAACTCGAGGACATCGAGTCCACTGCCCTGCTCTTCGACATGGAGCTGCCGCTGCTGAAGGTCCTCGCCGACATCGAGGCGGCCGGAATCGCCGTGGACTGCGACCATCTGCACGATCTGCAGCGTGGTTTCGCCGCGCGGGTCGCCGAAGCGGCCGAGGCCGCGTACGCCGTCATCGGAAAGCAGATCAATCTCGGTTCGCCCAAACAGCTGCAGGTGGTGTTGTTCGACGAGCTGCAGATGCCGAAGACGAAGAAGACGAAAACCGGATACACCACCGACGCCGACGCACTGCAGGGGCTCTTCGACAAGACCGGGCACCCGTTCCTGGAACATCTTCTCGCGCACCGGGATGCGACGCGCCTGAAGGTGACCGTCGACGGACTGCTCAAGACGGTGGCCGAGGACGGACGCATCCACACCACGTTCAATCAGACCGTGGCGGCCACCGGACGGCTGTCGTCCACCGAGCCGAATCTGCAGAACATCCCCGTGCGGACGGAGGCGGGCAGGCAGATCCGCGACGGCTTCGTCGTCGGTGAGGGATTCGACACGCTCCTCACCGCCGACTACAGCCAGATCGAGATGCGGATCATGGCGCACGTGTCCGGCGACGAGGGACTGATCGAGGCTTTCAACACCGGTGAAGATCTCCACAGCTTCGTCGGTTCACGCGCATTCGGCGTGCCGATCGACGAGGTCACACCCGAGTTGCGCCGCCGCGTGAAGGCCATGTCGTACGGCCTGGCCTACGGTTTGAGCGCCTACGGTCTCGCGGCCCAGCTCAAGATCTCCACCGAGGAGGCGAAGGAGCAGATGGAGGCGTACTTCGCCCGTTTCGGTGGTGTCCGGGATTATCTCCATGCCGTCGTGGAACAGGCACGCAAGGACGGCTTCACGTCAACCCTGTACGGTCGTCGCCGCAACCTTCCAGACCTCAACAGCGACAACCGGCAGCGTCGGGAAGTCGCGGAGCGCGCCGCACTCAACGCGCCGATCCAGGGCACGGCCGCCGATATCATCAAGGTGGCAATGATCAACGTGCACGGCGCGCTGCAGCAGGCGGGGCTCGAATCCCGGATGCTGCTGCAGGTTCACGACGAACTCCTGCTCGAGGTTGTCGACTCCGAACGCGAGGTCGTGGAGCAGCTGGTCCGGGACAACATGTCCTCGGCGATCACGCTGTCGGTGCCGCTCGACGTGTCGGTCGGCACCGGCCGCAGCTGGGACGCCGCCGCACACTAGGCGGCGGCGCCGACGCCTCATCCAGCCGACTGCTCGGCGATCTGCTTGCGCACCTCGTCCATGTCGAGGGACTTGACCTGCGTGAGCAGATCTTCGAGCGCGGCCGGCGGAAGTGCCCCGGCCTGGTTGAAGACCAGCACGCCTTCACGGAACGCCATGAGCGTGGGAATCGAACGGATGTTCGCCGCGGCGGCGATGCCCTGCTCCGCTTCGGTGTCGACCTTGGCGTGCACGATGTCGGGGTGCTGCTCGGACGACGCCTCGAAGGTAGGGGCGAATGCGCGGCACGGGCCGCACCACGAGGCCCAGAAGTCCACGATCACGACGTCGTTACCGGTCACGGTCTCGTCGAAATTCTGCTGAGTCAGTGTCTTGGTGGCCACGGGGGTCCTTTCGTTCGGTGACAGTCTGTGAAGCATCAACGCCGCGTGGCCACCAGTTCTTCCCTGCCACCGGTCAGCCGGTGCGCTCCGAGTCCCGGAAGGTGCGCCGATAGGCCTGCGGCGTGGTGTGGCGCAGGCGGAGAAAGTGCTGGCGGAGGACCGCGCCGCCCCCGAATCCGACACGTTCGGCGATCACGTCGACCGGGAGGTCCGAATTCTCGAGAAGGTGTTGTGCGGCGAGGACCCGCTGGTCGCTGATCCATCGCGCCGGGGTGGTGCCGGTCTCGGCCTGGAACCGCCGGGCGAAGGTGCGCGGGGACATGTTGGCCTTCGTCGCCAGGGCGGTGACAGAGAGGTCGAGCGAGAGGTGCTCGGTCATCCAGTCGAGGATCGGTGCCAGCGTGTCGATCGATGTCGACGGCAGCGGCATCGCTACGTACTGGGCCTGACCGCCGTCCCGGTGCGGGGGAACCACCATGCGGCGCGCGATGCCGTTGGCGACTTTGCTGCCCTGCTCCTTGCGGACGATGTGCAGGCACAGATCGATGCCCGCCGCGGTTCCTGCACTGGTGAGCACCGGGTCCTCGTCGACGTACAGAACGTTCGGATCGACCGTCGCCGTCGGGTGCAGTTCCGCAAGCCGTCCGGCATGCCGCCAGTGCGTGGTACACCGTCTGCCGTCGAGAAGGCCCGCCGCGCCGAGGACGAACGCGCCGTTGCACAGGCTCGCGACCCTGGAGCCGCGTTCGACCGCGGCCCGGAGTGCGCCGAGAAGAGGGTCGAGCGCTGGTCCGGGATCGGTCTCACACGTGAAGGAGCCGTCGGTGGCGGTACCGGTTCCGCCGGCCGGAATGATGATGAGGTCGGCCTCGTCGAGCCGGTCCAGGTCGTACGGGACGTCGATCGAATACCCGAATCGGGTGCGGATCGGCTCGTCCAC
>NZ_JBAQEO010000391.1:0-1925 GCF_049286785.1 Rhodococcus sp. (in: high G+C Gram-positive bacteria) | reverse complement strand
GCACGGGGGTGGCGCGTCGAAGGGGCTTGCGCGTCGAAGGGGCTTGGACGTCAGCCCGCCTGGGGGGCCGCGTACCGGGCACGCAACTTGTGCTTCACCAGTTTGCCCGTAGGTGTGCGGGGTAGCTCGTCCGAGAAGTCGATGGTGCGTGGGGCCTTGAAGTGGCTGACCCGGTCGCGCACGTAGTCGAGCAGTTCCTGTGCGAGGGCTTCCGACGGTTCCACCCCGTCGACGAGTTGCACGACAGCCTTGACCTGCTCTCCCATCTCCTCGTCCGGCACGCCGATCACGGCGACGTCGAAGACCTTGGGATACATGGTCAGAACGTTCTCCGATTCCTGCGGGTAGATGTTCACTCCTCCCGAGATGATCATGAACGCCGCGCGGTCCGTCAGGTACAGGTAGCGATCGGCGTCGATGTATCCGATGTCGCCGCTCGTGGTCCATGTCGGATGGTCCGGGTGCGTCGCGGCGTCGGTCTTGGCCGGATCGTTGTGGTATTCGAACGGACGCTCCTCGCGTTCCCAGTACACCGTCCCGATCTGGCCGACCGGCAGGTCGGCACCGTGATCGTCGCAGATATGCACGATGCCCATTACCCCGTCGTGGCCCACCGACCCCGGCTTCGCCAGGGCTTGCGCGCTGTCGATGAACGTGGCGCCCGCTCCCTCGGTGGAGGCGTAGTACTCGAAGATCACCGGACCCCACCATTCGATCATCCGGCGTTTCACCTCCGGCGGGCACGGGGCCGCCGCGTGGATGGCCACCTTCAGGCTCGACACGTCGAACTTGTCGCGAACATCCTGCGGCAGTTTCAGCATGCGGACGAACATCGTGGGCACCCACTGGCTGTGAGTCACGCCATACTGCTCGATCAGCCGCAGCGCTTCCTCCGCGTCGAAGCGGTCCATCAGGATGATCGTGCCGCCGACGGACGTGATGGTTCCGCAGAAGCGCAGTGGTGCAGCATGATACAGCGGGGCCGGGCACAGATAGACGGTGTCGGAATCGAATCCGTACATCGGCGCGAACACCGCGGTGTAGGGATCCATGGTGGTGTCTACTTCGCCTTCCGGCAGTATCGGCTTGATTCCCTTGGGACGGCCGGTGGTGCCCGACGAGTAGAGCATGTCCTGACCGCGGGGCTGCGACTCGAGCGGTTCGTCGGACTGCGCTGCGAGAGCGTCCTCGTAACTGTCGAACCCGTCCAGTTCCCCGCCGTAGACCAGGCGGTGCCGGACATGGGGAAGCTGGTTCGGATCGCGCGGGATCGCATCTCCGGCGTCGGCGGAGGCGATGAGGACCGCCGCCCCGCAGTCGTCCACCACGTAACCTGCCTCATCCGCGGTGAGGTGCCAGTTGACCACGGTGATGTACAGGCCGGACCGCAGTGCAGCCCAATACACCTCGAGGACACGGAGGTCGTTACTCGATACGAGCGCCACGTGATCGCCCACGTTCAGGCCGAGGCCCCGCAAGTGCCGGGCGAGCCGGATGGATCGCTGGTCCAATTCCCGATAGGTGAGCTGTTCCCCCGTCGACGGACGAATGACAGCCGGCTTGTCCGGGGTGGTCGCGACGAAATTACCAGGGAACATCCGTGCTCCTTTTGTTAATGGAGATTCTCGCCCTCGGTCTACCACACGGTCCCCCGTTGCGGGAGTGGATCGACGGCGCCACCGGCATATTCGTCCGGCGCCACCGAAACTACGCGGTTGCCGCCGGAGGGTCCTAGAGTTGAGACAAAGGAGGGCGACAACCAGTGAATGCCTTACACAAAGAAGCCATCCTCGACGGGCTGCTCGAGGAATGGGACGTGCTCGATCAGGTGCTGTCGTCCGTGTCGGGCGACGCGTGGTTCACACCCACCGCGCTACCCGGGTGGACCGTGCACGACGTGACGGCCCACCTGATCGGCACCGAGT
>NZ_JBAQEO010000390.1:0-9453 GCF_049286785.1 Rhodococcus sp. (in: high G+C Gram-positive bacteria) | reverse complement strand
CGCCCGCGGTTCGCTACGTGTCGATCATGCACCTGGCCACGCAGTCAGGCCAGCCCCTGATGGACGCCGGCCTTCGAGTATGAGACGAAGGCCGCTGCGGCGATCGTCACGGTACTGGTGCACGCCGCGCAGCGAAGCAGCACAGGTTGGCTCGGCGGGGCTACCGTTGCCACCATGGACTTCTCGGCGATGACCGCGACGGTGACCGGCCTGATCGACGCGGCGCTCGACCGCTCGATCGTCCTGGGTTACACGAAGCTCGGTTCGCAAGTCCGCAGTCGATGGTGGCCGGCCGATCCGGAACCGGGTTCGATGGCGGGCAAACGGGTGCTGGTCACCGGCGCCACGTCGGGTATCGGGGAGGCGATGGTGCGGTCGTTCGCCGATCTGGGGGCGACGGTCCACCTGCTGGGTCGAGACGAGCGGAAGGTGCGGCACAGTGCCGACGGAGTGCGTGCCGCGGTACCGGGTGCGGTGGTGATCGAGGAGATCTGTGATGTGTCCGACCTCGCCGCCATTCGAGATTGGACCGACGGTCTGTCCGATCGGATCACCGTTCTACACGGGTTGATTCACAACGCGGGCTCGATGCCGAAGGAGCGCGCGGAGACGCCACAGGGTCATGAGGTACAGCTGGCCGCACATGTACTCGGCCCGCATCTGATCACCGAGCGGCTGCTCCCACTTCTGCGGGCGGCGGGCGGATCGTCGGTGGTGTTCATGTCGTCGGGAGGCATGTACAGCTCGGCGCTGGAGTCCGACGACCTGGAGTACCGGGTGGGCAGCTATAACGGCGTGCGCGCCTACGCCCGCACCAAGAAGATGCAGGTGGTGCTGGCCGATGCGTGGGCACGGCGGCTGGCCGGCGCCGACATCCGCGTGGAGAGCATGCATCCCGGCTGGGTGGAGACCCCGGGCGTTGCCGAATACCTGCCCACGTTTCGCAAGATCACCCGCCCGCTGCTGCGTGACACGGCGGACGGCGCCGACACGGCGGTGTGGCTGGTGGCGACGCGGCCGGATTCGAAGCCCGGTCACTTCTGGCATGACAGGGCTCAGCGCCCCACGACCTTCGGCTGGCAGCGTGCCGAAGACCCGGCCGAGGTGGCGCGCTTCCTCGAGCAGGTGACCGCGATGACCGGCACGCCGGACGAGTGGGCAGGGGTGGATTCGGCACCGGATTGACCGGTCCATCGGCCGAGTCCGGGCCACAGGCGTTCAGAACATTGCCGCCGAGCCGACCTCCGGATGGCTGCGCATGTACTCCACCAGCCGATCGACGTAGCTGCGGAACGGAGGAGGCTCGATCCCGCTGCCGGCGAGGTCGGCACGAAGATGGTCGGTCAGATAGTGGGTGGGTTCAGCGAAGTAGTCGACCGCCTCCGGCGGTATCCGCATCAGCCGGTAGAGCCCGGGAACGCGTGCGAGCGACGCCTTCGCGAGCTTCCGCGGTAGCGGAATCTTGATCAGCTCCCGGCCGGTCGCCTGGGCGAGTGCGTCCGCCATCTCGTCAACGGTGAGCGGCCGTGGATCTGCGAGGTGGTAGGTCTTGCCCTCGGAGACAGATCGCCCACTCAGATACCCCACGGCATCGACGATGAAGTCGCGCGGCACGACGTTCACGCGCGTCATCGCCGGGTCGCCGGCCACTGGCAGGATCGCGTGTCGTGGCTGACGCAACAGCCACTGCATGATGAAGTAGGGACCGTCGAATTTCTGGGTCTCACCCGTGCGGCTGTCACCGACGACGATCGACGGGCGGTAGATCGTGGCGGGCATCCCCGCGGCCATCCGACGGCGCACGTCTGCTTCTGCGAGGTGTTTGGTCTCCTCGTAGTAATTGTTGAACGGCGCACCGACCTCGAGGTCGTCCTCGCCGAATGGACCGGCGTAGCGGCCGCTGACGTAGCACGTGCTGAAGTAGTGAAGGCGCGTCAACGATCCAGCGCGGATCGTCGAGCAGCGTTCGAGTGCGTCGAGAACGTTGCGCGTGCCGCCGACGTTGACCCGGATTCCTACCTCACGGGGCACTGCCAGGTCGTATGCCGCCGCAAGGTGCCACACCTCGGTGACTCCGTCGAGGAGATCTGCGCCGAGACCGAGTCCGGGCTGCGTGACATCGCCCTCGACCAGGCGAATCCGTCCCTGTAGCGAGGGATCGACGGCACTGAGCTCACCCACACGTCGCTCCGCCATTCCGGCGAACTTGGACTGCACCAGGCAGATCGCCGCGCCATCCGTGCGTCGCAGGATGCCCGGTAGCAACGAGCTGCCGAGAAAACCGGGGAATCCGGTCATGAACACGGTCATCGCTTCACTCCTCGGTCTGGTCGGACAACCGCGATGAGCGACAGTGTTCTCGAGCTACGCCATCGTTCTCGAGCTACGCCATCGCCGGGTCACGACACCGCTCTCGCTGGCGCGTACCCCCGGTTCGCTGCGCCGGGTCGCCGAGGGACCGGTGCGGCTGCCCTGAGTTCATGTCCCCTCTCGGGTCAGCTTCTCGGGAGGCTACCTACACGACAGTAGCCGGTCGGAATGAGGAGCGGCAGCTACCGACTTTCCACCACGAACAACGCATTCACTCCGGAGCTGAAGTTGCCAACGTGGCCCGTGTGTTCGTGAACGAGACCGGGCTCGCCCTCACCAACCGCGCTCGCGCCACTCCCCGAGGTGCGGTCGCTCGGCGCCGAGCGTGGTGTCGTCACCGTGGCCGGGGTAGACGACGGTGCTGTCGGGGTACCGCGCGAAGAGTTTCGTTTCCACGTCGGACAGCAAGGAGAAGAACTTGCCTGCGTCCGCGGTCTTTCCCACACCTCCCGGGAAGCCAAGCGACGTTGGCAAGTCGTCGTTCGCCCATCACGTCACGACGCTGTCGAAGCGGTCAGGACGCGGTAAGCGTCCGGTACTTGGCGGACCGGACAAGCTGTGGGTGGATCTCGGTGCCGAGGACACCCGTTACGACCTATTCGAGAAGGTGTATATCGGGCTCTACGACCCGGATGGCGCAGTTCGGTTCTTCGATGTCGACGACCCACCGCCACGCAACGGTCGTCCACCGGAGTCCGCGACGCTTTCCTTCGCCGAATTCACCGCGGTCGTGCATGGAGAAGTCGAGCGGCGCAATCGCTTTGCCCCCACCTGGTCGGAACCCGACAGCGAAGACTAGTCAGGACACTCGCGTACCGGCATACGGTGGAGTAGTGCCGTCGACCGATCCCGTCACGAGCGCCCGGCTCGCCAAACAACGCCGTCGGGACACCGCGCCGGAGATTGCGCCGCGCCGCGAGCTGCATCGCCGTGGCGCGCGGTTCTACGTCGATCGGGCACCGTTGCGTGGACTGCGTCGCCGCGCCGACCTCGTCTTCCCACGGCGACGCGTCGCGGTCTACGTCGATGGATGCTTCTGGCACTGCTGTCCGGAACACGCCACCGCCCCGAAGAACAACGCAGAATGGTGGGCCGACAAGCTTGCGGCGAACGTGGTTCAAGACCGCGATACCGACGCAAGGCTGGCCGCAGAAGGCTGGCAGGTGGTACGCATCTGGGAGCACGAGCCGGTGTCCGCGGCGGCAGACAAGGTGCAGCGGGCTCTCACCCATCCGGCGTGAACAGCCAGCTCTTCGCTTCCAACTACGCTTACCGGTGATGACGGTGCAGTCGAACTCCCGCGAAGGCACAACCGTGCGAACGGTGCTTGCTCTCGCCATCGCGATCGCCGGCATCGCCTACTCCTCGTGGTTGCTCGAATTCGTACTCGATACCGGCCTTAATCCGACCAACTCGTTCCTCAGCGAACTCGATGGCCTCGGCCAGCCGTACCGCGAGCTGTTCTCGACGGCGGACACGCTGACGGGTGCACTACTCGTCGCGGCGTCATTGAGCGCACTATTGCTGCTGCGTCGACGACCACTCACGAACGTCGGCTGGGGCGCGCTGCTCGTTTTCGGTGGCGCGACGATCGCCGATGCACAACTTCCGATCGGCTGCATCCCAACGCCGGTGCAATCCTGTGGATCCGAACCGAGCGGGCTTTTCCCGCAGTTGCACCACGTTCATGCGCTGACGAGCACCATCGCAGTCAATGCCATCTTCGTGGCGATGATCGCGTTCAGCTGGGCGGCATTTCGTTACGGAATGCTGCCAGTCCTGCGGGTCTTCGGGCTGGCCGTGCTCGTGATCGCATCGTTGACCACCGCTTGGATGCTCATCGCCGACAACCTTCCCGGCGACTATGCCCTCGGCATCGCCCAACGAGTCCAGGTCGGGGCGATGTCGATATGGCTCGTCATTCTTGGCGTGGCCGTCTATATGCCACGCTCGCAGTCGTGAGTGAGCAAGTGAACGCAACGGTGGAGCGCGATGACATCCTTCGTTCCCGAAAGGCATGAACCCGCTAAGGAGCAGTCATCTCGCGAGAGCTGCCTTCGCCATTGGGGGTGCGTTCCGAATGGTCGATTACAATCCATCCCCCCATAGCCGTAGATTCCATCGGAAGCTCGTTGTTCTCCATCTAGCTCCGGGGGAGTTCCGGGAGGTTGTCGACTATCTTCATTGTCTCCACGCTGACGGTCACGATCCGCTTCACCAGCTCGACGATGTAGCGCGGGTCGTTGTGCTCGTCGCACCAGTCGTTCGGATCGTTGACGATCCCGGACACCGTGCTGGACTGCCCGGACTGGACGGAGAGACGGACGCGCCGACGAGTGCCTACAGGTTTATATGCAGTCGGCGGCAACCGGAGCGTGGAACACGCCGATCCTAATCTGGGCCTATTCCGGTCCCGGCGAACAGCTCAGCTTGCTGGAGGACGAGTTCGATCGCCTTCTCTTCGTGATCCGGTGGGTAGTCGTATTTGGCCAGGAGCCGCCGCACCTTGGAGCGCATGGCGGCCTTGACGCTGTTCTTGAGGTTCCAGTCGATGGTCGCGCTGGAGCGCACGGCCTTCACTAGCTCGTGGGTCATCTTCTTCAGTGTCGCGTCCCCCATCTCCAGCACGGCGGAGTCGTTCTGAACGATGGCGTCGTAACAAACTCGCCGGGGTCGAGACCCCGGAGCTGTCGACCCTGTCGGATGAGTTCCTCGACTCCCTGGCCGACAAGGAGAAGCCCAACCTCCAGATGGGCCTGCTGCGCCGTCTCATCAACGACGAGATCACGACCATCCGTCGCACTAACATCGTCCAGGCCCGCAAGTTCTCCGAACAGGTTGAGGACGCCGTCAACCGCTACACCAACAAGTCGCTGACCACCGCCGAGATCATCGCCGAGCTGGTCGAGCTCGCCAAGGAAATCCGCGACGACCAGAAACGCCACGACGAACTCGGCCTGCGTGGTGACGAGGTCGCCTTCTAACAAAGAGGCTCGCCCCGAACACGATCGACATCTAGAATTCGATAAGGCAATTTCCTCGTCATAGACGACCAGCTGGTCTTCTACACAGCACGAGAAGCCAACCGACCCGGTCAGCTCTGCAACCGGACGCGCCCCCAGATCCGACCTGCTCGACGGTACCTACGACATGCCGGGCGGCGGGCGCACGGGACGAGCCATCGAGGAGCCGCCGGCCACGACACGGATACCAGAGGAGGATCCCGATGTCAGTGCACGCCCGGCCGAGGATGGCCACCGAAATCCCGGCATCCATCACGACCCCCGACGCGGTGGAAACGCGTCTGGGAACGCTGCGCTTCTTCGACGGCCTGCCCGACGAGGCGACCGTGCAGACGGTCTACGACAACCTTGACTTCCAGCGCGCCGTGCAGGCGTTCCTCCTGGCCATGCCGTGCGCGCCACACCACGCGTTGCGCGCGGGCTTCCGGAAGTTCGGCCCCGACAACCGAACGGTACTCATCGCCGAGACGCTGCTGGATTCCCGCACATTGCTGCATGGGGCGAACACGGAGACGATCTACAACTTCGGCTGGCTCGACACGCACGGAGGCCCGCTGGTGATCGAGGTGCCGCCGCGCGTACTCGGCTTTGTCAACGACTTCTGGGGCCGCTTCGTCGTCGATATCGGCAACGCCGGTCCCGACAAGGGCCAAGGCGGGAATTACCTGCTGCTGCCCCCGGACTACACCGGCGACATTCCCGAGGGCTACTTCGTCCTGCACTCTCGAACCTACGGCAATTTGCTGACCTTCCGCGGCTTCATCGTCGACGGTGACCTGCGGCCCGCAGTCGAGAACACGAAACGACACTACCGCGCCTACCCGCTGGCCGAAGCAGCAGACCCGCCCGCAACGACCTTCGTCAACATCTCCGGTGAGGCATTCACCGTCATCCACCCCACCGACGCATCCTTCTACGAGGCGCTCGCTGAGGTTGTTCACGAAGAGCCGTTGGACGCGATCGACCCCGAGACGCGTGGGCTGCTCGCGGCCATCGGCATCCGCAAGGATCAGCCATTCGCGCCCGACCCGCGCATGCGGCGGATCCTGACCGAGGCCGCGTCCGTCGGCAACGCCACCGCCCGCACGCTGGCTTTCAGCACGCGGAATGAGGAGGGCTACTACTATCCGAACAGCGCTTGGCAGATCGGCTGGATCGGCGACTACGAGTTCTCGCCGGGTGGCGTGCTGGATATCGACGCGCGGACGTATCTCTTCTACGTCGGCTGGGGGATCAGTCCCTCGATGACGATCAAGATGGTCGGCATAGGCTCCCAGTACGCCTGGAGCTGTCGCGACGGTGCTGGCCACTACCTTGACGGCGGTAAAGCCTACCGTCTTCACCTGCCGCCGGACGTCCCGGCCAAGGACTTCTGGTCGGCGATCGTCTATGACCCGCAGACGCGCTCGCTGTTGCAGACCGACCAGCAGTTCCCCAGTCTGAGCAGCCAGAAGCCAGACATCGCCGTCAATCCCGACGGCTCGGTCGACATCTACTTCGGCCCCGAGCCACCGGCCGGCAAGGAGCCGAACTGGATCCAGACCATCCCAGGCAAGGGCTGGTGGATCATCCTGCGGATCTACGGCCCGCTCGAACCGTGGTTCGACCAGACCTGGCGACCGGGCGAGATCGAGATGAAGCCGTAAGCTGCCGGAACAGCCTGAATTTCGGCTTGGGACCGAACGCGGGGGCAAGAAAGTTGCAGCTCACCAAAGAAACCGATGGCGACCAAAACACCGGCAAGCTGAAGCGAAGATCTCAATCGGAGGCACCTGATGAGCACATACAAAATGGTCACCGACATCCCCCCGTCCATCACCACACCGAACAGTGTCGAGACCCGACTAGGTACGTTGCGGTTCTTCGACGGCCTGCCCGACGAGGCGACCGTGCAGATGGTCTACGACAACCTTGACTTCCAACGCGCCGTGCAGGCGTTCCTCACGGCCCTTCCGGCGGCGTCACTCTCCGCGACGCGCGCGGGCATCCGCACCTTCGGCCCCGACAACCAGACGATGCTGATCACCGAGTCGCTGATGGACTCGCACACGCTGCTCCTCACCGCCAACACGGAAACCATCTACACCATCGGCTGGCTCGACACGAAGGCAGGCCCGCTGGTGATCGAGGTGCCGCCGCGGGCGCTCGGCATGATCGACGACTTCTGGCAGCGCTACGTCGGTGATGTGGGCAACGCCGGTCCGGACCGAGGCCAGGGCGGCACGTACCTGCTCCTCCCCCCGGACTACTCCGGCGACGTGCCGGCGGGCTACTTCGTCCTGCGCTCCCGTACCTACGGCAACCTGCTCGGTGTCCGCGCGTTCATCGTCGGCGGCGACGTGCGAGCGGCGGCGGACAGCGTCAAGAGTCAACTACGCATCTATCCGCTGGCCGAGGCGGCGGATCCGCCCGCAACGAGCTTCGTCAACATCTCCGGGGCCTTGTTCAACACCATCCACGCCAACGACGTGACGTTCTTCGACGAGGTCGTGCCGGTCGTTCAGGAGGAGCCCCTCGAAGCCACCGACCCGGAGGTTCGCGGGCTGCTCGCCGCGATCGGTATCCGGAAGGGCACACCCTTCGCGCCGGACGACCGGATGAGGAGCATCCTGGCCGAGGGCGCTGCCGTCGGCAACGCGACCGCCCGGGCTCTCGTCTTCAGCGCGCGGAACCAGGACGCCTACCACTACCCGGACAGCGCCTGGCAGCTTGTCTGGATCGGCAACGACTACCAGTTCTCGCCGGGCGGTGTCCTCGACCTCGACGCGCGAGCGCTGTTCTACTACATGGGGCTCGGCATCAGCCCGGCGATGGCGGTGAAGATGGTCGGCGTCGGCTCCCAGTACAGCATGGCCTATCACGATGGGGCCGGGCAATACCTCGACGGCGGGAAGAGTTACCGGCTTCGCCTGCCGGGACCGATCCCGGCCAAGGACTTCTGGTCGATCGTCGTCTACGACCCACAGACCCGAACAATGTTGCAGACCGACCAGCAGTTCCCCAGCCTGAGCAGCCAGAAGCCCGACATCGCCGTCAACCCCGACGCGTCGGTGGACATCTACTTCGGCCCCGAGGCCCCGGCCGGCCAGGAGACGAACTGGATCCAGACCATCCCCGGCAAGGGCTGGTTCGTCGCCCTGCGCCTCTACGGCCCGCTCGAGCCGTGGTTCGACAAGGCCTGGCGGCCCGGAGAGATCGAGCTGGTGTCGTAACGGCGCGCCAAGGGCGGCGGGGCCGACGGTCACTTCCTCGGGCTTCGCCGGGCGCGAGCGCATGCCGTCCCTTTCACCGAATCAACTGGGTCAGTGCCACACGGCGTCATCTGGGAGAATGTAGGCGTGCGCGAAGGGAAACTCGACCGGTTCGACCGCGAACCAACGTTGCTCGCGGATGTGCGACGACGACTGCGTCGGTCCCTCGGACCGGATGTCTGGTTGCCGACCACCACGGTGGACCGCGTCCTCGACGAGCGGAACTAGGGTCAATTCATAGGCCTCGCGAAGGGCGCGAGCAGGACAGGTTGTGGTAGCCGGTGCGTAGCATCCATACATGAGTCTGACCAGTGACTCAGTGACGACTGCGCAACGCATCGCCGCGCTCTCCGACTGGAAGGCGTCGTTCTCGACGAACCCTCGTAAGTCTGCCGGTCGCGGCCAGGCGATCTCACTGGGGGCACAAGCCGGAGGTTGTCGGCAACGTTATCGATGCCTTGCCTCGACGAGCTGGCTATTGCCGATGACCATCGCCAACGTGGGCGTCTCGTTGGGTCTGCCGCCGTAGTAATCGTGGTGGACGAGCGCGTTGCGTAGGTCGGCGAAGGTGCGCAAAGCCGGAAGGTCCAACTGGGTGCGGTACCGCCGGGCGTATTCCTCGGCCATCCTGACGAAGCCGGTGCGGGCCATCGTCGGTCTGGAGCTTCCACTTGAGATGGTTTTCGATCGCGGTGAAGGCGGACAGGAATCGGATCGCACCACTGACTTCGTCCATTTCGGTGACGTCCTTCCTCGGATGGTCTAGTCCCGACCGCCCGGCGGTGCAGCCGAGGAGGCGGTTCGTGCAG
>NZ_JBAQEO010000389.1:0-7773 GCF_049286785.1 Rhodococcus sp. (in: high G+C Gram-positive bacteria) | reverse complement strand
GGGTCTGGTCATGCCGAACGGGCTGGTCAGGCTTCCCGGCGGAGACTTCCTCACGGCCCGGAATGTGGGGTCCGGTGCGGGCCTGACCAGGATCCCCGCCGCGGATCCCCGCATGCCGGAGGTGGTGCGCACCGACCTGGGAACCGTCGACGGGTTGGCCGCGCACGCAGGAAACGTATACACGGTGACGACGTTCGACACCACCACGACGCTGCACATCCTGCGTGCGGAGGATCTCCGTGGACCTGTCGTGTCGATTCCTCTGCCCGGTTCCGGACCGCTCAACGCCGCCGACGATCTCACCGTCGGACCGGACGGCATCGTCTATATCGCATACAACGGAGGCGGGATGGTGATGCGGGTCGACCCGGCCACGGGGGAGAGCTGCGCCATCGCGTCCGGCGTGCCGCTGGTGTCTTCGGTGCGTTTCGGTAGTGGCCCCGGCTGGGATTCCGAGGCGTTGTACGCGACGAGCTTCACCGGAAAGATCTACAAGCTCGAGCGATCGTGAGGCAGTGGTGGAGAGACTGACGGCGTGGGTACACGGGTACGTTCAGGGTGTCGGGTTTCGCTGGTGGACGCGTGCGCGGGCACTCGAACTCGGTCTCGCCGGGTATGCGGCCAACCAGAAGGACGGCCGTGTGCTGGTGGTCGCCGAGGGTCCGCACGAGCTACTGGATGCGCTGCTGGCACTGCTGCGTTCGGGCGACACCCCGGGGACGGTCGACCTGGTGGTCGAGCAGTGGGATTCCGCGCGCGGCGACCTCAGTGGGTTCGTCGAACGATGAACCGCAGGTAAGGTTCTCCCCCATGCATCTGAAGAGTCTGACGCTGAAGGGGTTCAAATCCTTTGCGTCGGCGACGACTCTACGGTTCGAACCGGGCATCACCTGCGTGGTGGGACCCAACGGATCCGGCAAGTCCAACGTGGTCGACGCGCTCACGTGGGTGATGGGTGAGCAGGGAGCGAAAGCGCTCCGCGGGGGAAAGATGGAGGACGTCATCTTCGCCGGCACGGCCGGGCGGGCGCCGCTCGGGCGCGCCGAGGTCACTCTGACCATCGACAACTCCGACGGCGCTCTTCCGATCGAGTACTCCGAGGTGTCGATCACCCGCCGCATGTTCCGCGACGGCGCCGGTGAGTACGAGATCAACGGCAGCTCGTGCCGGCTGATGGACGTGCAGGAACTGCTCAGCGACTCCGGAATCGGGCGCGAAATGCACGTCATCGTGGGGCAGGGCCGCCTCGCTGCCATCCTGGAGTCGCGGCCGGAAGACCGGCGTGCGTTCATCGAGGAGGCTGCCGGCGTTCTCAAGCACCGCAAGCGCAAGGAAAAGGCAGTCCGCAAGCTCGATGCGATGCAGGCCAATCTGGCCCGGCTGAACGACCTCACCGCAGAGTTGCGGCGTCAGCTCAAGCCCCTCGGTCGCCAGGCCGAGGTCGCGCGACGTGCTCAGACCGTCCAGGCCGACCTTCGTGATGCGAAGCTGCGTCTGGCCGCAGATGATCTGGTGACCCGGCGCGAAGAGCTCGCGAACCAGGCACAGGACGAGAAGATGGTCCGCGAACAGTACGATTCCGTCGCGGCGGCGCTGGACGAGGCGACTCTCGAACTGGGCCGGCACGAGCAGGAACTGTCCAGGCTGACGCCGGGTGCCGAGGCGGCCGCCCAGACGTGGTTCCGGTTGTCGGCTCTGGCGGAGCGTGTCAACGCAACCATCCGGATCGCCCGAGAGCGGGCACGCCACCTCGACTCGGAGCCGGGCGCGAACCGGGGCCAGGACCCGGACGAGATGGAAGCTCGCGCGGATCGGATCGCGGCCGAGGAGCGCGAACTCGTCGAAGCCGTCGAGATGGCGCGGGCAGCGCTCGACGCCGCCAAGGAAGAACTCGCCGTGAGCGAGGAGACGGCCGCGGAGGCGGAGAGCGCCCACATGGCTGCCGTCCGGGCGATTGCCGACCGCCGCGAGGGGCTGGCCCGTCTGTCCGGTCAGGTCGACACGCTCCGGACTCGCGCCGATTCGGTGGATGCGGAAGTGTCGCGGTTGACCGTTGCCATCGAGGAGGCCCGGCAGCGGGGCAGTGCCGCGCAATCCGAGTTCGAGGTGGTCCAGAGCGAGATCGGTGATCTCGATGCGGGTGAATTGGGGCTCGATTCCAACCATGAACGCGCGGTCGAGGCGCTGCGGCTCGTCTCCGAGCGGGTGACGGAACTTCAGAGCGCCGAACGCACCGCGGGTCAGGAAGTCGCGTCGCTGCGTGCCCGCATCGAGGCGTTGTCGATGGGGCTCGAGCGCAGGGACGGAACAGCCTGGCTCGTCGAGCACCGCGCGGGCGACGGCATTCGCGGACCGCTCGGCGGACTCGTCAGCGTCGAGAAGGGGTACGAGCGGGCGGTGGCCGCTGCGATGGGGCCCGCCGCGGATGCTGTGGTCGCGGAGTCGCTGGACGCGGCACGAGGTGCTGTCGGCGCATTGAAGGAGACCGACAGCGGACGAGCCTGGCTGCTGATCGGAACCGAGGGCACGGCGGTGTCCGGTGGTCCTCTCGGCTCCGGCGCACGGTGGGCCATCGATGTGATCGACTGCCCGGACGATCTTCGGACCGGTCTGGCGGCACTGCTGGCCGGGGTGGTGGTGGTGGAGACCATCGACGATGCGGTCGCCGTGGTGGCACGCAGGCCGGACGTGAGGGCGGTGACCCGGGGCGGTGATCTACTGGGCGCCGGCTGGATGAGTGGCGGCTCGGATCGTCAGCCCAGCACCCTCGAAGTGCAGGCGGCGATCGATGATTCGATTCGCGACCTCGCACGCGCGGAGCGCCGCGCCGAAGAGCTGACGGCCGCGCTGTCGGGCGCCGTCGCGGAACAGGCCGCCCGGCAGGAGAATGCCGAGCAGGCGCTCGCCGCACTGAACGAGTCGGATGCTGCGATGTCGGCGATCTACGAAAAGCTCGGACGTCTCGGCCAGGCCGCGCGAGCGGCACATTCCGAGTCGGAACGTCTCGTCGGGCAGCGTGAGAAAGCCGAGAGTGGACGGGAAGATACCCTCACCGCACTCGCCGAACTCGAAGAGCGGCTGCGCATGGCAGAGCTCGAAGGTACCCCGGGCGCCGAATCATCAGGATCCGAATCGACCGGTATGGACCGCGAGATGGCAGCACGGGCGCTGGCGGAGGTGCGTTCCGTCGAGGTGGAGGCTCGCCTGGCGGTGCGCACCGCGGAGGAACGGGCCGAGTCTGTTCGCGGCAAGGCCGATTCCCTGCGCCGTGCGGCTCAGGTGGAACGCGAGGCCCGCGCCCGAGCGGAACGTGCGATGAAGGCTCGTCAGAACGCCGCCGCGGTGGCGGCTGCCGTCGCCGAATCCGGCCAGCGCGTCGCCGATCATCTCGGTGAGGTCGTCGCGGCGGCCATGGCCCATCGCGACGACCTCGCTCGTGCCCGCAGCGAACGCACCGCGCAACTCGAGCAGGTACGCGAGAAGGTGCGCGAGCTGACAAGAGAACTGGCGTCGCTGACCGACGCCGTGCACCGCGACGAGGTTGTCAGGGCTCAGGCGGCCCTGCGCATCGAGCAACTCGAGGAGTCGATTCTCGAGCAGCACGGCATCGGGCTGGACGACCTTGTGGCCGAGTACGGACCCGAATCGCCGCTACCGCCTTCGGTCCTCGAGATGGAGGAGTACGAGCAGGCGAAGGAACGGGGCGAGCAGGTGACCGTGCCGGCTCCGATTCCCTACGACCGCGCCACTCAGGAGCGCCGCGCGAAACGGGCCGAGAAGGATCTTGCGACGCTCGGGAAGGTCAACCCGCTGGCTCTCGAGGAGTTCGCAGCCCTCGAAGAGCGCTACAACTTCCTCTCCACGCAACTCGAGGACGTCAAAACCGCGCGCAAGGATCTCCTCGGTGTCGTCGCCGACGTCGACGCCCGGATCCTGCAGGTCTTCGCCGAGGCCTATGCCGATGTCGAGCGAGAGTTCGTGCAGGTTTTTGCGAAACTCTTCCCCGGCGGCGAAGGCAGGCTGGTACTCACCGACCCGTCCAACATGTTGACGACGGGTATCGAGGTGGAAGCGAGGCCCCCGGGGAAGAAGATCAAGCGGCTTTCGCTGCTGTCGGGTGGCGAGAAATCGCTGACGGCGGTGGCGATGTTGGTGGCGATCTTCCGGGCCCGTCCGTCGCCCTTCTACGTCATGGACGAGGTGGAGGCCGCCCTGGACGACACGAACCTGCGTCGTCTCATCGGACTGTTCGAGCAACTGCGTGAAAAGTCTCAGCTGATCATCATCACGCACCAGAAACCGACGATGGAGGTTGCCGACGCGCTGTACGGCGTGAGCATGCGTGGCGACGGCATCACAACCGTCATTTCGCAGCGGCTCCGGGGACAGGACACGGCGGCGTCGGACGCCTGACGCCCGCGCCGCAGCATCGCCTGAAACAATGGGCGGCGTGACTACCGGAGCTTGGATCGCCCTCGCGGCCGCATTGGCCGTATTGCTCGTTGTTCTCGTTGTCGGATTCCTGTTGTACCGCCGGCGGCAGATTTCGCTGAAGAGACCTGAGACGCCGCAAGTCGGTACAGCGGAGAAGGACCGGTCCGGCGGCTATCGTGCCGGCGGGGGATTCAACTTCAGTGAGGGGTCCACCGCAACAGCCCCGCCGCGTCCGCCGGCACCCACCCCGGCCCCCGAACGCAGACCCGAACCGGCGCCGCCCGTGCCTGGGCCGGAAGTGCTGCCTCCGCCGGAGGTAGCCGAGGCGCCGCCGGCGTGGCCCGTCGCCACCGCGCCCGCACCGCCGAAACCGGAGGTCGCCCCGAAGCCCGAGGTCGCCCCGAAACCCGAGGTCGCCCCGAAACCGGAGGTCGCCCCGAAACCCGAGGTCGCCCCGGCCCCCGAGGTCGAAGCGGTTCCCGCCGGCCCCGTGCTCGACACCATCGCACCGACGGAGGGGCGGCTCGACCGTCTGCGTGGGCGTCTGTCCCGCTCGCAGTCTGCGGTGGGTAAGAGCCTGCTCGGGCTGCTCGGCGGCGGCGACCTCGACGAGGACTCCTGGGAAGAGGTCGAGGACACCCTGCTGATCGCCGATCTCGGTACCGCCACTACCACGAAGATCGTGGACGCCCTGCGAGAGCGGATCGCCGCCGGCAGCGTGCGGACCGAGTCGGATGCCCGAGCCCTGCTGCGCGAGGTCCTGATCGCGCAGTTGAGGCCGGAGCTGGATCGTTCGATTCGCGCGCTTCCGCACGATGACCACCCTGCCGTCCTGTTGATCGTCGGAGTGAACGGCACAGGCAAGACCACGACGACAGGCAAGCTGGCCCGGGTGCTGGTGGCCGACGGCCGCCGGGTCCTGCTCGGCGCGGCGGACACTTTCCGCGCCGCGGCAGCGGATCAGCTCCAGACGTGGGCCGAGCGGGTCGGCGCCGAGGTGGTCCGGGGCAAGGAGGGAAGCGACCCTGCGGCCGTTGCGTTCGATGCCGTCGCCAAGGGAATCGAGGGCGGGGTCGATGTGGTGTTGATCGACACCGCAGGCCGACTCCACACCAAGACGGGTCTGATGGACGAACTCGGAAAGGTCAAGAGAGTGATTCAGAAGAAGGCGTCCGTCGACGACGTCCTTCTCGTCCTCGACGCGACGATCGGGCAGAACGGTCTTGCGCAGGCCCGGGTCTTCGCGGAGGTGGTCGACATCACGGGTGTGGTGCTGACAAAGCTCGACGGGACCGCCAAGGGGGGCATCGTCTTCCAGGTTCAGCACGAGCTGGGTGTGCCGGTGAAACTCGTGGGACTCGGCGAGGGCGCCGACGACCTCGCGCCGTTCGAGCCCGGAGCTTTCGTGGACGCGCTCCTCGGATAGAACCTCGGGTCGGGGACCCGCGACGCGCCGTCGCGGGGTCCCGATCCGTTCGCGGAGGCCGGTATGTGCCGCAAACTGCCTGATGAAACCTGGACGCAACAAAACCCCGCAATGCGTTCACGCGGGTGAAACAGTGCAGTGGCACGGACGAAACACCGCGAATCCACTCTTGCTCCTGACGACGTGCAGACCAGCGCGCGACTAGGAGGTAGTAAGTGAGTCCCGACGAAGTGTTGGCAAACTCCGGCAATGCCGCATGGATGCTGATGGCAGCATCCTTGGTCCTACTGATGACGCCAGGGCTGGCGTTCTTCTACGGCGGCATGTCCCGGTCGAAGTCCGTGCTGAACATGATGATGATGTCGTTCGGCGCGATGGCCGTCATCGCTGTGGTGTATGTCCTGTGGGGTTGGTCGATGTCCTACGGAACGGAGGACATCGGTGGAGTCTTCGCGAACCCGTTCGAATTCTTCGGGCTGAAGGACAGCATCACCGATGCCGATGGCAACTTCATTGCCGGCGCCTTCGGCTACCCCAACGTGATCGACGTCGCCTTCCAGGTGACGTTCGCGATCATCACCACTGCCCTCATCAGCGGTGCACTCGCCGAGCGCGTGAAGTTCGGCACGTGGCTCCTCTTCTCGGGAGTGTGGGTCACCGTCGTGTACTTCCCGCTCGCCCACATGGTCTGGGGTGGCGGCCTGCTCTCCGGTTCGGAAGACGGCCTGGCGGCCAAGATCTTCGGCACCACCGACGACGGTGAAGGTGGTCTCGTCGCCTCGGTCTCTCCCATCGACTTCGCCGGTGGCACCGTGGTCCACATCAACGCCGGTATCGCCGCCTTCGTCCTCGCCGTGATCATCGGTAAGCGTGCCGGATTCGGCAAGACCGCGTTCCGTCCACACAACCTGCCCTTCGTGATGCTCGGTGCAGCCCTGCTGTGGTTCGGCTGGTTCGGCTTCAACGCCGGTTCCGCATTCGCCGCCGATGGTGCCGCAGGTCTGGCCTGGGTCAACACCACCGCCGCCACGGCCGCCGCTATCCTCGGCTGGCTGCTGACGGAGCGCATCCGTGACGGCCATGCCACCAGCCTCGGCGCAGCGTCGGGGGCCGTGGCCGGTCTCGTCGCCATCACGCCGGCGGCCGGGTCGCTCAGCCCCGTCGGATCCCTCGTCCTCGGTGCGATCGCCGGCATCCTGTCGGCACTGGCCGTGGGCCTGAAGTTCAAGTTCGGTTACGACGACTCGCTCGACGTCGTCGGTGTCCACCTGGTCTCCGGCCTGTGGGGCACCATCGCGATCGGTTTCCTCGGAACGGAGACCGGTTTGTTCTACGGTGGTGACTACAAGCAGTTGGTTGTCCAGACCGTCATCGCATTCTCCGCGTTGGTCTTCACTGCGATCCTGACCGCCATTATCGCGTTCGCTCTGAAGCCACTCGGCTGGAGAGTGTCCGATGAGGTAGAGGCTCAGGGCATCGACGAGGGTGAACATGCAGAGACCGCCTACGACTTCGTGTGATCGGCTAGTGATAAGAGTGAACACCGGGTACCGCAGAGCTTTGGAAGGGACAACGAAATGAAGCTGATCACGGCAATTGTCAAGCCGTTCACTCTCGAGGACGTGAAGACCGGACTCGAGCAGGCGGGCGTGCTCGGCATGACCGTCAGCGAGGTGCAGGGGTACGGCCGTCAGAAGGGTCACACCGAGGTCTACCGTGGAGCCGAGTACTCGGTTGATTTCGTGCCGAAGGTTCGGGTCGAGGTGGTAGTCGACGACGCCTCTGTCGACAAGGTGGTCGAAGTGATCGTCGAGGCCGCTCGGACCGGAAAGATCGGTGACGGCAAGGTCTGGGTCTCGCCTGTCGAGTCCGTTATCCGGGTGCGCACCGGGGAACGCGGCGCGGATGCACTC
>NZ_JBAQEO010000388.1:0-5466 GCF_049286785.1 Rhodococcus sp. (in: high G+C Gram-positive bacteria) | reverse complement strand
ACACCAGACCGACGAGGGTGGGCCTGTCAGCGACTACACCGGCCGGAATATCTTCTACCGTTCCATTCAGCACAGCTCGGTGAACCACCCCAAGACCGACAGACTCACCACCCGAGACTACCTGTGGCGGTGGGACACCGACTGGTTCTGGTGCTCACGCGCATTCGGAGCCCAGAATCCGCACATCCGTCGCCTGTGGCCGAAGAAACTCCTCCGCAGCAGTTTCTACTGGAAACTGATCGCACTCGACCACAAGTACGACATCGCTGACCGTGTGGAGAAACGCAAGGGCAATCCTCCACGCGAACGTGTCGTGCAGGACGTGGAGGTCCCCATCGAGCGCACCGCCGACTTCGTCCGGTGGTTCCTTGCGGAAATCCCCATCGAACCCCTGTGGCTGTGCCCGCTGCGGTTGCGTGAACCCGCCGCCGCCGGGGCATCGTCCCAGCGCCCCTGGCCGCTGTATCCCCTCGAACCGAAGCGCACTTATGTGAATATCGGCTTCTGGTCGTCGGTCCCGATCGTCCCGGGACAGCCCGAGGGCGCCGCGAACCGGCTGATCGAGAACAAGGTGGGCGACTTCGACGGCCACAAGTCGCTGTACTCCGACTCGTACTATTCACGTGAAGACTTCGAGCGTCTCTACTACGGCGGCGATCGATATCTCGACCTGAAGAAACGCTACGACCCCGATTCCCGGTTACTGGACCTCTTCTCGAAGGCGGTGCAACGTCGATGACAACACTGAGAGCGTCACGGTCGCTAGACCACAAGCTGTCCATCGCAGAGATTCTCGAGATTCTGTCCGATGGGATGCTTCCTCTGCGATTCACGGCGTACGACGGCAGTGTCGCCGGCCCCGAGGACGCGCCCTACGGCCTACACCTCAAATCCACCCGCGGTACGACCTACCTGGCAACCGCACCCGGCGACCTCGGCATGGCGCGCGCCTACGTGTCCGGTGACCTGGAAGCACGGGGAGTTCATCCCGGCGACCCGTACGAGATCCTCCGCGTCATGGGCGACGAACTGCACTTCCGCCGCCCCTCCGCGCTCACGCTGGCCACTATTACTCGTTCGCTGGGCTGGGATCTGCTGCGGCCCATCGCGCCACCACCGCAGGAGCATCTCCCGCGGTGGCGTCGCGTCGCCGAGGGTCTGCGCCACTCCAAGTCCCGCGACGCCGAGGTGATCCACCACCACTACGACGTCTCGAACACCTTCTACGAGTACGTACTGGGACCGTCGATGACGTACACGTGCGCTTGTTACGCCGACGCCGACCAGACCCTCGAAGAGGCACAGGAGAACAAGTACCGCCTCGTGTTCGAGAAGCTCGGACTGCAGGCCGGTGACCGCCTTCTCGACATCGGCTGCGGCTGGGGCGGAATGGTCCGCTACGCCGCCCGCCGCGGAGTGAAGACCATCGGCGCGACGCTGTCACGGGAACAGGCCGAATGGGCGCAGAAGGCCATCGCGGAAGAAGGCCTGTCGGACCTCGCCGAGGTCCGGTTCTCCGACTACCGCGACGTCCCCGAGACCGGCTTCGACGCCATCTCGTCGATCGGCCTCACCGAACACATCGGTGTGCACAATTACCCGGCATACTTCGGGCTCCTCAAAGAGAAACTGCGTGAAGGCGGGCGTCTCTTCAACCACTGCATCACCCGGCCCGATAACATCAGCCAGGCACGTGCGGGCGGTTTCATCGACCGGTATGTCTTCCCCGACGGGGAGCTCACGGGCTCGGGCCGCATCATCTCCGAAATCCAGAACGTCGGCCTCGAGGTCCGGCACGAAGAGAACCTGCGCGAGCACTACGCACTCACCCTCGCCGGATGGTGCCAGAACCTCGTCGACAATTGGGATGCCTGCGTCGCCGAGGTCGGCGAAGGAACCGCCCGGGTGTGGGGCCTCTACATGGCCGGCTCGCGACTCGGATTCGAGCGCAACGTGGTTCAGCTACACCAGGTTCTGGCAGTGAAGCTGGGACCCAAGGGTGAGGCGCACGTCCCGCTCCGTCCGTGGTGGAACGGGTAGGCACCGCCGCGCAGAACGGGGCGGATGTGCCTTTCGACGCATTCACAGCGTCGAAAGGCACATTCGCCCTCGTTGTTTCTAGCTCTTCAGCGACGCCGGGGGGGTGAAGCGCTCGCCGTACTTGGCGGCGAGTTCCTCGGCCCGCGCGACGAAGCCTTCCTTGCCACCCGGGTAGCCGACGATGTACTGCGCGACACCACCGGTCCATGCCGGGAAGCCGATGCCCATGATGGAGCCGATGTTGGCATCAGCCGTGGTCGTGAGCACGCCTTCGTCGAAGCACTTCTGCGTTTCGATGGCCTCGGCGAACAGCATCCGGTCGATGAGGTCCTGGATCGGGGCCTCGGTGGAGCCGGACTTGAACTTCTCGCGCAGTCCCGGCCAGATGCGGGTGCGCTTGCCGTCCTCGTATTCGTAGAAGCCACCGCCACCGAGACGTCCGGGACGACCTGCTTCGACGAGGGTGTTGATGACGTCGCCCGCCGGGTCGGCCGGCAGTTCCTTGCCCTCGGCCTTGGCCGCTGCTTCGGTCTCCTTGCGGATCTTCTGCATGAGGGTGAGGTTCAGCTCGTCGGACAGCTGCAGCGGCGGAGCCGGGTAACCCGCCTGCGAACCGGCCTGCTCGATGGTGGCCGGCTCGATGCCCTCGTTGACCATCGCGATGGCCTCGTTGACGAAGGTGCCGATGACGCGCGAGGTGAAGAAGCCGCGCGAGTCGTTGACCACGATCGGGGTCTTGCGGATCGCCTGGACGTAGTCGAACACGCGGGCGAGTGCCTCGTCGGAGGTCTTCTCACCGCGGATGATCTCCACCAGCGGCATCTTGTCGACGGGAGAGAAGAAGTGGATGCCGATGAAGTCTTCCTGCCGCTTGACACCGGTCGCCAGCCCCGTGATGGGCAGGGTCGAGGTGTTGGAGCCGAGCAGCGCATTGGGAGCGACGGTGTCTTCGATCTCCTGGAAGACCTTGTGCTTGAGCTCCGTGCTCTCGAAGACGGCCTCGATGACGAAGTCGACGCCGGCGAGGTCGGCGACGTCCGCGGTGGGCTTGATCCGGTCGAGCAGCGCCTTCGACTTCTCTTCGGTGGTCTTGCCACGCGAGAGTGCCTTGGCCTCGATCTTCTCCGAGTAGCCCTTGCCCTTTTCGGCCGCCTCGAGCGTGACGTCCTTGAGGACCACGTCGAATCCGGCCTTCGCCGAAACGTACGCGATACCCGCGCCCATCATTCCCGCGCCCAGCACGCCGATCTTGGTGATCGGGGTCTTCTCGATGCCGGACGGGCGCGACGCGCCGGAGTTGATGGCCTGCAGATCGAAGAAGAACGCCTGGATCATGTTCTTCGCGACCTGGCCGGTGACGAGCTCCGTGAAGTACCGCGACTCGATGATCGACGCGTTGTCGATGTCGACCTGCGAGCCTTCGACGGCGGCGGCCATGATGGCACGCGGTGCCGGCATCGGGGCACCCTTGAGCTGCTTACGCAGGTTCGCGGGAAACGCCGGGAGGTTGGCCGCGAAGGCCGGGGTGGACGGGGTGCCGCCGGGGATCTTGAATCCCTTCTTGTCCCAAGGCTGCACGCCGCCCTCGGGGTTGGCCTTGATCCACGACTTGGCTGCGGGAACCAGTTCCTCGACCGATCCGACGACCTCGTCGACGAGACCGACTTCCTTGGCCTGGACGGGTCCGCGCTGCTGCCCCTGGAGCAGCACCTGCATGAGCGCGGCCTGCAGGCCGAGCATCCGGACGGTGCGCACGACTCCGCCGCCACCGGGCAGCAGGCCGAGAGTGGCCTCGGGCAGACCGATCTTGACGCCCTTGACGTCGGCGGCAATGCGGTGGTGCGTCGCCAGTGCGATCTCGAGGCCGCCACCGAGCGCGGCACCGTTGATGGCCGCGACGACGGGCTTGCCGAGGGTTTCGAGGCGACGGAGGTCGGCCTTGATGCTCAGCGTCTCGTCGTAGATGGCCTTCTTGTCCTCGGGCCCGAGCTTGATCATGCCCTTGAGGTCGCCGCCCGCGAAGAACGTCTTCTTGCCCGAGGTCAGGACCACACCGGTGATGTTGTCCTTCTCCGCGACCAGACGGTCGACGGTGGCCTTCATCGAGTCCTTGTACAGCTGGTTCATGGTGTTGGCGCCCTGGTTCGGGTCGTCCATCGTCAGAACCACGATGCCGTCGGCGTCGCGTTCCCAGCCGATCATGTTGTTCTCGCTCACTTGAAAAAGATCCCTTCGGAGAGTTAGACGCGCTCGATGATGGTGGCCACGCCCATGCCGCCGCCGATGCACAGCGTGAGGAGGGCGTACCGGCCGTCACGTCGCTCGAGCTCGTCGACCATGGTGCCGATGATCATGGCGCCGGTGGCTCCGAGCGGATGACCCATCGCGATGGCGCCGCCGTTGACGTTGAGCTTCTCGTCCGGGATCTGCAGATCCTTCTGGAACTTGAGGACGACAGAAGCGAACGCCTCGTTGATTTCGAACAGGTCGATGTCGTCGACCGTCAGACCCGCAGCGGCCAGCGCCTTCTTGGTGGCGGGCGTCGGACCGGTGAGCATGATGGTCGAGTCGGCACCGGAGGTGGCGGTGGCGACGACGCGTGCACGCGGCGTCATCCCCATGTCCTTGCCGGCCTGCTCCGACCCGACGAGCACCAGCGCGGCGCCGTCGACGATGCCGGAGCTGTTGCCGCCGTGGTGAACGTGGTTGATCTTCTCCACGAAGTGGTACTTCTGCAGCGCGACGGCGTCGAAACCGCCCATTTCACCCAGCGCGGCGAACGACGGGGTGAGGCCGGCGAGGTTCTCGAGGGTGGTTCCGGGACGCATGTGCTCGTCGTGGTCGAGGATGGTGATCCCGTTCTGATCCTTGACCGGGACGACCGACTTGGCGAAGTATCCGCCGCTCCATGCCTTTGCGGCGAGTTCCTGGGAACGCACCGCGTACGCGTCGACATCCTCACGCGAGAAGCCCTCGATGGTGGCGATGAGATCGGCACCGACGCCCTGGGGCACGAAGTAGTTGTCGTAGTTGGTGGCGGGGTCGAGCGCCCACGGGCCGCCGTCACTGCCCATCGGCACGCGGGACATGGACTCGACGCCCCCGGCGAACAACAGCTCGTCCCAGCCCGAACGGACCTTGGCAGCAGCCATGTTGACGGCTTCGAGAGCGGAGGAGCAGAAGCGGTTGATCTGGACACCGCCGACGGTGTCGGGCAGGCCTGCATCGTTGACGACGATGCGCGCGAGGTCGGCGCCCTGGTCACCCACGGGGCTCACGACACCGAGGATGAGATCGGAGATGCGGTCCTCGTCCAGGTCGGGGAAACGGACGCGGATCTCGTCGATCAGACCGGTGACGAGAGAGATCGGCTTGACCGAATGCAACGAACCGGTCTTCTTGCCGCGGCCACGCGGGGTGCGGATG
>NZ_JBAQEO010000387.1:0-7383 GCF_049286785.1 Rhodococcus sp. (in: high G+C Gram-positive bacteria) | reverse complement strand
CGCGAACGACAGGCGTTGTTGCTCACCGGGAGACAGAATGCGTGTCCAGTCCTCGGTGTCGTCCAGCCTGTCGCCGAGGTGGCCGAGCGCCACCTTCGACAACGCCTCACGCACCTGGACATCGCCGGCGGTGGGCTCCTTCGGATACGCCAGCGCGGTTCGGAGCGAACCGAGCGGAAGATAGGGACGCTGGGAGAGGAAGATCGCCTCACCGGACGGTCGCGAAACGGTTCCCTCCGCGTACGGCCACAGATCGGCGAGCGTACGCAGCAGGGTGGTCTTGCCGGAACCCGACGGGCCCTTGACCAGCAGTGCCTCGCCCGGGTGGACCACCAGATCCAGATCTTCGATGAGGGCCTCGCCGGTAGGGATTCGCACGTCGAGCGTGTCGATCACGAGATCCTCACCCGACTTACGGGTCTTCAGGATGGGGAGCTTCCCGGCGTTCTCGTTGTCGTTGGCCAACCCGTTGAGCCGGATGGTGGTGGCGCGGAAGCTGGCGAAGTCGTCGTACGCCTCACGGAAGAACGACAGCGAGTCGTGCACCTGACCGAACGCCTGGGAAGTCTGCATGACGTCACCGAGCGACACCTGGCCGGTGAACAGGCGCGGTCCCTGGATCAGGAACGGAAAGATCACCGCGGTCTGGTTGACCGTGAGGTTCCAACCACTGAACTTCAGGGTCCGGAAGACGATGTGCCACATGTTCCGGATCACCTCGACGAACCGGTGGGCCAGTGTGCGCCGCTCGACGTCTTCCCCGCGGTAGAACGCGATGCTCTCGCCGTACTCCCGGACGCGAACCAGGGCGTAACGGAAATTGGCCCCGAGCTTCTCGTTGAGGAAGTTCAACGTGATGAGCGGCTTGCCGATCCAGAACGCAATCGCCGTCGTCACCAGTACATAGACGAAGACGAGGAAGATCATCGCCCGGGGAATCTCGATGCCGAAAATCGTCATCGGACCCGAGAGATCCCACAGGATCCCCGTGAACGAGACGATGGACAGCACGGCCGTCACCGCACCCATGGAAAGGACCCGCGAGGTGGTCACGAAGTTGGTGATGTCGGCCTGGATTCGCTGGTCGGGGTTGTCGATCGCGTCGTCGAGGAACCGGTCGCGGTAGTAGGCGCGGCTATCGAGCCAGTCGTCGACGAGCTGGTAGTTGAGCCAGGTCCGCCAGTCGATGTCGAGAGTCTGACCGATCAGGTACTCGAGCAGGGCACGCACCACGTGGATCGTCGCCAGGATCGCGAAGACGCGGAGAAAGTGCCAGAACGCGGATTCGTCGAGGTTTTGGATCGAATCGTAGAAATCGTTGTACCAGTACGAGAACAGCACCGTCACGCGCACCGCGAAGACCGTGGCGAGCAGCAGCGCCGCCAGGATCAGCAGCGGCTTGGGGCTGCGCCGGGGATCGAAGTAGGGCGCGGCGAACCGCCAGAATTGCCTGCCCCAGTTGGTGAACCGCGCGAGCAGTACCACGACCACCACGAACACCACAACAGTCATGACGTAGGCCTTCAACAGCCACATCGAGCTGTCCCACACGACGTTGTTCCAGTCCATGACCAATCCCCCGATCACGATGACACATCAGCAAAGATGGCGAAGTCTAACCCCGATCGGTGGGAATACTCGAAAAATTCGCGCACAACACTTACCGCGCCCGACTCCATGGGCCGTCCGATGTCGCACCGGTCCCATTGGGGGCGTCTGGACGCCGCCTCAGGAGCTCTCCCGCTCCTCCGGATCCCTCAGATTGCCGTCGTCGTCGACATAGTCGGCGAACGCCGTGCCCGACACCGTGCCTCCGGTACCGGGGAGCACCACCGTTTCCCGTGCACCGGGTTCGTAACGGGCGTCGATTTCCGCCGACTTCTGATGGGCGTCTGCTATCGCCTCATCATCGGGGACCGGAACATCCCCCTCGGTGTTCTGCTTTCCGGCGCTCCGCCCGCCGGTGTCGTCTGCGCTCATGGGTTGCACGTCCGTTCCGTCGAGATCCGAGAACGACGATACGCCCCGACGGTCACCGCTTTGCGGGAAAGTGCCGGATCAACCCTTCCTGCACGACGGTGGCCAGAAGTTGGCCTTCGAGGGAGAAGAACCGTCCGGTCGCCAGTCCGCGCGAACCGGCCGCCACCGGCGATTCCGTGGCGTAGAGCGTCCACTCGTCGAAGCGGAACGGCCGGTGGAACCAGATCGAGTGGTTGACGGTGGCCGCCACGATCCGGTCGAGTCCCCACGACAATCCGTGCGTGGTGATGATCGAGTCGAGGACCGTCGTGTCCGAGGAATACCCCATCACCGAGACGTGGACCAGCGGATCGTCCGGAAGTTCACCGTCCGACTTCATCCAGACCCGGTTGTGGTTGAGTCTCTCCCCCGTGCCCTTCATGATCCACGACGGGTCGTTGGCGTACCGCATGTCGATGGGTTTGAGGGCGTCGACGAAGGTCTTCAGCCGATCCTCGTAGCCCACGAAGTGGTCACCGAGCGGCGGCAGCGTATCGGGGAACGGGACATCCGGTACCTCGACGGCATGCTCGAGTCCTTTGCCCCAGTCCTGGAAGGCCGCCAGCATGACGAACAACTCCCGGCCGTCCTGCATCGCGGTGACCTGTCGGTTCGCGAACGCACGACCGTCCCGGTGACGGGCCACGTGGTATTCGATGGGTTCCTTGACGTCGCCGCCGCGAATGAAGTGACCGTTGACCGCATGCACCGCGCGCTCACCGCTCACGGTCCGTCCGGCGGCGATCAGCGACTGCGAGATCAGCTGGCCGCCGAACGTCCGGCTCCCGACCTGAGCGGGGTGCCGCCCCCGGTACGTGTCCTCCCCGATCTTCTCGAGATCGAGAAGCTCGAGAAGCGTCTCGAGATCGGTCCTCACTGCGGCTTCGCTCACCTAGCGGTCCTCTTCACCAATTCTGTGGACATGTATGAGATTGGTAGAGCCTACGGTGCCGGGCGGGGAGCCCGCCACGATGATCACGAGCTCGCCGCGCTGGTAACGGCCGAGACTCAGGAGCGCGTGATCGACCTGGCTGACCATCGAGTCGGTGCTCGAGACAGGCTCGACGAGGAACGTCTCGGTTCCCCACGTCAGCGAGAGCTGACTACGCACCTCGGGTACCGGGGTGAAGGCGAGCAACGGCAACGGCGTGTGCAGGCGGGCCAGGCGGCGCACCGTGTCTCCGGACTGGGTGAACGCGACGAGAGCCTTCGCGTCCAGTCGTTCACCGATGTCACGCGCGGCGTACGAAATGACACCCCGCTTGGTTCGCGGTACGTGCGTCAGGGGTGGGACGCGGGTGGATTCGGCCTCGACGGCCTCGACGATGCGCGCCATGGTCCGCACGGTCTCCATCACATACTTGCCGACGGATGTCTCGCCGGACAGCATGACCGCGTCAGCGCCGTCGAGCACCGCGTTCGCAACGTCGGAGGCCTCCGCCCGGGTGGGCCGTGAGTTCTCGATCATCGATTCGAGCATCTGCGTGGCGACGATAACGGGCTTGGCGTTCTCTCGCGCGATCTGGATGGCGCGCTTCTGCACCAGCGGAACCTGTTCGAGGGGAAGCTCGACGCCCAGGTCACCGCGAGCAACCATCACGGCATCGAACGCGAGGACCACTGCCTCGAGGTTGTCGATCGCTTCCGGCTTCTCGAGCTTCGCGATGACGGGGACGCGGCGACCGACCCGGTCCATCACACCGTGCACCAATTCGACGTCGGCCGGCGAACGCACGAACGACAGCGCGATGAAGTCGACACCGAGATTCAGTGCGAATTCGAGGTCCGCGATGTCCTTCTCCGACATCGCAGGGACCGACACGTTCATCCCCGGCAGGGACACGCCCTTGTTGTTGCTGACCGGTCCACCCTCGGTGACCCGGCACACCACGTCGTTACCGTCGACGTCGATGACGACGAGACCGACCTTGCCGTCATCCACGAGCAGCCGGTCGCCGGGCTTCGCATCCTCCGCGAGTTCCTTGTAGGTGGTCGACACCCGATCGTGGGTGCCCGCGCAGTCGTCGACGGTGATCCGCACCACCTCGCCGTCGGCCCAGGTGGTGCTCCCCTCGGCGAACCGGCCGAGCCGGATCTTGGGTCCCTGGAGGTCGGCGAGAACACCGACCGCCTTGCCTGTGGCATCGGAGGCGGCGCGAACTCGCTTGTAGTTCTCCTCGTGGTCGGCGTGCTCTCCGTGGCTGAAATTGAGCCGGGCAACGTCCATACCGCTCTCGACGAGTTCGCGGATGCGGTCACCACTGGCGGTTGCAGGTCCAAGCGTGCATACGATCTTCGTGCGTCGGTTCACGGCTCGAGCCTAGTCTCCCCGCGTTGCCTTCTCCATCTCAGACAACCGCCAGCGGCAACGCCGTCGGATGCACCGGAGCCGGAAGGTCCGAGGCACCCGTCAGGTGCAGATCGACGGCGCGCGCGGCGGAACGCCCCTCCGCGATGGCCCACACCACGAGTGATGCGCCACGATGAGCGTCGCCGCACACGAAGACACCCGGAGCGGTGGTCTGCCAGTCCGGGCCGCAGGACAGCGAGCCCCGCCTGGTCGGCGTCAGTCCGTAGTCGCCGAGGAGCGGACCTAGGTCGACGCCCTCGAAGCCGATCGCGAGAAGCGCCAGCTCGCAGGGTAATTCGATCTCCTCGCCCACCGGGACGATCTCGCGCCCGCCTTCGTCGTCCCTGCGGACCCGTACCTCCGCGAGAACCATGGCCCGGACGTTCCCCTTCTCGTCGCCGAGGAAACGCTGCACCGCAACCTGGTAGCGGCGCACACCGCCTTCGGCATGCGCGGGCGATGTCCGCAGCACCATCGGCCGAGCCGGCCAGGGCGTGACGGACTCGTCCCGTTCGGTCGGCAACTCCGGGTTGTAGTCCAGTTGCATGACCGACAGCGCCCCCTGCCGATGGGCGGTTCCGAGGCAGTCGGCACCCGTGTCGCCGCCGCCGATGATCACCACATGCTTGCCCTTGGCGGTGATCGACGCCGGCCCGTCACCCTCGCATTCCTTGTTGGCGGTGACGAGGTGCTCCATCGCGAGATGGATACCGTGAAGGTTCCGGCCTTCCACCATGGTGTCGTCGCGGGCCCGGAGCGCGCCGATCGCGAGCACGACAGCGTCGTATGTGGTGCGCAACTGTTCGACCGTCAGGTCGACACCCACCTCGCAGTCGGTCACGAAATGGGTGCCCTCCGCACGCATCTGCATGAGCCGCTGATCCACCACCGACTTCTCGAGCTTGAACGCCGGGATGCCGTACCGCAGGAGCCCGCCGAGCCGGTCGTCGCGCTCGTAGACGGTGACGTCGTGACCCGCCCTCGTCAGCTGCTGCGCTGCGGCCAGGCCTGCCGGTCCGGAACCGACCACCGCCACCTTCTTACCGGTGGAGATCATCGGCACCATCGGCTGCACCGTGCCCGACTCCCACGCGACATCGGCGATGGTCTGCTCGATGCGCTTGATCGTGACACTGCCGGTGGTGTGCGTGTCGGCCAGTGCCAGCACACAGGCCGATTCGCACGGCGCCGGGCACACCCGGCCCGTGAACTCGGGAAAATTGTTGGTGGCGTGCAGCCGCTCGCTCGCCGCGGGCCAGCGACCACGGCGCACGAGATCGTTCCATTCCGGAATCAGGTTGCCCAGTGGGCAGCCCGCCTCGCCGGAATGGCAGAACGGGATCCCGCAGTCCATGCACCGGGCGGCCTGCGCGGACACCTCGGCGTCCCGCTCGGCCGGACTCTGCGGGACATACACCTCGCGCCAGTCGTGCACCCGTTCCTGGACGGGTCGTCTGGGCGCCTCTTTCTTCGGGATGTGCAGGAAACCGTGCGGGTCAGCCACGTGCCGCCTCCATGATCGCTGTGTCCACGTCCAGTCCTTCCGCCTTGGCCGTCCGGGTAGCGTCCAGTACTCGCTGGTAATCGGTGGGCATCACCTTGGTGAACAGGGCAGACCTGCGCGGCCAGTCGGCGAGCATCGAGGCCGCCACCCCGGAACCGGTCCACCGGTGATGGCGGGTCACCACACCGAGCAGCCATTCGAGATCGTCCCGGTCGGGCGGCAGCAGGTTCACCATCGCCTGGTTCACACACTCGGGGTCCAGATCGAGGACGTAGGCGATACCGCCCGACATCCCGGCGGCCAGGTTGCGTCCCGCCGGCCCGAGAATCACGACCCGTCCACCGGTCATGTATTCGCAGGCGTGGTCGCCGACACCCTCCACCACCGCCGACGCCCCCGAGTTGCGCACGGAGAATCGTTCACCCACGCGGCCGCGGAGATACACCTCACCCGACGTCGCGCCGTAGAGCAGCGTGTTGCCCGCGATCACCTGGGTCTCGGGCACGAACAGCGCGTCGTCCGCGGGCCGGACCACGATTCGTCCGCCCGACAAGCCCTTCCCGACATAGTCGTTGGCGTCGCCGGTGAGGTCGACGGTGATCCCCGGCGGCAGGAAGGCGCCCAGCGACTGCCCGGCCGAACCGGTGAACGTGAGCCGGATCGTGTCGTCCGGGAGCCCCGCAGCGCCGTAGCGGCGGGTGACCTCCGCGCCGAGCAACGTGCCGACGGTCCGGTTGACGTTGCGCACCGGCATCTCGACCTGCACGGCGTGCGCGTCCTCGAGAGCGCCCTCCGCGAGCTGGATGAGGGTGCGGTCCAACGCCCGGTCGAGTCCGTGATCCTGGTCCCGAGTCCTGCGACGCTGAGGCAACGACGGCCCGTCCGGTCCGGTGGGGACGGCGAAGATCGGTGTCAGATCGAGTCCTCGGCTCTTCCAGTGCGCGACGCCCTGGGCCGTCTCGAGTACGTCCGCATGCCCGACGGCCTCGTCGATGCTGCGGAACCCGAGCTCGGCCAGGTGATGCCGGACGTCCTCGGCGATGAACCGGAAGAACTCCTCCACGAATTCCGGCTTGCCCGTGTACCGCTTGCGCAGTTCGGGGTTCTGCGTCGCCACGCCCACCGGGCAGGTGTCGAGGTGGCAGACCCGCATCATGATGCACCCCGCCACCACCAGCGGCGCGGTGGAGAATCCGAACTCCTCGGCACCGAGCAGCGCGGCGACCACGACGTCGCGCGCCGTGCGGAGTCCGCCGTCGCACTGAACGGTGATCCGATCCCGCAGGCCGTTGAGCACCAGTGTCTGCTGCGCGTCGGCCAGTCCGATCTCCCACGGGGCGCCGGCATGTTTCATCGACGTCAGCGGCGTGGCGCCGGTGCCGCCGTCGTGCCCGGAGATGAGGACCACGTCGGCGTGCGCCTTGCTGACACCGGCTGCGACGGTACCGACCCCCACCGAACTGACCAGCTTGACATGTACCCGCGCCTCGTCGTTGGCGTTCTTCAGGTC
>NZ_JBAQEO010000386.1:0-2739 GCF_049286785.1 Rhodococcus sp. (in: high G+C Gram-positive bacteria) | reverse complement strand
CTTCCCGCCCTCGCCGCCGGCGCCGCAGTGGTCGGGATCGTGGCGGCAGCGTGCGTCAGCGGGCCGATCTGACCGGGGTCGACGGCCGATCGTGCGGCCCACAGGAGTCGTCGCACGGGCGGCACCGCCAACGGTAGGCCACCGCGGCCGCCAGCATCACCAGTGACAGGACCGCAAGGATCGGCTGCAGCGGTGCCCACCATCCCAGCGCGCCGGAGACCCCGATCGTGGCGAGCACCAGCTTGTTGCACACCGGGCACCCGACGGCGAACACCGCCAGCAGCACCCCCGCCACCGGCGTCGCCGTCTGCCGGTCGCCGGGGGCGGCTCGCTGGATGCCGAACCACGCAGCGGTCAGTACCACCGTCGCCGCGAGCACCGGATACTCCCACCACCGCACCGGCACCTCCCGGCCGAACCACGGGTTGGCGACGATGTCGGTGGGCACCCCCACCAAAAGCAGCGTCAGCGCCGCCGCGGCGACGACCCGCACCGTCCTCATACGTCTGTTCGCGGTCGTCCCGCTCACAGCGGTACCCGGGGTGTCGGTGTCCACGATCGGAGCCATCACATCATCATCCTTGCTCGGAGGGACCACGCACTCGAACTACTAAGCAGCTTAGTAGCTCGAGCTACTATCCCGCTTAGTAGTTCCGGGCCGGACGCCCCGGCCCCGAACCCGATCATGGAGGACACGCGTGACATCGACCCGACGGATAACCAAGTCGTCCCTGGACCTGTGGCTGCTGGCCGCGCTCGGCGTGATCGCCGCCGTACTGCTGGCGGCCTTTCTCATCGACCGCACCGGCGACACCGGCGACACCGCCGCCTCCGGACCGCCACCGCAGATGGGGCCGGTGGGGGACATGTCCCGGCGCGTCGACGGCGACCCGTTGGCGATCGGCGCGGTGGATGCACCCGTTGTCATCGTCGCGTACTCCGACTACCGCTGCCCGTTCTGCGCCAAGTTCAGCCGGGACACCGAACCGGTCCTGATCGACAAGTACGTCACCGAGGGCATCCTGCGCATCGAATGGCGGGATCTGCCGATCTTCGGCGACCAGTCGATGGCCGCCGCCCGCGCCGGTCGCGCCGCCGCCGCCCAGGGCCGGTTCTGGGAGTTCAGCAAAGCCGTGTACGCGTCCTCGCCCGAACGCGGCCACCCCGACCTGACCCCCGAGGCCCTGCGCGGCTTCGCCGCGGCCGCCGGCGTGGCAGACCTGGACCGGTTCGCTCGGGAGTCCGCCGACCCCTCGGCCGATCAGGGCATCTACGCCGACGTGCTGGAGGCGAACGCGATCGGTGTCGCGAGTACCCGTCGTTCGTGGTCAACGGCACCCCGATCCTGGGCGCGCAACCGGTCGGGGTCTTCGAGCAGGCCATCGAGGCCGCAGCCGGGTCGGCGCCGTGACCGAAATCGGACTGCTCGGTGCCCTGCTCGGCGGGGTGCTCTCGCTACTGAGCCCCTGCTCGGCGTTGCTGCTGCCCTCGTTCTTCGCCTACGCCTTCGACGGAACCGGTCGAACGGCCGCCCGCACCGCCGTCTTCTACGCCGGCCTGACCGTGGTGCTCGCGCCGCTGGGCGCGGGACTGGGCTTTCTCGGCGCGGCGCTGACCCAGCATCGCGCACTGGTCACGCTGGTCAGCGGCGCAATTCTCATCGGACTCGGGATCATGACTGCCCTGGGCAAGGGCTTCGCGTCGACGTCGGCGCAGCGGGCCGCGAACTCGCTGACCGGCTCCGGGGCGGTGTCGGTCTTCGCGCTCGGGGCCGTGTACGGGTTTGCCGGATTCTGCTCCGGGCCGCTGCTCGGGAGCGTGCTGACCATCGCCGTCGCGGGCGGCCACCCGCTCCACGGCGCGGCTCTCATGGCCGTCTACGCCCTCGGCATGGCCCTGCCGCTGTTCGGTCTCGCGCTGGCGTGGGAACGCTTCGATCTCGGACGACGCGCCTGGCTGCGCGGACGTCCGATCACCGTCGGACCCCTGCACACCCACACCACATCCCTGCTGTCGGGCCTGCTGTTCATCGGGATCGGCGTGCTCTTCCTGAGCACCGACGGCACCGCCAACCTCACCGGAGTCATGGGCGTCGATGCCCAATTCGACCTGCAGGTCACCCTCGGCCGGTGGGCGGCAGCCGTGTCCGACCTCGGCGTGCTCCTGACGGTCGTACTGGCACTGTTCGCCGTGGTCGCCGCCAGGCTGATCCGGACCAGCATGCGGCGAGGACCCCGAGACCAACCACCCGCGCACACCTCTGACAGCTGCACCCCTTCGCCGACCGAGGTGAGGCCACACCCTTCCGACCACGACACCGCCCGATGAAAGGCCGGCACCGAGTACGTACCGACTACCGAAAGGCCCTTCCGATTCAGAACCGACGCCAACCTGACAAAGTCGTACTAGGGTTAGCTGCATGTGACCCACCCGGGCCAGGCACAATCGGGTTTCCGGCCGGGCGGTCGTGGTCAGCCGTTCGCGTTGCCTGCCTGCCACTGCGGCCACGGGGCCCCCAGTCTCCGTAGATCGGCTGCTTGTCGGAGATCACCTCATGCGACGGATGCCCCGGAGAACCCAGGCTCATTGGCATCGAGTTCACCTGGACGCCGGGCGTAGGCGGATCCGTTCGATCGGGCCCGCGAGCTGGAGGCGACGGGTGAGGACCGGGTTGTCGTGGGCTTGGCTTTCGTGACAGGCGATCGCGGCACGCTGCGCGGCGCGGTCGACGGCGATGTC
>NZ_JBAQEO010000385.1:0-3476 GCF_049286785.1 Rhodococcus sp. (in: high G+C Gram-positive bacteria) | reverse complement strand
GGGGTTCTCTTAGCAGCAAGAGTCCCCAGCCTGAGGGCGGTCTTCTGCTTACTACATCCGCTGGCCTGCGACGACCCGGACGGGGGCCTTGTTGTCCAGCGGAAGATTTTCTGGCCGACGCCCTGGCCCGCTCCCTGCGGAAAGTTCGGGCTCCCATCGATGATGGTTCGGCCAAGAGGATGTGGCCACTGTCGGCGGCTGTTGACGCCACCGCGATATTGCAGCCTTAGCGCGGTCAGCTGAAAGTTGCTGCCATCAAAGTTATTTGACACGAATCGCCCCGGGAGTCCAAAGGGCACACCGAATACGGTGTGCTGCACCTTTTGCGCTACAAGCGGGCCCGACGTGAACAAGGCTGCAGGACTCCCCGGTGGGGCGCGCTAGAGGATGGTAAACCGCAGTGGCTCCATTACGCAACTTATTCACGCACCCCATCACCACCCCTTTCTAAAGACCTGCCAGAAAACCGGGCTAAGATCGGTGCAACAATAACACGCAACAATAAGACTTGATAGTGTCAGGCGGGACTCCCGGGAGGGGAAACAATGAGCGGGTACGGACACGGTCGGACCCAGGAGTTGATGAAGTGCCTCGCAGCGGAGTCAGAGGATTCCGGGGTGACAAGCTCCGCGAACTGCGCGTGAAGGCCAACTTCACGCCGGATGATCTGGCCGCCCGGATCGGTTCGACTCGTCAGGCTGTCTCGACGTGGGAAACGGGGCGTTCCAGGCCTGCACCGGAAACGCTCGGCCTTCTGGCTGAGGCATTGGATACCTCGATTTCCGTGCTCGTACCGATTCCCGACAGCAAACTCAGGATGAGCGACCTGCGGGTACGCGCAGCACTGAACCAGCGAAATGCGGCCATGCGACTCGGGATCGGGGCCACCACATTGGCCGAGATCGAGAGTGGAATCAAGCAGGTTCGTGACGACCTCGTTGACAAGATTGCCGAACTTTACGAGATGGACGGGCGAATCGTGGCCGCAGCATGGAAGCGTGGATGCGATCAGCGAGAGACACGCGCGAAGAACTTATAAGTAATCACGCAACTAAAAAACGGCATGATGGGTCTGCAATTTTGCCCCCCAGCGGCGTGTCTTCGTCGTTACCGCTTCAACTTGTGACAGGTTTGGTGCGGATTCGGTGTGGTTGCTGGATCCACGAGTAGATGGTCGGGGTCTTGGAAGGGGAACAGCATGGCAAACCCATACAAGGGAGACCGAACACGCGTAACCAGCAGAGTCCCTGACGCGGTATTCGAGGAACTCGAACGGAGACGGGCGGAGGCGGGTGTGAACATGAGCCAGTTTCTGTCTGATTTGCTCGCCGCAGCAACCGGCCACAGACACCTTGTTCAGGAGACCGATCAGGAGGTGCTGCAACTATCGGCGTAATCGCGACGGCGGGCTTGACCCCGCGTAACCGAACATAACGCAGTGCACCCCGCCAGCTAAACGAAAAACCCCCGACCGGACGGGGCCGAGGGTCTTCGACGTTGGCTGAGAAACGAGTTAGCCGCTCGATTCTCTGTACTGCCTTTCCCCGAAGGGACTGTCTTGCGGACAGAGCCCAGGGTATCGCACACCCTGATGCAGGTTCAAACATTTCTGCGCGTGTCACCCAGCCTGTTGGTGGTGGCGCAGTGAACGCGCAGCTATACGACACGTGCACCCGTTTGTGGTCGCCGCGGCAACGAGTACGGGTCGACCCAGACCGAACGCACAGCTACAGCGCCTCGGTGTCCATTCCCGCGCAGCGGCCAGAGTTTCCTTGGGCCGTCTACCTGGCTGGATCCGACCAGCGATTTCGTCTGCTCGGGTTCGACTTCGACAGCGCCCGCCATGGTCGCGAGATTGCCCTCGCCGATTCGGAGCGGCTCGCCTCACAGCTCACTGAGCTGGGCGTAGCGCACTTACGCACCCATTCGGGTCCTACCGGTGGCCAGCATGTGTGGGTTCGTCTTACCGAGACCGGTGCGCACCCGGACGTGGTCCGTCGACTCGCTCATGCCCTCAGCCAGCACTACTCCACACTCGACACCTCAGCCCTCAAGAATCCGGCTACCGGCGCATTGCGCCCGCCAGGATCACCCCATCGAGCGGGAGGACGCTCGACACCACATCTGCAGGGCCGGGCGCTCGCGGCCGCGCTCGACGAGGTCGGCCGCGGGACCACACCAGAAGTCGTCACCTGGCTGATCGCGCGACATCCCCATACCCGCCACCAGCGGAGGTCAGAGGTCCCTCGTTCGCCCGCACAGCGAATTGTGGATGACTCCGAGGGTCCTCGGCTCGACCGCCCTCGCCGGCCACTTCCCCACCGCACGATCGACCTACTCAATGCCGTGCCGGAGCCGGGTACCGACCGTAGCGCCCTGGCGCACACGATCTTCCTGTCCATGGCTCGGGCCGGGTACACACTGGACGAAGCTCGAGCTGAAGTCGCCTCAGCCCCCGGACTGGTTCGGCTTCGCGAGGACGCGGCCCACGGCCGTGGCGACACCGAACGCCAATGGTCACGAGCTGTCGCCCGCGCCGCTACGTTCACCGCTGACTCCGTGCAAGCACCACCCCGTGAACCGATTGACGATGAACTCGACAGCATCGAGCACGGACTGGCAGCGACTTCCGCGTTTTGGGGCCGGCGAGGGGGCACGAGTGACGAGCGGATCCTGTACGCACTGACCGAACTGGCGCGCATCGCCCGGACTCGTGTCCTCGACATCGATTGCAGGCGCTTAGCGCAGGCAGCCGCGTTGGACGCCTCTACCGTGTCGAGAAGGCTCCGTGTGTTAGCTGCGGAGGGGTGGGTCACGTTGACGACGCCGAGTGCAGGGAGGCGAGCAGCTACCTGGACTCTTAACCTGCCTTCCGTCATCGGTCTCGCCTCTACATCTGCAACACAAGGGGAACCCGCCCCCGCTCCTAGCGCTGGGCTCCCCCTCCTACGCCACCACACGCACGACCTCTGGAGTGCACCGAAGTGCGGAGGACTCGGTCCAGCCCACGCCCGTATCTACTGGTTCTACCGCTCGGGCGTGAAGACTTCTGATCAATTGTCGGAGCGGACTGGTTACGGTGTGGACTTCGTTGTGCAGGCATTGAACCGACTGGACAGAGCAGGGCTACTCGACATGACAGTTGTCGGCGAGAAGCTGCTCCAACTATTCGAGGTTGCTGCGAAGGCCCTCGGTGTGGCAGGGATCAATGCCCAGCGGGCCGCACGGCACTTAGTCGACCGCGAGCTCTTTACCTGGTGGAACGAAGAGCAGCAATGGCGGACCACACCGGGTAAGAAGCCCGGCACACGTCGACGGCGCGGTGTAGACAATACGCTCGCGCTCCCAATCTCGGCCCCGGCCCGCGTCCGTTACGGGCGGTTCCCCACCAGATCGAACGGGAGGGCCGACTACGCAACTGCTCGGACGATCGTTTCCAGTGCTTGTGATTCTTCGAACGGCTTGGCGGCTTAACC
>NZ_JBAQEO010000384.1:0-1502 GCF_049286785.1 Rhodococcus sp. (in: high G+C Gram-positive bacteria) | reverse complement strand
CACCCGAACTCGAAACCGCATAACCTACAACATGACTCGTTGATCACGAACCAGATGGTTCACCGATCCGAACTACACCACCCAATGGGACGCTGTCCAGAGTTGTGCGCGACATGTATCGAACGCGGCGCCCGCACAGCGACTGCCTGTTCAAGTTCCGAATAGAAGCCGATTTCTCGGCTATAGACGAGTTCGCTTTCTCCAGCGGCCCGGCACGCCGGGTCGTTGGAGGGAAACTTGCACACCACACTGGTCGGCGCCTGTGCCGCAGGCCGGTCATATGTCAAAGCGAAACGTACGCTTTCGCAGACAAGGCCATTCCCGACGGGATGCGAGGAGAAGGTGACCACCGACGTTCGGTCGTCAATGAGGTCGGTGTGTCGGAATATTGATGTGAACCACTCAGAGGTCACTTCACCGGCAACTCTGGGAAATTTCGTGTCCGTGCTGCGAGTCATCTGTTTGCTCCATTCTGCAGGGGGAACGATCGAGGAGTGTGTGAACGGTCAGGACCGACCATCTTCGGAAATATGCACGCCCCGGCCGTCGTCCCGCGAGCTCGGCGGATTCGTCGGAGGCGAGCTCGACAAACACTCTCGCCGACCGATCCGTCGCTGATACCTTTGTGCTGCACAGCTTTCACCGCCGCCGTGGGGTTCGCACCCGGCTTCGTGCAGCACGCCGGTGAACCACTCGGGTGTGGCCTCATCGGCAATCCGCGGAACGAGGGAAGTGCTCATCGATGGACTCTTTCGTGGTTTCGGTCCGACTGTTCCCAATCCCTCGAAGGGATCAGATCGGGGCGTCAGCCTTGACTGCAATCCTGGGTGAGACGGGCATCACAGAGCTATGTCTGCGCGGCAAGCGTTCACCGAAAAACTTCCCCAAACAGGGTAAAGCGATGTCATACTTCGCTAGTTACGTACCAGTACTATCAGAGATGCGGATGATCGCTATCCACAATGCGCCTACTAGGAGGAAGGAAGTCATGGCTGGGGACGTGGAGACATCAGAGTTGGTTCGTCACGTCGCACGCGAATTGCTCCCACGGACAAAGGAAGTGGCAGATGAGATCACCGAATACGTCCTGCATATGGTGCCCGGGCTGACTCCTGGATGTTCGGCAGACGAGGTACAGCTGGTGCACGAGAGCAACGAGCAGAACTGCGGAGCCTTCCTCGCCACACTCGCCTTCGGGGTTGCATCGAGCTCGATCGAACCCCCAGCGGCAACCCGTCGCTTGCTTCATGACTTGGCGGCCGCGGGCGAAAGTCCCCGGCATCTGCTCCGCGGCTATCGGGTCGGGCAGGAGCGTCTCTGGCGTATCTGGAGTGAACATGCCCACACCTGTGTAGGCGCCACGGAGCTATATGAAGTCTTGCGGGTGTCCTCGACTCACCTGTTCGAGTTTGTCGACCATGCGTCCCAGTTCATCGTCGAGGAATATGAGGACCTTGTCGCATCCACACCGTCGAGAACTCGGCCAATGTCCGATGTCGGCC
>NZ_JBAQEO010000383.1:0-5679 GCF_049286785.1 Rhodococcus sp. (in: high G+C Gram-positive bacteria) | reverse complement strand
CCGGTAAGCAGGACGGCGCCGGCGAGCAGGGTGGCGATCGCAGCCGTCGCGAGCGGTCCGACCGTGACAATCGTGGGGACCGCGGCGACCGCGGCGACCGCGGCGACCGCGGCGACCGGGGCGACCGGGGCGACCGCAGTCAGGGCGGCAGCGGACCCCGCGGCAACGACAATCGGGGCGACGGCCGTGGGGATGACGAGGAGGGCCGCGGACGCCGTGGCCGCCGGTTCCGCGAGCGTCGTCGCGGAGGACGTGACCGCGTCGAGGGTGGCGGCGTCGACACCCGTGAGCCCGAGATCCGCGAGGACGACGTTCTGCAGCCGGTCGCCGGGATCCTGGACGTACTCGACAACTATGCGTTCGTGCGCACCTCCGGCTACCTGGCGGGTCCCAACGACGTCTACGTGTCGATGAACCTGATCCGCAAGAATGGTCTGCGTCGTGGCGACGCGATCACCGGCGCAGTCCGGGTGGGCCGTGAAGGCGAGCAAGGGAGCCAGCGGCAGAAGTTCAACCCGTTGGTGCGTATCGACACCGTCAACGGGGGAGACGTCGAAGCTGCCAAGAAGCGCCCCGAGTTCGGCAAGCTCACACCGCTGTACCCCAACGAGCGGCTGCGTCTCGAGACCACGCAGAACATCCTGACCACACGTGTCATCGACCTGGTGATGCCGATCGGTAAGGGCCAGCGTGCGCTGATCGTGAGCCCCCCGAAGGCGGGCAAGACCAGTATTCTGCAGGCCATTGCCAACGCCATCGCGACCAACAACCCCGAGTGCTACCTCATGGTCGTGCTGGTAGACGAGCGGCCGGAAGAGGTCACCGACATGCAGCGGTCGGTGCGGGGCGAGGTCATCTCCTCCACCTTCGACCGTCCGCCGGGCGACCACACGGCGGTCGCGGAGTTGGCCATCGAACGTGCGAAGCGCCTGGTGGAGGCGGGCAAGGACGTTGTGGTCCTCCTCGACTCGATCACTCGCCTCGGCCGCGCGTACAACAACTCGTCGCCCGCATCCGGACGCATCCTGTCCGGTGGTGTCGACTCGACCGCGCTCTACCCGCCGAAGCGTTTCCTCGGCGCCGCGCGCAACATCGAGAACGGCGGCTCGCTCACGATCATCGCAACGGCAATGGTCGAGACCGGTTCCACCGGCGACACCGTGATCTTCGAGGAGTTCAAGGGCACCGGAAACGCCGAGCTCAAGCTCGACCGCAAGATCGCGGAACGGCGTGTGTTCCCGGCAGTGGACGTCAATCCGTCCGGCACGCGGAAGGACGAGCTGCTGCTCAGTCCGGACGAGGCTGCGGTGCTGCACAAACTGCGGCGTGTTCTCTCGGGTCTGGATTCTCATCAGGCCATCGATCTCCTGATCGACCGGCTGAAGAAGTCCAAGAACAACCTCGAATTCCTCATGCAGGTTTCGAAGACTGCCCCGGGCGCGATCGACGACTGATCGAGGCACTGGACGGGCCCGGCGACATCCTCGCCGGGCCCGTTGTCGTGCAGTGGGGCGACTTCGGAATTAAATTCGCGCACACCGCGTTGATCCCTTCGTCAGTGCAAACGCCGATGGGGATCGCAAACCCGCGATCTGGCATACTGAGCGGCTGAGTCCGGTTCCGGTTCACGTCTTCGAACGGCGAAGGCGACCCGGCGACCATTGAAAGGGACACCATGAAGTCAGGCATCCATCCCAACTACGTGGCCACCACCGTGGTTTGCGGTTGCGGAAACACCTTCGAGACCCACAGCACCAAGGAGTCCGGACGTATCAACGTCGAGGTCTGCTCACAGTGCCATCCGTTCTACACCGGTAAGCAGAAGATTCTGGACACCGGTGGACGCGTCGCTCGCTTCGAGGCTCGCTACGGAAAGCGTGCAGGCAAGGGCGCAGCGAAGGAATCCGAAGAGTCCTAGCTTTTCCGCCGACGCCCGCCCTGTGATAATTGCAGGTCGGGCGTCGGCTTTTTTGTGCCTACCCGAAGAACGCAGAGCGGAGTACATCATGGCAGGGACCACCCAGCCGTCGGCGATCGACGACATCCTGGCCGAGCACGCAGGCTTGGAACAGCAGTTGGCGGACCCTGCCCTGCATAACGACGCGTCCGCGGCACGTAAGGCGGGCAAGCGGTTCTCCGAACTGGCGCCGATCATGTCGACCTACCAGAAGTTGAAGTCGGCGGAGGACGATTTGGCGGCGGCGCGAGAGCTGGCAGCCGACGATTCCAGCTTCGCTTCCGAGATTCCCGAGCTCGAGGCCCAGGTCGAAGAGCTCGACAAGGCGCTCACCGACCTACTCGCACCCCGCGATCCGCACGACGGTGACGACGTGGTGCTCGAGTTGAAGTCGGGCGAGGGCGGTGAAGAATCCGCGCTGTTCGCGTCGGATCTGGCCCGCATGTATGTGCGTTATGCCGAGCGCCACGGATGGCGCGTCGAAATCCTCGACGCGAACGTGTCCGATCTCGGGGGATACAAGGACGCGACACTCTCGATCAAGTCCAAAGGCGACGTCCGGGACGGCGTGTGGGCCCGCCTCAAGTTCGAAGGCGGCGTTCACCGCGTGCAGCGCGTTCCGGTAACCGAGTCCCAGGGCCGTGTGCATACCTCCGCGGCGGGAGTCCTGATCTATCCGGAGCCGGACGAAGTCGAGGAAGTTCAGATCGACGAAACCGACCTGCGCATCGACGTCTACCGCTCCTCGGGCAAGGGCGGCCAGGGTGTCAATACCACCGACTCCGCCGTCCGCATCACGCACCTGCCCACCGGCATCGTCGTGACCTGCCAGAACGAGCGGTCACAGCTGCAGAACAAGGCGCGCGCCATGCAAGTTCTCGCCGCGCGATTGCAGGCCGCAGCCGAAGAGGCCGCCGACGCCGAAGCGTCCGCAGGCCGACAGAGTCAGGTGCGCACCGTCGACCGCTCCGAGCGCATCCGTACCTACAACTATCCCGAAAACCGGATCGCCGACCATCGGATCGGATTCAAGTCCCACAACCTCGACGCCGTTCTCGACGGCGAACTGGATCCGCTGCTCGACGCTCTGGGTAAGGCCGACCGCGAGACCCGGCTCGCCGCCGAGTAACAGCGGCAGTCTTGTCCGGACTTACTCGGACGCCTCCACGGGTGGGGGAGCGGGACCGCTCGCGAAGTCGAATCCCGGAATCAGGAAGCAGGTCTGGCCCTTCGAGTTCGGGTACGCACCGTGCACGACGCTCACCACTTGGCCCGGTTCCGTTTTGCCCGGCGCCTGCGGGATCGTGCTGTCTCCGATGAATGGCGCCGGCATCAACGGCACCCCGCCTCCTTGGAATGAATTGAGATCGAGGTCGCACCCAGCACCGTCCCCAGCCCGGCCGCGCAACCGAGCGGTGTGGGCTGCGATTCGAACGGTTCTGCAGCTGCAGCCGCCGGAAGCGCGAGCGCTGCTGCCGCAGCGAACGCGAGTGCCGCTCCCGAGGTGGTGATCATTCGAAACTTCGACATCGAGGAACCTCCTGAATCGCGGCGGGCGTGAACCCGGGTACACGCTCGGATGCTGACGACGATGCGGTACGCCCGTTTCATTTTCCGGGCAAGTACTGCAGTCTCGAGTTGGAGGTGCCCCAATCCTGCACAGCTGTCGGCATGGCACTCTGTACCCGTGAGTCGACTACCTCTGCGCCTGGCCCTGATCGAGGCAACCACGCAACTCGCGGATGCAGGTGTGCCCAGCGCGCGGGCAGATGCCGAATCGCTGGCAGCCCATCTCCTGGGTGTCGAGCGAACCCGGCTCGGACTGGTTCCGCTCGTCGACGAGTCGGTCATCGAGGCATACCGCGCGATGGTCGCGCAGCGCGCCAAACGGATCCCGTTGCAGTACATCCTCGGCACAGCGGCGATGGGTGCCATCGACGTGCATGTCGGGCCCGGCGTGTTCGTTCCGCGTCCGGAAACGGAACTGCTCCTCGGTTGGGCGCTCGCGTTTCTCGGTAGCTGTGATCGGCACCCCCCGGTCGTTCTCGATCTGTGCACCGGGTCGGGCGCGCTCGCGCTGGCCATAGCCAACGCTCGTCCCGACGCGGTGGTGCACGCCGTCGAGTTGGAACCACGAGCGCTCGCGTGGGCCCGGCGCAATGCCGACGCGCGCGAGCAGGCCGGTGACACACCTATCCACCTGTATCAGGGAGACGTCACGGACCGCACGTTGCTGCCTGCGCTCGAAGGCGCGGTCGACCTGATCGTTGCGAACCCTCCGTACATCCCCGAGGGTGCGGAACTCGAACCCGAAGTCGCCGACCACGACCCGCAGACCGCGCTCTTCGGGGGGCCGGACGGGCTGTCGGTGATCAAACCGATGATCTCGAACGTCGCGCGCTGGCTTCGGATCGGCGGAGCCGTGGGCATCGAGCACGACGACACGCACGGCGCCGAGGTGGCGGGGTTGTTCACGGTGCGTCGGGTGTTCGGTGAGGTCGCCGAACATCCCGACCTGGCCGGGAAGCCGCGGTTCGTCGTCGCGCGGCGTGTGGCTACGGATATCGAGGCGCAGCGTGCGGGCTCTGCCGACGAGGGTGAAAGAATGGGCCGGTGAGTACCGTCTACGACTGCAGCCGACCAGATTCCCGTTCCGCCGGAATGAGTGCGGCCAAGAACGCACTGAAGGCCGGGCGACTCGTCGTTCTCCCCACCGACACGCTGTACGGAATCGGTGCGGACGCATTCGACGGCGAGGCGGTCGCCGCATTGCTGCGCGCCAAGGGCCGTGGGCGCGACATGCCGGTCCCCGTACTCGTGGGGTCGTGGAACACTATCGACGGACTCGTGTACAGCGTCCGGCCGCACACCCGGGACCTGATCCGCGCTTTCTGGCCTGGCGGACTGAGTCTTGTTGTGGAACAAGCGCCTTCGTTGGCATGGGACCTCGGCGACACCCGTGGCACGGTGATGCTGCGAATGCCGCTCCATCCGGTGGCGCTCGAGTTGCTCCGCGAAGTCGGACCCCTGGCGGTGTCGAGTGCCAACGTGTCGGGGAGACCTCCTGCCACCACGGTCGAGGAAGCACGCGAACAACTGGGCGGGTCCGTCGGCGTGTATCTCGACGGAGGTCGCGCCGAGCATGGTCAGGCTTCGACCATCGTCGATCTCACAAGCCCGGTTCCGCGGATTCTTCGCGAGGGTGCGGTATCCACCGCAGACATCGCCGATGTCCTGGGCGTCACACCGAAAACTCTGGTCGAGGGGAACGCGACGGCATGACTTCGGGGGAAGAGGGGCCGTTCCGGGGTCCGGACTTCACCGAACTGGCCCGAATCGGCCCCGAGATCGCCCAGGCAGTGGTCGGTGAGCTCGACCGCCGACGCGGGTTCGAGAGCTACGACCGGAACGTCGTCGACAACGCGACGGCGCTCGCCAAGTCCCTCGAGTCCACGGGAATGTGGGCCGTCGCCGGGGGGACCGACACACACCTGGCACTCGTCACGCAAACACGCTCACCCCTGCGGGCAACGGTAGCGTCTGCCCAGTGATTGCTGCCGAATCGGCCGGTGTGGTGCTGGCCCAATCTGGTGGGGGAGCGGGTGTCCCGCTGCGCGAACTCCTGCTCGTCCTCTTCACCGCTGCGGTGGTCACCTTTCTCGCCACCGGCGCAGTCCGGCTCTTCGCACTGCGGTTCGGGGCGGTGGCCGTCCCGCGGGACC
>NZ_JBAQEO010000382.1:0-2879 GCF_049286785.1 Rhodococcus sp. (in: high G+C Gram-positive bacteria) | reverse complement strand
GTGGTCAAACGAAAGATGTCGGTCTACCACGTCAAACATCCCTATCACCGGAATGCGTCCTGCATCGGCCGCCGTCCTGTCGTCCTCTCGGGCGACTCCACCCCGTCGCCCTAAGTACACGGTATTGAGGTTAGATCCGAGAGTAGATCTGGGAGTCCGGCAACCGGAAATCCGAATGCGGAACCCGCGCGAAGGCGCCAGTCGGCATCGTTCTTGATCGCTCACCGGCGCCGCGCGTCGCCAAGCCTCACGGTACGGGATTCTCTCGGCCACCCCACGCATGGAGGTGGAACAGGCCGAAGATCGATGCCAGTCGACGTTTGATGGTCGTGGCTGCCAGGCCCGATTCGCCATCGCTCAACCGGACGACATTTTCTTGCGTGGAAGTCGTTGCGCTTGAATGAAAGCCAGTACATCGCTGACACTCACCCGCGTCGGTTCGATCGAAGGCGATCGGGGGCACGGACGACGCGAACGCCGCGGTCGGGCTTTTCAAGGCCCATCAAGCGTATGCGCTGGCGATGAAAGAAGTGCTGAGACGTGTCCTGGACGCTTACAACGTCCAGGAGTCTGCAAACATGGACAACCTCGAGGGAATAGGACTCTACAAGTGAACTCGATCTTGCGGCGGATCAGTGTGGCACTTGCATTCATTCCCGTCTGCGCGACCGCCGCGTGCAGTGAACCCGATGCGGGACTACCAACCGGAATGGACGCTCCAGAAGTCACCGAGGTTACCTACCACCCTTGTGACGGGCTTCCCGCAAACGCGATACGCAAGGCAAAACTCGACATCAGGCCTCCCGAAGTTGATGACCTCGACAATCCGAAATCACTCGGCTGTGGATATCTTTCTCATGAACCCAGATACGGAATCACCATCTCTGCCAAGGAGAGAACGCTCCAGACCCTCGAGACCCAGCCCGACCGATTCATCACCCTCGACGAAACCGAAATAGCAGGGCGCCGTATACTCATCCAGGACTTCCCCGACACCCGTTCATGCCTCGTCTCCGTCGAAATCACACCCGGCGTCCTCGACTTCCAAGTCGGCTACGGATCCAACGAAACGTTCACCACACCCGCAGCCGCCTGCGACCAAGCCATGAAAGTCGTCAACACACTCGCCCCATACTTCCCCGACCACCTCTGACTCCTACGCCGACCGGCGGTTCTACGCCACTCCTCGAGCCGTCGCACTCGACCATGCGGCTACCCTGGTGCGAACCGTGCAAATCGGACAGTCGTCCGACATGGTGCGCCCACGAAGTCCACTGGAAGGTTCGATTCATGGCCATCGACTACACCCGTCGCCCGTCCACCCCCGCCGCACCGCAGGGTGGGGTCAACCTCAGCAAGGTGACATTGTCGAAGGCTGCGCCGTCTGTCAGCCTGACCAAGTCCGGTGAACGGCAGGGTGCGATGCGGGTCAACCTCAACTGGTCGACCGGGGTGACACCGCAGCCGAAGAAGTCGGGTTTCTTCGCCAAACTCGCGGCTGCCGCCACCGGGAGCGGTGGTATCGACCTCGACCTCGGTTGCCTCTACGAACTGGCAGACGGATCGAAGGGCGTGATCCAAGCACTCGGCAACAGCTTCGGCTCCTTGGACACCGCCCCGTTCATCAAGCTCGACGCCGACGACCGCACCGGCACCGTGACCGGTGGCGAGAACATGCACATCGGTCTCGACCGGCCCGAGATGTTCAAACGAATCCTCATCTTCGCGATGATCTACGACGGAGCACCGAACTGGGCGGCGGTCGACGGCGTGGTCACCCTCTTCCCCACCACCGGCCCGGAGGTGGAGGTCCGTCTGGACTCGGCGAACAGCTCCGCCCGCATTTGCGCGATCGCGATGCTGCAGAACACCGGGCAGGGCATCACCGTCACCCGCGAAGTGAAATACATCGAAGGCAGCCAGGCAGACCTCGACAAGGCCTACGGCTGGGGCATGAAGTGGGCAGCGGGACGTAAGTAGCCGCTGCCGGCAGGCCGGGGTCGGCGTTAGCCTGGAAACATGGATCCGCCGACCACTCGGTATGTCGACCGTGATGGCCACGCACTTGCCTATCAGGTCGTCGGCGACAGAGGCGTGGACATCGTCTGGTACCTCGATGCCGGTCTGCATTTGGACCTGATGTGGACCGACCCGCACATTCATTACCTGTTCGAGCGAACCACAACTTTCTCCAGGTCGGTATGTTTTCAGCGCCGCGGCTTCGGCTTGTCCGATCGCGTCGACCACGTTCCCACCATCGAGGAACAGGCCGACGACGTCCTCGCCGTCATGGACGCAGTCGGGATGGAGAAAGCCATCCTGGTCGGGATCGGTACCGCATGTGGCCCTCTCGCACTGCTCGCCGCCCGCACGCCTGACCGGGTGACCGGGGTCTTCTTCCACCAGCCTTTCGCCGAGAGTCTGCTGCAAACGGACCCGGTTCCTCACGGATTGACCCCCGAAACCGGCGTCACACTAGTCGAAGGTTGGCTCGACGCGGCGCGCAACTGGGGCACCGGCCAGACCCTCTCCATGTGGGACCCCGCCGCGGACACGACCTTCAACCGCCGCCTGATGGCCATGATGGAACGGTGTTCGTGCACCCCCGCCGAAGCGCGGGCACATTTCGACTGGTTCCTACGACTCGACTACTCGCAGACACTGCCGTTGGTCCAGTGCCCGCTGGTGGCCGTCCTGGTGGCAGACAGTCCCATGCCCGAAGGAGTCGTCCGCTACGTGGCCGAGCAGGCGCCACGGGGCGCCTTCGTCCAATTGCCGCCGTCGCCACCCGGCGCCGCACTCGGCGAGGCCTGGCGTGCGGTTATCGACGCCGTCGAGGAACTCGCCACCGGATCACACCACCCCGCCGACGCCGATCG
>NZ_JBAQEO010000381.1:0-1708 GCF_049286785.1 Rhodococcus sp. (in: high G+C Gram-positive bacteria) | reverse complement strand
GGCATGTGGAGCGCGTGCATGTGGAGCTGCGTGCATGTGGAGCTGCGTTGGGCCGACGTGCGAATATCGGACATCGATCTTGATGCCGTCGAGCGGCATCCTCGACTCCACAGTGAAGAGCAGGCGACTCACGCGTAACACCGCGCGCGGCGTCGGCAACCTTCCCCGGAAGAGGCGGAAGGCACGCGTCTACCTCACACACGAAAGGTCGATGCGCTCGCGGATGCTGCCGGTGAAAGCGCACTCTGGTGTATGTCCTCGCCTACCGTGGGGCTCCGGTGGGGCGAAGCTATCGGGCTCCGCGTAAGGCACCTGGACCTGTTGCGGAAGCGGCTCACGGTCGTGGAGAACGCCGGCCAGGTCGACAACCAACTGCACGTGGGCACCCCCAAATCCCACACGTCGCGGACCGTACCGATCCCGCCTTTCTCATCACGGAGCGCGCCCAGCAATGCGAGGGCCGCGATTACCCACCGGATGGTTCCAGAAGGCCGTGGAGAAGTCCGAAGTCCCGCAGGTGACTCCGCATGACCACACCCCAACGCACGGAGGGCTGAAAAGCCCGTCACCTGGGATCTTGACCGGTGACGGGCTTTCCGTCCTGGCGGAAGCGGAGGGATTTGAACTCTGCCGACCCCCGCAGGTCAGGGACCAAATTGCAGCCTCACCTGCTGTTTCAAGTTCCGACAGATGCCGTCAGATGACACCGACTTGCATCCATGTGGGCCCAAATTGTGCCCACGCGAGGCGACGCCACCACTGCAAGGTAGCGCTCCGAGCCACGACCGAATTCCACGACACAAGCGCATCGCGCTCGATCCTTCAGACGAACTCATCCGGCAGTTCGTATGGCTCGGCCTCCGGCGACGGTTCTTCTAGCCCCGATATCAATGCCGCGGCCAGTACAAGGCCGACCAAGACGGTCTCCAGGACGACCATCGCGAGAATGCCGCACATCGTCGCCTTCGTCCCGATGCCATTCGAGAACAGCCCACACGCGACGCTGCCGAAGGCAGCGAGCATCAGTACGCCGATCGCAGTGAGCAGTGTCGAGTTCAATCGGCGGCCGTGTTGCCTGCGGATCTGATTGATAGATGGTCCGGATGCTCCTGCGATGAAAATTGGTCAGCACCAAGGAACGGCGACGACGTCGATGAGCTGCCGTTTCGTCCACTCGGCGTGCGGCCCGCCTTCTTCCCGCGGGGCAGTCACGTGTCCGACCGTGCCCACTGCGCGTCGGTCAGATCCGCTCGCCCGGGGCCTGACGGTACCTCACCGAGCGTGGCTAGCATCGGTGTTGACGCCGCCTTCGAGGAGGGCATACACCGAGTGTGCGCCCATAGTCCGCCGAAGCCGGGTGAGAATGCCACGATGCGCATCTTCCGCGAGCTGCACCAGGACGACGATCCGATCCGCACGAAGCAGAGACTGGACCTGTCGCCCACCAAGGACGAGGGCGACCTGTTCAGCCATCGCCCCAGCCCACGCAAGATCAGGGTCCTCTTGGACGTGGAGAACTTACCCGCAGACACATCGCTCCCGGTGCAGCTCTTCGACGCCTTGACCAGGCACCCACGGGTGTTCACACTCCAAGTCGAGGTCAGCACGATCACCTCGACCGACAAGAAGGCTCCGACTTGCGCCGGAATGCTGAAGGTCCACGACACCACTGCGGACGCGGGATGGTCCAAGTATCCCGGCCCGCAGT
>NZ_JBAQEO010000380.1:0-24576 GCF_049286785.1 Rhodococcus sp. (in: high G+C Gram-positive bacteria) | reverse complement strand
AGGGTCACTGGAAGGTCACGGTGATCGCGTGGGTCAGTGAGGCCGCGGCCACCGTGGTGGCCTCGCTCGCGGGCAGGGCCAGCATCACCACGCGATCCCGCTGCTCACGACCGGTGGTCGAGGGCGTCACCAACACCACGACCGCGCCGGCCGCGAGGACCGTGGCATCCGGCGTCCGGTCCGGGTTCGACGGCATGTCTGGATCGACGGTGAGGATGTCGACCCGGTCTCCTTCCCGAAGGAGTTCGGCAACGGCAGGATCGGCGAGCCGCAGGGGCACGATGCGGGCGTCCTCCACGCCCGCGGCCGCGGCAGCGAGGCGTTGACCCAGTACGCGCAGGTCGGTGAGCGGCTCGCCGGCTCTGGTGGGACCTGACAGCGTGTGTCCGCTGACCTCGGAGACGGCGGTGACCGTTCCGTCCGGCAGACTGCCGGCCTCCCGCTGCACGAGTTCGACATCGGAGTCCGTGAGGACCCGGCCCGGCTGCAGGTCATGGGCGGCGACCACCACGGGAGAGCGATCCGAGCCGGGATCTCCGCGGACCAGGAGCGCGAGTGCCAGGCAGGCGAGCGCCGCGGCCCCGACGCGGCGAATCACCACCGTGCGAGCCCAGCCGGGACGAGTGAATTCGGACAGTCGGTCGGTCCATGAGGGGCCGAGGTTTCTCGAGCTATCGAGGGGCACACGTGACATGGGCCGACAGTAAGAGCTCCATCAGGACCGGCAGGTGCCGTTGCGGTGTGCCTGTGGATGGACGAGACGTTGTGGATAACTCGCTCGGAAAGCGGAACTAGCTGGCAGCAGCAGCCTTGGCGGGTGCGGCACTGGACGTGCTCGACGTGTTCGACGAGCTGGCGGAGGCAGCGGTGGAGTTTTCCGTCTTCGCGGCCGGGGCGGACTCGGTCTTGGCCGGCTCACTCGCGGCTCCTGACGTGCCACGGCTGTCCGTGCGGTAGAAGCCGCTGCCCTTGAAGACGATGCCCACCGAGTTGAACAGCTTCCGAAGCTTGCCCGAGCATGCGGGACAGACGGACAGGGAATCGTCACTGAACGACTGAACGACGTCGAAGCGGTTGTCGCATTCCGTGCATGCGTATGAGTAAGTGGGCACCGGGGTTCCTCCGCATTGTGTAGTCAAACCGCAGGTTTTAGCACTCTACAGTCGACAGTGCCAACAACACTAATCGACCTTCTATTCCGCGGCGCCGGCGGGGGTGCCGAGCGAAACGAGTCCCGACCTCGGCGTGAGTGTCCACCCCATACGTACGTCGTGAGGATCCTCGGGAAGTTCCTCGACGACTTCGTCGTCGCGGACCATCGCGATCAAGCGGGCGTCCGGCGAGGCCATTCCGAGGGTGCGGTCGTAGAACCCGGCGCCGCGCCCTAGCCGCACACCGCGTCGGTCCACCGCCAGGGCCGGGACGAAAATCGTATCGGCAGAGCGGATTTCGTCGGGATCGTAGATGGGACCGGTGGGTTCGCGTAGCCCGTAGTCGGCCTCGGCCAGGTTATCGGCCCCGGTGTACTCGGCCCAGTGGAGCGGTCCGGGACCGCGGGTGACGGGCACGAGGACCCGCCCCGTCACGCCGCGAAGGGCGTCGAGCAGCTCGAGGGACCCCGGCTCGAGGTCGGTAGGGATGTAGGCGGCAACAGTCGTCGAGTGGGGTGCGACCGCGACTGTGACGAGACCGACAAGTGCCTGATCTTCGGCGGTGCGGACTTCGGCGGCGATCGCGCGTCGCCTCGAGAGTGCGCGTTCCCGCCACTCGGCTTTGGTCCTCGATCGCATGGCACAACCATAAGGACCCGGTATCCGACCGCCACCCGACGGGTTCACCGAGGCTGCCGACAGATCTTCGTGTCCGATGGCCGGCTCCTCACCGATATGGTGTGGGCATGACAGATGCCCCAACGCACATCGCCAAAGCCTTTCGCACGGCTGTAGTGCCCGCAGCGGGACTCGGTACGCGGTTTCTGCCCGCCACGAAGACCGTGCCGAAGGAATTGCTACCCGTGGTGGATACACCGGGCATCGAACTCGTCGCCGGTGAGGCAGCGGATTCGGGTGCTGCCCGGCTCGTCATCGTCACGGCCCCGGGTAAGGACGGTGTGGTTGCCCACTTCGTCGAGGACCTCGTTCTCGAGAGCAAGTTGGAGGCGAGCGGAAAGCACCACCTCCTCGCAAAGGTACGTAAGGCCCCCGGTCTGCTGGAAGTGGAGTCGGTGATCCAGGATCAGCCGCTCGGGCTCGGCCACGCGGTGGCCTGCGCCGAGTCGGTCCTCGACGACGACGAGGACGCCATCGCGGTGCTGCTCCCCGACGACCTGGTGATGCCCCGCGGGGTCCTCGAGACCATGTCCAGGGTTCGAGCGAAGCGTGGCGGCACGGTTCTCTGCGCCATCGACGTCCCCAAGGACCAGGTGAGCGCCTATGGCGTCTTCGAGGTGGAGAAGGTGCCGGACGCCGTCAATCCGGATGTCCTCAAGGTCACCGGCATGGTCGAGAAGCCGGCCATCGAGGACGCGCCGTCCACCTATGCCGCCGCCGGCCGGTACATCCTCGACCGGGCGATCTTCGATGCCCTCCGGCGGATCGAACCGGGGACGGGTGGGGAACTTCAGCTCACCGATGCCATCGCGCTCCTCATCAAGGAGGGACATCCCGTCCACGTCGTCGTGCATCGTGGAACGAGACACGATCTCGGAAATCCCGGCGGGTACATCCGTGCTGCGGTTGACTTTGCCTTGAACAGTGACGAGTACGGCCCGTCGCTGCGTGAATGGCTGACCGACCGGTTGAAGCGGGCGGATTCCTAGAAGCTCGGGAGGCAGGAAGTACATGCGGTCGGTCGAGGAGCAACAGACCATCGTGACCGCGGCTGCGGTCGCGCCGCGGCCGGTGCGGGTGGCGATCTCCGAAGCCCAGGGTCTGCTGTGCGCCGAAGAGGTGGTCACCGAGCGGCCGCTTCCCGGCTTCGACCAGGCTGCGATCGACGGGTACGCCGTCCGCAGCGTCGATATCCAGGCGGCGGGCACCGACCTCCGCGACGACGACGGTGCTCCCGTCGAGCTGACGCTTCCCGTGGTGGGTGAGGTCGGCGCCGGGTCGCGGCAGCCGATCCGACTGCAGCCCCGTCAGGCCGTCAAGGTCGATACGGGTGCCCCGCTCCCGACGCTCGCCGACGCGGTCCTTCCCCTCGACCGGACGGACGGCGGGCGAGCGCGCGTCAAGATCTACAAGCCGGTGCGCTCCGGTGACTACGTGCGGCGTGCCGGCGACGACGTCCAGCCGGGCGATGTGGCCGTCCGTGCCGGGACCATCATCGGGGCCGCGCAGGTGGGCCTGCTCGCGGCGGTCGGCCGCGACAAGGTGCTTGTTCATCCTCGTCCACGTCTCTCCGTGATCTCGGTCGGTGGCGAGCTGGTCGACGTCGACCGGACGCCGGGGCCGGGTCAGGTCTACGACGTGAACTCCTATGCGCTCGCGGCCGCCGCACGTGATGCAGGCGCCGACGTCAACCGCGTGGGTATCGCCAGTACCGATCCGCGCCGCCTCCGCGAGGTCGTGGAGGGGCAGCTGATCCGCTCCGAGATCGTCGTGATCGCGGGCGCGGTGGGTGGCGGTGCCTCCGAAGAGGTGCGCGTAGCCCTCGCCGATCTGGGCAACCTCGAGGTGGACCGGGTCGCCATGCATCCGGGGTCGGTTCAGGGATTCGGGCAGCTCGGTCGTGACGAGGTTCCCACCTTCCTTCTGCCGTCGAATCCGGTGAGTGCCCTCGTGGTGTTCGAAGTGATGGTGCGCCCGCTGATTCGGATCGCGCTGGGACGTCGGCAGCCGATGCGCCGCGTCGTGACCGCCCGCACCGTGGCTCCCATCACCTCCATCGAGGACCGCAAAGGATTCCTGCGCGGTCAGCTCATGCGCGACGAGGGAACAGGGGAGTACCTCGTGCAGGCGCTCGGCGGTGCCCCGGGTGCTTCCTCACATCTGCTCGCGACACTCGCCGAGGCCAACTGCCTGGTGCTGATCGAACCCGAGGTCACCGAAGTCCGGACCGGGGATCAGGTGGACGTCGCATTCCTGGCTCAGCGGGGCTGATGACACAGCATCAGAGTGCGCACGGATGACACAGCATCAGAGTGTGCACGGATGACACAGCATCCGAGTGAGCACGGATGACACAGCATCCGGGCTGGCCGCCTCATCTCGGCCCTCTCCGAGTGCGCGGCGGCGTCGTCACCGTGCGAGCCATCCGGTTGCGTGACGCCGCGGCCTGGAGCCGACTGCGGATCCGGGACCGTAAGCACCTCGAGCCGTGGGAGCCGACGGGCGACGGAAACTGGGACGCCCGCCATCACATCTCCGGGTGGCCGGGGCTGTGTAGCAGCCTGCGAGCGGAGGCGCGGAGGGGTCGCATGCTGCCGATGGCCATCGAACTCGACGGCGAGTTCTGCGGCCAGATCACGATCGGCAACGTGATCCGCGGTGCGCTGCGGTCGGCGTGGATCGGGTATTGGGTTGCCAGCGACGTCAACGGGCTGGGTGTGGCGACGGCTGCTCTGGGACTGGGCCTGGACCATGCGTTCGGGCCCGTCGGGTTGCATCGAGTCGAGGCGACCGTGCGTCCGGAGAACCTTCCGAGCCGGGCAGTTCTCCGCAATGTCGGATTCCGCGAAGAAGGACTTCTCCAGAGGTACCTCGACGTGGACGGTCAATGGCGTGATCACATTCTCGTGGGGATGACCGTCGAAGAGGTCTCCGGAACCGTGTGCGAGTCCCTCGTCCGGAGCGGTAAGGCCGGGTGGGCGTGATGCTGCGAGCGGGACGGCAACAGGCCAGCTACACGACAGCTAACGGACGGTAGCAGAGGTATTCGAATGCCGCTGCCGGTTTCGGCGAGTCTTTTCCGGATCGTTCACTTCGCGTTCTTCGTGCATGCCGAGCGCCACATTCTCGCGTTACGCGTGTGACACCTGGGTATGGTGAGATCGGCGCGTCTGCGAAGATGTGCGTGTCCATGCGGTTAGCCTGGGTTGGTCAACAGCGGTATCCATGCTGGTAGGCGATAGGGAGGAGGCCGCCGTATGCCGAACTCGTTTCTCTGGATCGGGCTTGTCGTCGTGTGGCTCTTCGTCCTGGTCCCGATGCTGGTGAACAACCGCCCCCGGATTCGGCAAACCAGTGACGCGGCGCTTGCCACCCGCGTGCTGCACCGTGGCGACGATCGTCCCGTGCAACGAGGACCCGCGGCAGGACACCGCAGCGACCCGTACTGGCAACCGGAGCCGGATCATCACGGCTACGACGCGGAGGACCTTGTGGACACTCACGCAGAGGAAGACGTTTTCGAAGGTGACCGTGCGTCGGTCGGTGACTACGTGCCGGTGCGACGGGGGCGCGGCGGTTTCGACCCGGAGGCCGACGCCATCGCACGCGCGGCCCGGTACGCGTTCCGGCAACGAATGATGCTCGGTCTCGTGTTCGCGGCGATCATGTCCGCCGCACTCGGGCTGATCACTTCCCCGCTCATGTGGTGGGTCTTCGCCGCCGCGGTGATCGGCCTGTTCGGTTACCTGGCATACCTGCGACGGCAGGTGCAGATCGAGCAGGAGATCCGTCGGCGCCGCACCGCCCGCCTCCACCGCTCACGGCTGGGCGTGGAATCACGCAATGACGACGAACTGCGCCTGGTTCCGGCCCGGCTGCGTCGTCCGGGGGCTGTCGTCCTCGAAGTCGACGACGAGGATCCGGAGTTCGATCATCTCGAGCACTTCGACGAGGAGCCGATGCAGCGTGCCACGATGCGACGCGCAGCGGGTGAATAACAGCGGGTGAATAACATGGTGGATCACGTCGAAAGTTCTCTCCGCTAGGCGATTAGCACTCGCCGTGGGCGGCCTGCTAGAGTTTGCCGAGCGGATCGCAGGGTTCGCATCGGGGCTGTGGCGCAGTTGGTAGCGCGCTTCGTTCGCATCGAAGAGGTCAGGGGTTCGATTCCCCTCAGCTCCACATACCGACGAGATCCCACTCGCACAGCCGAGTGGGATCTTTGTTCATGCGCGGCCATCAGCCGCAACTCCGAGCCCCGAACGATGACGGGCGAATTGCCCCTGCATTCGATTTGCTCAAAGGTAACCAGATGTTGTCTACTGTTCCCTGGTTCGCAGAAGTCTTCCACAGGCGGGGTCATTGAAAATGCAGGTCATCGACAAAATATCCGGGTTTGTTGCACCCGTCACGGTACTGGCGACCATCGCGGTCACCGTGTTGCTGGTGAATGCATTGTGAACCTTGGGTGGGGCTCAGCCTGCAGGGCCGCCTGAACTGCTCGAGTCCAGGCGGCTCGAGCATCGCTGGTGGTGCCGGCCCCCGACACCGGCACCACCGGCACCTCCCTACTTACCGGTCGATAACATGGCCTCGATAATCTGGCGGCGTCAAGGTCGTGGGGTGCTGCAGACTGAAGTCGAGGGGGTCGGGTGTGCGAACTGGTCACGTGATTCGCCGGCTGGCCATGACGGGGCTGGCGCTGGCATTTCTGTCCGGCCTCGGCTGGATCACTGTGTCCGCCTTCCCATCCGATGCTTCTGCGGATCCTCACTCGCACGGATGCTCCCGCGGGGAGTGCGACGGAGATCCCGGCCACTCCGAGGACACCGGTGCGCCCTCGCAGCCGGCGTCGCCCAGTAACGAGCCCACTACCGAGCCGAGCACCAGTGCCGAGCCGACGGCGAGCGAGGTGCCGAGTACCAGCGCCGAGCCGACGGCGAGCGAGGTGCCTCCGACGAGCGAGGTGCCTCCGACGAGCGCAGTGCCTCCGACGAGCGCAGTGCCTCCGACGAACGCAGCGCCGACCACGACGGGACGCGCCGCCGTGATTCCACCGCCACTCGGCGGACTTCCCGACGATGCGACGCCGAACGTCACCCTGCCCGATGCCTCGGGTGGTTCGGATGCCTCGGGCGGCGAGGGTGGGTCCGGTGCCCCTGCTCCGGATGCGGGGTCAGGTGCGCCGGAAGCGATAGGGAGCCCGTCCGGGTCCGACGCCGACGGCCCCACCGGCAGCCCCGCCGGCAGCCCGCCGGGGGGTCCGCAGGCTGTGGATCGGACCGACCCGAACTCGACCGGGCCGGGCGGGGTGTCGTCCGGTGGGGGGCAGCCGGCGACGGTCCCGATGGTGCACGGCGAACCGCTGCCCGCCGTAGCGGTTCTCGGCGGCGTCGGCGCACTCTTCTGCTGCGCGGGAGGCGCAGGGGCATTGACATTCAAAGGCGCCCGCGCGCAGCAGGCGCGCATCGCGGCTGCCCGCGCCGAGTTCTTCGCCCCGGCGCCGACCGGGAAGGTGTAGGCGTGGTGGCAACCAGATCGCACCGACGGGTGGCGGCGGCCGTGGACGTGGTGTGTGACGCCGCGGCCAGATCCGAGGCGGCGTCACTACGAGATGTCGTCGATGTGGTGGCCCGCGAGCGGAACCGTCCCATCGAACTTGATTTCGCAACTGCTCTTGCACCCGGTGTGTGCGGGCAGCGGCGCGCGTATCCCGACCGGGACGTGATCGTGATCGCGCCCGGACTTCCGGACCCGAACCGTACGCTTGCGCACGAGTTGGGCCACATCGTTTTCCGGCACGACGGCGCCGAAGCCGCCACGTCGACGCTCGAGGCGAGCGACGACCTGATCGCATACATGCTCAGCCAGCGGTCCCGCAGGCGTGGAGACGGTCCTGTTGCAGGCGACCTCGCCGAGTGGGAGGCCGAGACGTTCGCGTCGATGCTGCTGATGCGATTGAGGACGATGCAGGGGCGCGGGAGTGCGGTGTCGGTGTTGCGATACGACGAGGCGATCGGATGATGGCCTGGTTGCTGGCGCTGGTCGTCTGGACTGCTACGGGCGCACGGATCGGCCGCGTGGCGGCTCGCCGGGCGACACCGCTCCGGGTGGCGATGGTTGTTGCGGTGTCGAGCGCCGGACTGGCTTCGACGTTCGCGATCACGGATGTGGCTGCGCGTATCGACGGCGTGGGGTCGCCCCGGCAACTTTCGGAGACTCTCATCGAACTGGCGTGGACATCGTTCGCGGCGGCGAGTGCCGTGGGTGCGGTCTCGGTTTGGCCGATTCTGCCGCGGCGGGCGCTGCGTCCATTCGCAACGATCGTGTACTCGACCGCGATACTTCTCGGAATTGCCCTCGTTGCAGGTTATTCCGTTCCCGCCCTGTTCTTCGTTGTCGCTGCGCTGACGTCCGTGGTGGTCACCGGTGCGTGGCACATAGCCTGGACTCCGCTCGGTCGCGGAATCGCACTGGTGGTGGCCGGATCCGCAATCGTCCTGGTGGCGGCTGTGATCGGCCTGATCAGGGAGTCGTCCGGAGGTTCTTGGTTCGTCGGTTCGTCGATCGCGTATTCGCTTGCTGCCGTGGTGGTCTCCCTCGGCACGGTGTGGGTGCTGGCGGAGACCTGGGTGCGGGCACGACTCGATCTGCGGCGGATCGCCGCGTTGCACACCGTGCTCGCCACCCGTTTTCCGGAAGTGGTCGACAGTGACGTAACGGCCACGACAACCGTTCTGCGGGCGTCCGATTCGGTGGCGCACATCATGGATGCGCTGTATCTGCAGGCGGGTGCAGGCACGTTCGACACGGTCGTGCCGGAACTGCCGAAATCCACCCGGGAGCGGGCGGAGATCGTCTCACGGTGGATCGAGGATCCCGTGCAGTCGGATGTTCTCGGCACCGAATGGATCGCTCCGCCGGAAGGAATGTCACCTCGACGGTGGGTGCTGATTCTCGCCGCCTCGCATACGCTGCTCCGGAAGACGGGTACCGGCTCACCGGACCCGCACGGTGCGCACGCTGCGCACGAAGAGAGCGTGGTCTGAGCCGGAATCGCCGCTATCAGGGTTCTTTCACGCTCACCAGTTCCACCTGCATCGGCCCCTGTGGAGTCTGGTAGGTGAAGGTATCCCCGGGTCGATGCTGCGCCGCGGCCAAGCCCAGGGGACTGTCCGGACTCAGCGTGGTGTCCTCCTCGTCCGCGGGGACTTCCTCGGCGAAGTTCACCACCCGCATCGTGACGAGACCGGAGTCCGGGAACCGAAGGGTCAACTCCGTGCCGTCGGGGAGCATTCCGGCCCGCTTCGAGACAGGTGCCCAGCCGCCGAGGACGGCTTCGAGTTCGGCGATGCGACGGTCGAGCGCGGCGACTTCGTCCGCCCGTTCGAGCGCGTCGGCCGCATCTCCGCTGTCGCCCACCGTTCCCCGTCCGCTGTCGAGTTCGGCTGCCATCCGTTGCCTGCGCACCCTGAGTTCGGCCACGTCCGATTCCAGTCGGGCGCGTGTCTCGCGCGACAGTGTGTGTGGTCGGTGGTTGGCGTCCATGTGAACTCCGCTCAGTCCTCGCGCAACGAGTTGTTCTCGAATCAACTGTGCCACCGCTACCCGTGAATGACCACGGTGTCTTTTGCGGCCTGCAGTGGATGGGATTTCCTGCCGGGCATCGACCCTCGGGTGGAATCCCTCCCGACCAGCCATCCGCAGGGGGAGGCGAGGTGATCGGCCTCGGGTGGTCCCATGGAACCGGCGAGGTACGACTCCGGGGTGGGAGGGTTGTTCAGTAGCGGTGCCGCCACTTCCCAGACGTGGGCCAGACCGTCCGGGCGGGTGAAGAGTGAACGGTCGCCGTGGAGAATGTCGAGGATCAAACGCGAATACGGTGCGAGGGCGTGGCCATTGGGCACGGTGTCGAGCGGCAGGCCCAGGTGCCCCACCGACAATACGTCCGCTGGGCCCGGTTCCTTGACCACCATGGTCAGGTCGATTTCGCCGTTGCCCGACAGGTCGAATGACAGGACTGCGCCGGCGGGCGGAATGTCGGTCAGCGGTCCTGCCGGCGGCCGGAAGATCAAACTGACCTGCTGCCGGCTCACACCGAGTTTCTTACCGGTACGCAAGAGGAACGGGACGCCCCGCCACCGGTCGGTGTCAACCCAGAGTCGGGCGGCGACGAAGGTCTCGGTCTCGGAATCGTCTGCCACGCCGGGGACGTCCCGATATCCGTCGTACTGCCCCAGTACCACGTCCCCGACGTCGAGTGGGCGGAAGGCCCCGATCACCGATTCGCGGGCGGTTTGGAGGTCGTCGGCGTCGAAGCTGCCGGGAGGCTCCATCGCAACCTCGGCGGCCACCTGGAAAAGGTGCGTCACCAGCATGTCCAGAACGGCGCCGGTCGAGTCGTAGAACAGCGCTCGGTCGTCTATGTCGAGAGTCTCCGGCACATCGATCTGGACCTGCGCCACGTGGTCGCCGTTCCAGACTCCGTCGAACAGTCCGTTGGCGAAACGCAGGATGTGCAGATTCTGCGTGCTCTCCTTGCCGAGGAAATGGTCGATCCGGTACACCTGTCTCTCGTCGAGTACCTCGTGCACGGCGGTATCGAGTTCGGTGAACGCCTTTTGCGAAGTGCCGAAGGGCTTTTCGTATACGACGCGAGCCCCGCGAGCGAGGCCGTGGGTGCCGAGCGCGCGCGTCACTTCGGCGAAGGCGTGCGGGGGCAGCGCCAGATAGTGCACCAACTGTGCGTCGGGGGCCGCGAGAGCCTCCCGGGCGGACGCGATGACCGCGGGCAGGGCTCCGGGCTCTTCCGTCGTGAAGCCGCCGCCGGCGAACCTGAGGTGCTCGGCGAACGCATCCCACTCGTCGTCCCGGTGCACGCCGAACTCGGTGACCGCATCCCGGACATGGGCGCGGAACCGATCAACCGGGACGTCGCCGCGACCATTGCCGATCAGTATCCAGTCCTCGGGCAGTAGTCCTGCGGCCGCCAACTGGAAGAAGGACGGGAGCACCATCCGTTTCGACAGGTCGCCGGTGGCGCCGAAGAGCACGAAGACGGTGGGACCGAGCGGTTGCCTGTCAGCCATCGGTCCATGATGCGTCACCAGGGTGCACGTCGTCCTGCGGACGCCATATCAGCTCCCGCGTGTGGTCAACTCGTCGATGACCAGGCCCAGGCCGATGCCCAGCATCCAGATGTCCTTTGCCACCGGGGTGCCCTCGTGGGTCGGCCGGAGGCCGATACGCATTCCGGGGATACGCAGGTAGAGGCCCAGTAGTCCGGCGGAGAAGCCGGCCAGACCCGCGCCGGCCACGAGCGAGGGCACAACCGGAATCAGCAGTGCGGCCCCGAGCCCGATCTCCGCAACGGCGACCATGCGGAGGAACTGTGCGGAGTCCACCTTCTCGAGAACGGGATAGGTGCCGCTGGCCATTCCGTGAAGTCCGGCGGCGACCTCTTCGTCTCCCGACCACTTGCTCAGCCCTGAATTCAGAATGAACGCACCTGTGGTCAGCCGGGGCGGAAGCTGACGGAGCTTGCAGATCGACACCATGACGTACCTCTCGATCACTCGTGGGCAGGGACAGTACTTCTGATTGTGCTCCTGAAATGGGTGTCGCCGTGGGCAGAGCGAGGTCTGGTGCCCTGCCGCGTGATGATCGATACTCCTACGGCCGTCGGATACCCGACTGCGGAAGGATGTTCTGGTTGACATGGAAGAGGTTGTCGGGGTCGTACACGGCCTTCACCTGGGCGAGCCTGTCGTAGTTCCCACGGTACGAGTCCCGTACACGATCCTGCCCCTCGGACATCAGGAAGTTGACGTAGGCGCCGCCGGCCGTTGTCGGGTGCAGTGCCTCCCAGTAGCTCCTGGCCCACTCCGTGATGAGCTCGGCGTTCGCGGGGTCCGGATCGACGCCGACGATGACGCCGGCCCAGCCCCCGTCCCGGTACGCGAAAGCGGTGTCGTCCTCGTCGACCCGCGCCGCCGCACCGTCGATCGGGTACATGTGCATCGTCGAGTGCCCTGTCGGGAGCTTCGCACCGTACTCGAGGTGGACATCGATGGCCTCGTCGGAGATTTCCCGAATGAAGTCGGCTCGCCAATACCATTGCAGTCCAGGGGGATAGAGTGCATCGAACGCCGACTGCAGGGCGGTGAACGGCAGGTCGTGGATACCCACCAGCAACGGCGACCCGAATTCGCGGATCGGCGCCAGCACCGCGTCCTGTTCGTCGTGCGGTCCGGTGTAGCACCAGACGATGCCGCACACCCTGCGTCCCCACAGTGATTCGGGGAACGGCGCCGCCGGTGGAACGGTCAGCAGACCGATCCATCCGTTCAGTTCCTCGGGGAGGGCGGGGAGGAGGTCGCGGTACCACCTCATGACCTCCGCGGTGTCTGCGAGGTCGTACAGAATCGGCCCACCGATGACCGTACCGTGCTCGCCGATGTCGTGGCAGGCGAATTCGAAGGAGGTGACCACCCCGAAGTTGCCGCCGCCGCCGCGCAACGCCCAGAAGAGGTCGGGATGGGATCGCGCGCTCGCGGTGACGAGGGTGCCGTCGGCGAGGACGACGTCAGCGCTGATCAGGTTGTCGACGGTGAGACCGAAGCGGCGGGTGAGGTAGCCGATGCCGCCGCCGAGTGTCAGGCCACCGACACCGGTCGACGCGATGAACCCCGACGGGGTGGCCATGCCGAAGGGCACGGTGGCATGGTCGACGTCGCTCCAGGTGCAGCCACCGCCCACCCGCACCGTCTTGGCCGCGGGGGACACTGTCGTACTGCGCATGTCGCCGAGGTCGACCACGAGGGCGTCGTCCCAGACACCCAGGCCGCCGGCATTGTGGCCGCCTCCCCGCACCGCCAGTTCGACGCCGTTCTCTCGGGCGAAGCGGACGCAGGTGACGACGTCTGCCTCGTTCGCGCAGCGCGCGAGTGCGGCGGGGTGGCGGTCGATCATCGCGTTGTAGACCGCCCGCGCCCGGTCGTACCCGGGGTCGTCGGGTGTGATCAGCTCTCCCCGCAACGCGCCGGCCAGCGCGCCGTACGGGGGCCGAGTGATGCCCGCTGCTCCCGTGATGGTGGTACTCATCTCTTGCCTCCTCACCTCTGCGGGTCTGCTGACGGCGGAATTTCCGCGGAGCCCCGCTGGTGGTTCGAACTCTAGGAACGGACCGTTCGCGAAGCGTTCGCGTCACCGTTTCCTGCCGGCGAACGGTCGAGACTCGCGCGCAGCCTCAGAACCTGGGGCAACCACCACCGGTCGTCGTGCGCCGCCGCGCAGATTCGTGCGGCGTCGAGCGTGGCCCTGCCTGCGTCGATTCGACCGGACTCGATCGAGACCTCAGCGAGGAGGAACAGCCAGTACGGCATCCGGGCGAGCGCTCGCTGGCGGCGCAGCGTGCTCAGCGCGGCCTGGATCCGGGTGATGCCCTTCTCGCCCCCGTCCAGCCATCCCCCGAGGATCGACGCCCACTGGCTGTAGTACGCGAACTGATAGCGCGCACAGAGTTCACGCAATTCGTCCAGTGTCGGCGCCAGTGCCACTCGGTCACCGCGAATCTGATGAAGTATCGCCGCGTATCCCAACGCCACCGCAAGGCTGTAGGGATGTCCACTTGCCCTGGCGAGTTCGAGGGCTTCGTCGATCGACGCAATCGCCCGCCGCTCATCTCCGGTGAGCCACTGCGCATGTGACGCCCAGGCCAGGCAGTGCACTTCGAGCCGGGTGCCGAGGATGAAGGAGTACTCGTCGGAGAAGAGATCCGATGCGAGGTCGAAGTGCTCGACCGCGATTGCCGGCCGGCCGAGGCCGAGTGCCGAACCCGCGACCGCGAAATGTGCCTGCCCCGCGAATTCGGGCTCGGTTTGCGACAATTGGAGCGCGCGCTCGCCGAGATGGTAGGCCAGTGCCGTGTGTCCCTGCACGAAGTGCGCCGCGAACAGTCCGATGAGCCCGGCCAGCACTGTCTTGGGTCGGCGAAGACGCTGAGCGAGTTCCACCGTTCGCTCCAACGTCGCCTGCAGCTCGGGTGCGGAATATCCGTCGCGAGCGGTGAGCGGCGCAGACATCGCCTGTCGCACCCCGAGTTCGCGCCCGTCCCTGCTGTGTCCGGCCGGCAACCTCTCGATGAGATCGAGACACGTGTGGTAATGACGAAGGGCCTCGGCATGAGCGAAGACGCTCGCGGCCACCGCCGCCGCCCGTTCGAAGTAGTGCAGCGCGCGGTCGGGGCGCCCGCCGTGAAGGTACTGCTCGGCAAGCTGAGCCGCGACGTTGTCGGTGTGACCCGAATAGAGAAGCTCGAGCCCCTGGGCGAGTCGTCGATGCAGCAGCCATCGACGCGGTGGACCGACAGACCGGTACGCGGCGTCGCGGAGCGCGGTATGCACGAAGTCGTATCCGGAGCCCTGTGGTCGCAGGATGCGACGTCGCCACAACTCGTCGACTGCGCGTACCAGCGTGTCCGTGTCCAGATCGGTCGCTTCGCTCAGCAGATCGAGGTCGAAGTTCTGTCCCAGCGCCGCGGCGAGGCCGGCCACCTCGCGGGCGGCTTCGGAGCATTGCTCGATCCGGCGGTGCAGGATCTCCGTGAGATCGTCGGCCCGGAGGCTCTGACCGGCAGTCCTTTCTCCGGTAGCCGCCGACTCAGGCAGGATTCTTGCCGCCTCCACGACATGGATGGGATAGCCGCCCGTCGCGGCCTGCAGTACCGACTCCTCCGCCGGGCTGAGCGCCCGTCCGCCCAGGGAGCGCGCCAACCGCACGGTGCCGGCGGTGGTCAACGGCGACAGGGACACATCGGTCAGGAGACCCGCCGCACGCAACCCCCTGAGCGCATCCCGAATCTCGGATCGCGAATCCACCTCGTCCTTCCGTGCGCTTGCCGCGACGAGGACGCGCGAGCCTGGTTCCAACGACAACAGGAACGCCAGCCAGGTGATGGTCTCGGCGTCGCACCATTGCAGGTCGTCGAGCACGAGTAGCACCGGCCGACCCGCCGACAGCACTCCGCGCGCGAGTCCTTCGAAGAAGCGGTGGCGCTGCCAGGCGTCGACCATCGCACGTGAGGACTCGGTCGGGGGTGCGGCGGAATCTCCGGTCCCGGCTCCGGGAACCAGCCGGACGATCTCCCTGCGCCACACAGGTTCCAGGGATCCGAAGCCCGACCGGAGACCGGGGCTGCGCAGCCATTCCGCCACGGGTGCCAGAGCGACGGAGCCCAGCGGTCCGAAGCATCGCGCCGTCGAGACCACGGCCCCTTCCGCTCGGACCGCCTCGCCGAGTTCGGACAGTAGACGGGTCTTGCCTACCCCACTCTCACCGGAGACGAGAAGTAGGCCCTGCCGGCCGTCCACCGACTGCCGCCATCGGCGATGAAGTGCTTCGCATTCCTCTTCACGGCCGATCAGCGCAGGAAGGACGTGACCCGACGGCACGGCGCGCGCGGGCGCGAGTCCGGACTCGCGGTTCGCTGTACCACCGCCGACGAGTTTCTCGAACAATCGGGTGGTCGTGGTGTCCGGGGTGACGCCCAGCCCGGTCTCCAGTGCCGAGGCAAGACGGTGGTAGGTACTCATCGCCGCCGCACGATCACCCGCCCCCGACTGCAGTTCCATGAGGGTTCGGTATCCCACCTCTTCCAGCGGTTCCAGCTCGATCCTCTTGCGCGCGTAGCGGACTGCGCGGTCGGGGTGGCCGGCGTCCCGCCAGGCGAGAGTCACCGCATCGCACAGTTCGACACAGTGTCGGCGTAGCAGATCGCGTTCCTCCAGAACCCAGTCCTCGTAGCTACCGGGCATGAGGTCGCCGTGATAGGTATCGATCGCCGCCTCGGCGCGCTGGAGGAAGGCCGTGGGGTCCGGCTCGGTCTCCGCGGCAAGTGCTGCGGTTCGTTCCCTCTGGAAAACTCGAACATCCACACTGCAACTCGGGGTGTCGACCCACGTGAGAGTCGGGCCCTGAGTACGCAGGGCAGTGTCACATCCTGGCAGGTTGCGCACGTTGTGCAGTTCACGGCGAAGGTTGGTGCGGGCCTGCTGCTCGCTCGAATCGGGCCACAAAAGGCTCGCGAGGTGTGTTCTCGATTGAGCCCGCCCGGCATGTAGTGCCAGGTAGGCCAGCAACTCGATCGCCCGGGACGAGGTGGCGGCGCCGGCCCGGGCTTCCGCCGCGCCGGACACTCGCTGCTCGCCGAGGACGTACACCATGGACATCACGGACCCGCTCCCGGTTGCCGCGCACGATTGTGCCGTTCACCATGATTCCACTCGCGGTGACGCCGCGCGACGGTGGTACCAGCGCGAGGGTACTAGCGCGAGTCCGGTGGAACTGCCGGAAGCCCCTCGCTGGCTCGGAGCTTCTCGGCCATCACCGTGAGGAGGTTCTGCGACTCTTCGGACAGATCGAACGCGCGGCTCGACAGCTTTCGCAGCCCGTACCCCTGGAGTTGCGACAGAAGCTCGAGGTCGTGATCGATCTTGGCCGCGTAGATGTCGTTGAAGAAGTAGTCCGGCTTCACCTTGAAGAAACGGGCGAAGGCGGCGACGGTCTCGTCCGAGGGATTGGTGCGCTGTCCCGAGCGGAGTTGCGAAATGTACGGCTTCGAGATCTGGTGTCCGTCGGCGATCAGTGCTGCCGCGACTTCTGCGTTCGTGTGCGGCTTACGCCCAGGGGGGTGAACCGTGTCGAAGAGCTTGTTCAACCGCGCAGCAAAGTCTGCCATTGTAAGCCGCCGGGTCCTCTCTTGTACGCCGTCAGTCAGGTGAACGACACCGTACCACGGCGATAACCGATTGATAACTCATCCGGGCGGTGGAAACTTGCCTCCTCCGGTTGCTGCGCGCACGACGCATACCGCCCACTGGGACGGCCTCGGCGCCCGGTGCCTCGGTATCGATCCGCGCAGCCTCTGCGCTAGTCACGCACGCGCTTTCGTTGAAACCTCAAGATGGTTGTTCATGGTGCGTCGCCCGCACTCCGCCGAGTGCGTTCGCAACTCCGGATGCGGCATGGTTGCCCCGTTGATCGCCATAAGTTTGCTGAGCGCCGACTGATCGCTGATCTTCGGGGTGAATGTCCGCGTCTGCCCAGCTCAGTGCGGGCATGTTGCGTTGCGCACCGCAACTACGAGTGATCGCTCGGCGTCCTGGCGACGCCGTGAACACTACTGCCAAGTCAGTAGAACTGCACCTGCACGGCGAACGACCGGGGCGCTGATATCCGGCGGTGGGACATGTGTCAGAACTGGCCCTGTCCGCCGTGCGGAAACTCTGAATATTGTCCAGCGCAAACTCGCCCCCCGCTGTCATCGTTCCGACCCGATGCCTGGCGAAGCGGGCGCCCTGGGGAGGATGATCGTGATATGGAACACAGGATGACGGACGCCGAACTTCGGAAGGCGATCAAAGTTCTGCGCGAACGCGCCGATGATGCTCGCCATCGAGGACGTGACGAAGACGCCAACGGAATCGAGAAGACGATTCGGAGCTATCAGGAAGAGATGGCAAACCGCCTGTAGTAATTGGGTGCGCGCACATCCCTTGCCCCCGTACACTCCAGCCGACACGACTGCGTGACGACGGGGGCTTCCGGGTTATGGCGATCAAGACGCTCGACGGAAAGAAATGCCTGATCACGGGCGCGGCCAGCGGAATCGGGCGCGCTACTGCCCTCGCTGCAGCCGCGGAAGGTGCGGAACTCTTCCTCACCGACATCGACGAGACAGGGCTGGCGAGGACGGTCGAGCAAGTCGGCAGCCTCGGGGGAACCGTCAGTTTCTCGCAGGCGCTCGACGTGTCCGACTACGAGGCGGTCGTGGCATTCGCATCGGACATCCACGATCAGTTCGGCAGCCTCGACATCGTGATGAACGTGGCTGGGATCTCCGCCTGGGGCACGGTGGAGAACCTCGAACACCGTCACTGGAAGTCGATGGTGGACGTCAACCTGATGGGCCCCATCCATATCATCGAGAACTTCGTGCCGCCCATGATCCGCGCAGGGAGAGGCGGTCACCTGGTCAACGTGTCGTCCGCCGCAGGTCTTCTGGCGTTGCCGTGGCATGCGGCGTACAGCGCCGGCAAGTTCGGGCTTCGCGGAGTGTCCGAGGTGCTGCGATTCGACCTGGCGCGGCACGGCATCGGAGTGAGCCTTGTGGTTCCCGGTGCGGTGAAGACCCCTCTGGTGAACACGGTCGAGATCGCGGGTGTCGACCGCGAAGACCCGCGTATCCAGAAGGCCGTCCGTCAGTTCGAGAAGCGGGCGGTGACACCGGAGAAGGTGGCGTCTCGCATCCTCTCCGGCATCAAGAAGGGCCGGTTCCTCGTATACACCTCGCCGGATGTTCGCTTCGGATATTGGTGGGCGCGAAAGTTCTCGCCCCCGTACGACTTCGTGATGCAGAGAGCCAACGACCAGTTCAGCAAGTTCCTGCCGGACTAGGTGGTACGGATACGGTCGTCGTTGGAGTCTTCTTTCAGCGATGCCCGGCGCGGAGACAGTCCTCGAACAGGGTTCGCACGTCCTCGATATGCCGGTCCAGATCCGACACCTTCCATCCTTCGGTCGGAACGGGTTCGAGGATGTCGACATACACCGGACCCGGGTGTGCGACGAGGGAATTGCGCCACATCCTCTCGCCCGCGTTGTGGATGACGATCGGGACGATCGGCACTCCCGCCTGTAGGGCCAGATGGAACCCGCCCTTCTTGAACCGGCCGAGCCGCGGGGTGGGCGAACGGGTGCCCTCGGGCGCGATCGCGATCGAGACCCCCGAATGCAACTTGTCCACTGCCGGGCGCAGCGCGGCCCGGGCTTTGGCGCTGTCGGCCCTGTCCACGTACGCCACATCGAGCAGTGCGCCGATGGGCAGGAACCGCGGGTCACGGGCGGCCTCCTTCTTGGCCACACCGGTCACGTCGCGCCGGATGACACTGCCGATGATCAGCAGGTCGAGCGAACTCTGGTGATTGAACATGAACACGGCTGGTCGGGACGACCATGCGTTCTCCTCGCCTGTCACGTGCAGGCGGATCCCGCAGACGGCCAGCGCGAGGTCCGGTCCGAAGGTCCCGACGAGGTTCGCACCGGTCTGGCGGTTGCCGGTGAGGATGCCGGCCGACACGCCGACGGCAGTGGTGGCCAGGAGGGTGCCGATGGCCGTGGCCGTGCGTGCGATCGACAGCGGGTCGGAGCCGCGCTGGAGCGGCCGCAGATCGGCCGACGGCCAGCCGTTCCGGCGAGCCGTGGCAGCGAGCCTGCGGTCCGGGTTCAGGGCCACGGGGTGACCCACCGACTCGAGCATCGGAATATCTTCCGTCCCATTGGAATAGGCGAAGCTGTCGGCAAGATCGGCCCCGACTCGTTCGGCATACTCGCGCACCGCCTGCGCTTTGGCGGGACCCCACAGGGGCGGCGACTCCAACCGGCCCGTGAGCATGCCGTCCACAACCTCGGGCCGGGTGCAGAGGATGTCGTCGATGTCGATGTCGAGGTCGTTCGCCACCGACTGAGCCTGGTACGGGGTGGCGGATGTGGCCATCACGATACGGTGCCCGGCGTGCCGGTGTGCGGCGAGCAGACCCCGGACCTCGGGGTAGATCAATCCGGCGATCTCCTGCCGGAACAACCGCTGACCCCATTCCTGCATTTCGTCTTCCATGCGGCCCGCGAGGCTCTGTACGGCGATACGCATCAATCGGCTGATATCGGAGCCACGCAACCGGGTGTCGAGAGCGGCTCCGGTGGTGGCGAGCAACTCGGCGATGCTGATATCGAAGCGCCGCAACCGGTCCCGGTACACGACACTGGCAGAGTAACCATTGATGAGGGTGCCGTCGAGGTCGAATACCGCAAGTGTGGCCGCCCCCGGAGGAGCGGCCGCGACGGCGTCGTGGAGGCTGCGGACATCGCTCATCGGCTCACCCGGCGACCTCGTCGAGTTTCGCGTGGGCGAGGGCACGGATGCGCAGCACCCGGCCGACGAGTGTCCGGATCTCGTCGCGGAACACCACGCGCCGTCCGGCGAGATTCTCCGCGCCGGACTCGACGAGTCCGCGATTGCGGGCCAATTTCAGCGCGGTGCCGAAGAGTTCGGCAGAAATAGATTCCCGGCTACCGATCTGCTGACGCAGGCGGAGTTGCTCGGCGAGGGCGAGGCAGTCTGTGATGAAAGACTTCTCGTTGAACTCTTCCGTGACGGGCGTGTGGATCAATTGCTCTGCGACCACCACGTAGGCCTCGAGAAACGACTGCAGCACGCGGTGCGCGAGGTAGCACCGCACCTGGCCGATGAGGTCTTCGGCCTTGCCGGGTTCACCCAGTGCCGACTCCCAGCCCGGGGCGATCAGATCCAGTTCGGCGCGCAGTTCCTGTCGGAAGACGTCTTTCTCGCTGAAGAAGAACTCGAACTTCAGGACGTCACGGATCCGAAGGGCCTCCGCCCAGCCGTCCGACATGGGATCGGTGAAGTGGTCGTCCGCCGCGGCCTGCAGCACCATCTCGGCGATCGCCCTGACGACCAGGAAGTGAATGGTGCTGTTGCGGTAGAAGGCTGCCACCAGGTGCTGATCCGAGCCGAGGTAATACACCCGTTCGGTGCCCTTGTCGAAACAGCGCAGAACTCCCGAATCGATATGGGTCCTGAGCGCTTTGCGGATCACCTGGGGGTTGGTCAGATCCACGTCGCCCGCGGTGGGCAGCTCCCTGGCGGTGATGTACTCGACCAGCGGGCCGAGAATCGCACGCACTTCCGGCACCGTGAGCGCCCGATCCTCGATACCCAGGAACGCGAGCATGACCAGCGAGGAGGCGGTCACCGGCGTGACCTCGTTGATCCGGTGGCACACCTCGAATGCGGTCTTTTGGACGGCGAGCCGCAGATCCTCCTCCTGGCCGAGATACTCGGCAAGCGACAGGGGTCTGCCGAAGTTCACGTGCGCGACGCCGTGCCGCTGACCCTGCGCCCGAACGTATCCGACGAGCCAGCGCAGACTCTCCTTGCTCTTCACCTCACCGTGTGCCTCGGCAGCCATCGCCCCCACCTCGTACAGCTGGTCGTAGGTGAGCGACACCGGCACGAGGTAGACGTCCGACGCTCCGCTGTCCTGGAAGGCCTTGGCCAGGTAGGTGAGGAGCCCGAAACGCGGCGGACGGAGTTTCCCGGTGCGGCTGCGTCCACCCTCGATGTACCACTCGAGGTTGAAGCGTTTGGCGAGCAGGTACCGCATGTACTCACGGAGGGTCCATTTGTAGATCTCGTCGCCGTCGAACTTGCGTCGGATGAAGACGGTGCCGCTGCGCTTGCTGATCGGCCCGATCGGCCAGAAGTTGATGTTCACGCCGCCCATCACATGGTTGAGCGGAAGATCGTTCGCGAGCAGCGCCGGCCGCAGCACCAACGGGTCGAGATACGAGCGGTGGCTCGGCAGGAACACCAGGGAGTGTTCCTTGTTCAGCTCCCGCAGTTCGCCTAGCCGCGTCGTGTCGACATCGAGCCGGTACGCGCGGGCGAAGTACCGGCCCAGCTGGTCCCACATCGCGATGGCCCGCCTGCTCTGGGCGGCGACCATCTCGTTCAGGGCTGCCCGCGCGCGGCGGTCCACTTCCGCGACGGGCAGATCGACCTTCGCGGACAGGCCCCGGGTACCTTCGTGGTAGCGGCTCGAGTCGGTGATCTCGTCCACCACGAAACGGGACACCTTGTACTGTGTGCCCAACAGTGTCCGTTCCGCCCGCTCGAGGGTGAGCGCGGCCTGCCTGCGGATGAATTCGGGGAGCGAACCGCCGCCCTTCTCGGCAAGACGGCGTTCGAGGTCGCTCAGTGGGGCGGCGTCGCCCTCGATCACCCGGCATCGGCTGGGATCGTCGCGCATCACCCTGCGCTGGGTGTTCGCCCCGGGATGCAGTGGATCCCGCATGGACAGCGTCTCCCGTAAACGCTGCGCTCCCTCGACCGGGTTCTCCTGCGGCAGCCACACCACCCGGAGCGGAGTGACAAGCGGATCGTCCTTGCGCCGGGCGAGATCGGCAAGGGCCTGATCGTTGATCCGGACTGCTGGTGGCGGCTGCCCGGAGTCGTCGGTCTTCCGCTCGAGCCAGGTGCGGAGAACGTCGTCCTCCATCTCGCTCATGGTTTCGACGAGGTAGACACGGGGACGCGTCGACTGTTCACTCATCTCGAAGGCCCTTCCTTCCGTCGACGTCCGAGTTCCACGATCTCGTCGAGGCTTTCCTGCAGACAGGACATGAACCGGGTGGGCTCGGTGACGGCGGCGGTGTCGAGGTTGACGCCGATACAACAGACGCCGAGGTGGGAGACGAGCGTTGCCATCACCGCGCACCCGGGTGCAGGGCCGAACGGGAACATCCGCTCGATGCGTGCGCCCGCGAGATAGACGGGTACCGGGACCCCGGCGACGTTGCTCGCCTGAAGGTCGAGGCCGCTCGACTGGGAGAGATACCAGTTGGCGAGAATCACGGTGGGAACCCGGACCAGGATCGGCGCCGCGGCGTCGAGCAGACCCAGAGCCGGTTCCTCGCGCAGACCGAGGACGATCGCGCGCACCTTGCGGATCCGCTCGGCCGGATCGCGTTCGCCGACGGGTCCGGCGAATCGTGCTGCGGCGAAACGATTGCCACCGGACGGGTCGGTCGCCGTCCGCATACTCACCGGCATGCCCACCGGGATGGTGTCGACGTCGTGGTAGCCGAAAGAGTCATGGTACCGGTGAAACCCGCCGAGCAGCGCCGCCACGTAGGCATCGTTCACGGAACCCTCCGCGACGTGGGCCGCGGCCCGTAGCTCGTCGAGCGGCACCTCGGCAACCCCGAACCACCGTCCGAGCCCGCGGTCGCGCAGTAGTGGTGAACCGGTGGGGGGTGGGGTGACCACTCGGCGGATCGACTGCGCGTAGGCGACAGCGCCGCCGATGCTTCCGATCGGATCGCCGACGGTGGTCCTCGCCGTCCGGGAAAGACCGCGCACCAGCCCGCCGATCCGGCCGGGGGCGCTGCGCACGCCGCCGATCATCTGTTCGAGGAGGGCGCCGCCACTCGACATCCGCTCGGGCAGAGGGGGTGGCCGATCCGGCTTCTGCGGAGTGGGTTCCGGGCGACGGCTGTGGAGCAGCGTCATCAGCTGGATGCCCCCGAGCCCGTCCGTGATGCTGTGGTGAGTCTTCACCACATAGACCGCCCGGCCGTCCTCGAGTCCCTCGATGAGCATCGCGCGCCACGGTGGACGGGCCTTGTCGAAAGGTTCGGTGGCCAGATGCCGGCACATCCGCAGTGCGTGGTCGAAAGTGGCCGGCTCCGGGAGGCGCACGCGTGACAAGTGATAGTCGAGATCGAACTCGGGGTCCACCGTCCACACCGGGTTACCGAGGCGCAGGGCCGGCTCCACCACCCTCATCCGGATGCGGGGAACCATGTGCGACGCCCATTCGTGCGCCCGCACGAGTCGCTCCCAGTCGGGAGATTTGTCGAGGACGTCGACCGCGACCATGGGCGACCTGAGCCTGGGCTGCGCTTCCTCCATCCGCCACATGCCCGTCTCCACATCGGACATGGTGCGGTCCGCTCCCCACGCGAGGTCGGAGAAATCCACGTCGACGGCACTCGGTGGTATCAGAGGTTCGCCGTCGGCCATTTCGCCCCCTGTTCGGTTGCTCGAGTCGTCCGCACTGCTCTTCCAGTGTGGACCCGCCCCGAAGGTCACGTTTGCGGTTCCGGCGGATTACGTCCGCGAATTCCCGCGGAGCGTGGCCTCCGGTGAGGGCCGGCGACAGGCCCCGCGCAACCGCTCGCCGATGTCGTAGGCTTCCGCCATGGCGAAACGCTTCGAATACACCGAAGAGTTGGCACACCCCGTCGACCGCGTTCACGGGACACTCACGGATCAGTTGTTCTGGGAGAAGCGGTTCGAGCGAGCTCCCGACAAGATCACCATCGACGGCAGCAGAGGTCCCGGAACCCTCACGACGTCGATGCGGGACACCATCGGTACCGACTCGCTACCCGGGCTGGTCAAGAAGGTCGTCAGGGGCGAGCTGAGGGTCGAACGCATCGACGAGTGGGATGTTCTCGAAATCGACCAGGCCCGCGGTCGAATCCGGGGCAGCTCCACAGGAATCCCCGTCCGGATCGAATGCACATCGTTGCTTCGCGCCTCGGGCACGGCGACGGTGCTCACCGTCACCGGTTCGGTGGAAGTCAAGATTCCGCTCGTCGGCGGCCAGATCGAATCGCTCGTCAGGAAGCTCGTCGGCGATATGGTCGCGCAGGACCGCGAAGCGGTCGAGAAGTGGCTCGACGAGATCTGACCGTCAGATTCCCCCACCCTTGCCGGTCAGTTCGACGTCCAGTGTGCGTGCACCCGGTCCCGCATCGCCGAGCCGGTCGTGCGAATTGACGATCGTGCAACTGCCCAGGGAAAGACACCCGCAGCCGATGCAGTCCGTCAGGTTGTCCCGCAACCGAATCAGCTGCTCGATGCGCTGATCCAGATCCGCGTGCCAGCGGGTGGACAGCTGCTCCCAGTCCTTGCGTGTGGGGGTGCGTCCCTCGGGCAGCGTGGCGAGCGCGTCCCGGATCTCCGCGAGGGAAATGCCCACCCGCTGGGCAATCCGGACGAACGCAACCCTGCGCAGGGCGTCACGGCGATACCGGCGTTGATTGCCGCTGGTCCGGCGACTCCAGATGAGACCCTCGCGTGCATAGAAGTGCAGTGCCGACA
>NZ_JBAQEO010000379.1:0-5008 GCF_049286785.1 Rhodococcus sp. (in: high G+C Gram-positive bacteria) | reverse complement strand
ATGTCGTACAGCTCACGGAGGGACGCAGCCCGGTTCGGCTCCGGTTCGCGACCCGCCACCGAGGCCGAATAGCGGTGCGCGATGCGATTGATCATCGTCATGGCACCGTATCCGTCGAGTGCGATGTGGTGGATGCGGCTGTACCACAGGTAATGCGACTCCCCCACGCACAGGATCGAGGTTTCGACCAGTCGATCCGCGCCGAGATCGAGTGGAGTCCGGTAGTCCCGGTCCATCCATTCGTGTGCGGCGGCGACCGGGTCGTCCTCGCCACGAAAATCGAGGAAGTCGAGAGCGATCTCGGTCGCGTAATCCACGTACTGCATCGGCTGTCCGTCGACCTGGACCACCCCGAGTAAAGGCGACTGGAACTCGCGAGCGGTCTCGACGGTTTCCCGTCGCAACAGGTCGATGTCGAGGTCGCCGCGTAACTCCACGTAGTGCGCGATCGAGATCGGCACCGTGGGCTCGAGTTGCTGCGCGAACCAGGTCGCATGCTGCGCCGCGGACAGCGGGAAACGCGCCGCGTCCGGTGTTCGTGTGGCCGGGATCCGACCATCTGGTTTCCGCGTGTCGACGGGCTTCACGGCGGTTCCTCCCCGTACGGTTTCCCCGACCGGTGACGGTGTGGCCTCATCGGAGTCCGGACACAGGAATGCGAGAGGCGGAAGCTTCTCCCCGTCCCCCTGACCATTCGTCCGGCATCACCAGGGCACACAAGAGTTCATGGTCGCACAGCAACACGGCTCGGTTCAGTGGATTCGGTCGTCGCGGCGCCGGGTGCGTCCGGCTTCGAGGTACCTCGACAGCACCGGCCCGATCACGGCGAGGGATTGTGGCTCGATCATGTCGTTGTGCCCGCAGTCCACATCGTGCTCCACGATTCGACCGGTCACGAGCGGTCGCCACTCTTCCACCGATCGGGCGCGCGTCGTGCCGTCGTCGTCGCCCGTTGCGGGGAAGATCAGGAGCTCGCCATGATAGACCTGCGGCCGGAACCGGTGGACCAGTTTCCGCGAATTCTCGTATCCGGCGTTGATTCGCTCGAGGTGTTCTCCGCGCAGTCCGGAGTCGCTGCCCCACGATTCGTTCAGCAGTTGCGCCGCGCGTTCGTAGGTGAGGTCGCCGTCGGTGGCGACGACGAGCCCCAGGCCGCGGAGCAGATCCCGCATGTCGAGCTTCCCGAACAGCGGATCCTCACCGTTGTCGGGAAAGCTGTCCATGACCGCGAGGGTGGCGACGTCCTCGCCGGCACGCTGGAGTTCGACGGCCATCGTGTGGGCGATGATCCCGCCCAGCGACCAGCCGAGCAGGTCGTACGGTCCCTCCGGCTGGATGGCCATCATCTCCTCGACGTACCGGTGCGCGAGTTGTTCGATCGACTGGTATTCGCCGTCGCCGCTGATCGTGGGCAACTGCAGTCCGTACGCGCGACGGTCCGCTGGCAGATACCGGACGAGGCCCGCATACCCCCAGGAGAGCCCGATTCCTGGGTGGACACAGAACAGCGGTCTCCCGGCCCCCTCGGTGCGCAGCGGAATCACCACCGCCAGCGCCTCCATCACCCCGCCCTCCGCCGACGGCAGCGCGATCCTGCGGGCGAGGCCGGACGGTGTGGGATCGAGGAACATCCATTGCAGCGGGATCTTCCGATCGAGTCTCTCCTGCAGGGCGGCGACCACCTTCGTGGCAAGCAGGGAGTTGCCGCTCCTCTCGAAGAAGTTGTCGTCGGCCCCCACCCGGTCGAGACCGAGCACCTCGGCGAAGACGTCCACGACCGCCGCCTCGAGCAGGTTCGCGGGCAACCGGAAGCGGGTACCCGACAGGAACTCGGGTGCGGGCAGAGCGGCGCGATCCAGCTTGCCCACCGGAGTCAGCGGAATCTGTTCGAGCACGACGATCGCGGCGGGCACCATGTGGGCGGGCAGTCGCTCACCGGCGAGGCGGGTGAGCTCCGCGGTGTCGATGTCCGCGCCGCCGATCGGACGGACATAGGAGACGAGCAGCGGTTCCCCGGCAGGCCCGGCACGGCCGATCGTGACGGCGAACCCGACGTCGGGGTGATCGGTGAGTACGGCGTCGATCTCGCCGGGTTCGATGCGGAACCCCCGGATCTTCACCTGGAAGTCGCTGCGCCCCACATACTCGAGGGTGCCGTCGCGGCGCCACCGCACCACGTCTCCCGTGCGGTACATCCGCTCGCCCGGGGCGCCCCAGGGGGCGGCCACGAAACGGGCCGCCGTCAGACCGGGCCGACGGTGATACCCGGAGGCCAGGGCGCGTCCCGACACGTACAGCTCACCGACCACACCGACCGGCACCGGGCGCAGCCGGGAATCCAGCACGACCTCCGAGACGCCGCGGGTGGGTGCGCCGAGCGTGATCGGCTCGCCCGGCACCAGCGCATCACTGATGTTCGACATGATCGTCGTCTCGGTCGGCCCGTAGGCGTTGAACATCCGGCGGCCGGGCGCCCACCGGGCGACGAGTTCGGGTGGACACACTTCACCGGCCACGACCAGCGTCCGCAGCGACTCGAAGCCGAGGGCGTCCATCGACGCCAGTGCGGTCGGGGTGACGAATCCGTGAGAGACCCGCTCGTCGCTCAGCAGTCCGGCCAGCTCGGTGCCGCCGTAGATCGTCGGCGGTGCGATCACCAGTGTCGCACCCGCGCAGAATGCCATGACGAGTTCGAACACGGACGCGTCGAAACTCGGCGACGCGAAGTGCAGCACCCGGGAGCCGGGTGTGACCGCGAGACGGTCCCGCTCCTCCGCAGCGAGGTTCGCCAGGCCACGGTGCGTGACGGCTACGCCCTTGGGAACGCCCGTGGATCCGGAGGTGTACACGAGGTACGCGGGATGCGATTCGTGCAGCGGCGTCGTCCGGTCCGCGTCGGTGACGGAGGCCGGCGACTGCACCCGGATCCGCTCCTCGTCTTCGGCGTCGTCGAGCACGATCCAGTTCACGGTCCCGGGCAGCCGATCGCGGTGTCGCCGGACGGTCACGCCCGACACCGCACCGGAATCGGTGAGCATGTGCTCGATGCGGTCGAGTGGATACCCGGGATCGACCGGCAGGAACGCCGCGCCCGTTCGAGCGACGGCCCACACCGACAGCACCGATTCGATCGAGCGCGACAGGCTCAGAGCGACGGTGCTTCCCGGACCCGCAGCATCCTCGATCAGCCGCCGCGCCAGCCGGTTCGAGGCCTCGTCGAGTTCGCGGAACGTGATCGTGCGGCCCCGGTACGACACCGCATCGGCGTCCCGATCGCGTTCGACCGCGGCCGACAACAGGTCCGGCAGCAGGAGGTTCGGGCCGTCGGGTGCACCGCGCGCCGGGGTGAGCGCCGCGACTTCGTCGGTGCCGAGGATCTCGATGTCGCCGACCGGAATACCGGGTTCGGCGGTGACGGTGTCGAGGATGCGCACGAACCGTTCTGCGAAGCCCACAACCGTGTCGGCGTCGAACAGGTCGGTCGCGTAGTCGATCGCACCCGCCATGCCCGCGGGGGTGCCGTCCACGTCGAACCGTTCGTCGAGGATCACCTCGAGATCCACTTTCACGACGTCGAGGGCGGGGTCGAGCCCCTCGACGGTCAGCCCCGGCAACCGCAGAGCGGGCTTCTCGGTGTTCTGGAATTCGAGGGACACCTGGAAGAGCGGCGAGTGGGCGGTCGACCGCACCGGGCCGACGGCGTCCACCACCCGTTCGAAGGGCAGGTCGGCGTGCGCGAAGGCGCCGAGATCGGCGTCGCGGACCCGCGCGAGCAGGTCACGGAACGGCAGTCCCGCCTCCACCGGGGTGCGCAGGGCCAGCGTGCCGACGAACATGCCGACGAGGTCGTCGAGCGCCGCCTCGCCGCGGCCGGCGATCGGGGTGCCGATCGCCACGTCCTCCGTGCCGCCGAGTCGGCCGAGCAGTACGGCGAGTGCGGCGTGCACGATCATGAATTCGGTGGACCGGTGCTCGCGCGCCGCCGTCCGGATCCGCTCGTGCAGGCCGGGGTCGATCGCGAAGCGCACCCGATCGCCGTGGAACGACTGCTGTGCGGGACGCCGACGGTCGGTGGGCAGTTCGAGGAGTTCGGGCAGCCCGGCCAGCGCCGACTCCCAGTAGGCCAGTTGCCGAGAGATCAGCGATCCGGGGTCGTCCTCCGAACCCAGCAGCCTGCGTTGCCACAGTGTGTAGTCGGCGTACTGGACCGGCAGCGGCGTCCATGCGGGAGCGCGACCGTGGACGCGGGATTCGTACGCGATCATCACATCCCGCACCAGCGGTGCCATGGAGAAGCCGTCGGCCAAGATGTGGTGGACCACGACGGCGAGCACGTGATCCGTCGGGTCGAGGGAGAACAGGGCGACGCGCAGCGGGACGGCGGTGGCGACGTCGAAGCCGGCCGCCACGAGCCGGGTGAGCTCCTCTCGGAGCCGACTTTCGTCCGCGACCGCGGTCGCAGCGAGTATCGGCGCTTGTTCTGATCGGCCACAGCCTTGGTGGCCGGTGGGTACGAGGATCTCCTGGACGGGTTCGCCGTCGCGGAGCGGGAAGCGGGTGCGCAACGACTCGTGCCGGGTCACGACGTCCGTGACGGCGGCGGTCAGCGCATCCACGTCGAGGTCGCCGGTGAGCCGCACGACCATCGGGATGTTGTAGGCGGGCGAACTCGTGTCGAACTGGTTGATGAACCACATGCGCTGCTGGGCGTAGGACAGCGGGATGCGGTCGGGACGGTCCCCGGCGGTCAGCGCGGGGCGGCCGGACGGACCCGCTCCCGCATGCTCGATGCGCGCGGCGAATGCCAGGGCGGTGGGCGCCTCGAACAATGCCCGCACGCCGATGTCGGTGTCGAGTGCGGCGCGCAGGCGGGCGACCGCACGGGTCGCGCTCAGCGAGTTGCCGCCGAGGTCGAAGAATCCCGCATCCGCGCTCACCCGGTCGAGTCCGAGCACCTCCGCGAAGACGTCGGCCACCGTCTCCTCCACCGGATCGGCGGGTGCCCGGT
>NZ_JBAQEO010000378.1:0-4373 GCF_049286785.1 Rhodococcus sp. (in: high G+C Gram-positive bacteria) | reverse complement strand
CTGCTCCACCAGTTCGTCCGGTGCGTCCGTCCTGTCGCGGAACATCGCTTCGATGCGGCTCTTGATCTCCAGGGTGCTCATGGAGCCACCCGCTGACGGGTAGCGCACGGTGCCGCGGGCGGACGTTCGGGGAGAGGTTTCCATCGACTGCTTTCTGATTGCTGAAGACATGAACAACTGCGTGACGACTACGGCGGAGACGGCGACCTCAGATCAGTAGCCCGGCGAGGGTGACGGACCCCAGCACCGCCAGTGACGTGGCGATACCCACCAGCGCCGATCCGGTGACGACGACGGCGGGGGCGGTGGCGGCGACCGCTGCGATAGCGGCGATGGACAGGGTGGGACCCACGGGATGGCGCGGCGATGCCGCGATTTCGGGCGAGGTCGCGGATAGTCCGTTCCGTCGCGACGTGGTGCGGCTCATGAGTTAGACGTGCCCTCGGGTTGCAGGTAGTGACGTGCATCACATTTTGTATGGGTACGTTGTATCAAACGTAGTTGCTCTCGCGCCACTGGACGGATGTCCAACGAGCTAGAACGCCCTGTGTGTCCGTCCGCGGGCGGGTACCTGTGCAGGTCGCATCCCTCCGACCGGCGGGCGGGTGCCGGGCGGCGGGACCCTACCTGGTGATGTCGCCGGTCAGGAGATCGAACACCCGTCCGCGAACCGTGCGCCGGGCCCATCCCCAGCGCCCACGGTCGGAAAGCGCCGAATGCGCCGCGTTGAATCCGCACACCCCGTGCACACCACCGCCGGGATGGGCAGAGGAGCTGGCGAGATACAACTGGTCGACCGCCGTATCCGGGCCGAAAGCCCCCGGAGAGGGCCGGAAGATGAGCTGCTGGTACAGCTGGGCCGTACCCCCGTTGACAGCACCGCCGTGCAGGTTCGCGTCGTTCGCCTCGAGGTCGCTCGGCCGCTGCACGTCGCGTCCCACGATCCGTTCACTGAAACCCGGTGCGTGTGCCTCGATTTCGTCGTCGACACACCGGGCCAGCTGTTCGGCAGATTCGTTGTCGGTGACGCCTCTCGGCAGATGCGTATATGCCCAGGCGCTTTCGGTTCCCTCGGGCGACCGGGTGGGATCGGAGGTCGTCATCTGACCGAACAGCAGGAACGGATGGGTGGGCACCACCCCGGTGGTGAGATCCGCCATCCACCGGACCAGCCCGTTGTCGTCCGCACCCAGATGCACGGTTCCCGCACCGCTCAAGTTCTCTGAGCGCCAGGGGATCTTGCGGTCCAGCGCGTAGTTGACTTTCACGACGGGTGTGTCCCACTCGAAGTTGCGCAGGTCCGCGCGCAGTCGCTCCGGTACGGCCGCCGGTGCCAGGAGACGCCCGTACAGTGCCGGCGCCGACACGTCGGCGACCACTGCCTTCCGGGCGACATATCGTTCACCGTTCGCAGTGCGGACTTCCTTCGCCACGCCGTGGACCACATCGATGGCAGTCACTTCCTCCCCGCACCGGATCTCGGCGCCGTTTCGCTCCGCCCGGGTGGCCATCGCTGCAGACAGGGCCCCCGCACCGCCCACCGGAACGACGTAGCCGTCATCCTGCGCCAGCATGGTGAGCAGATACCCCATCACCCCGCTTCCCGGTGCATCGACCGGGGTGTCCGCGTGCATGGCGTTGCCGAGAAGGAGCAGCCGTGCCGCGTCTCCTTCGAAAAGTTCGTGGGCCATGCGCCGGGCGGGCAGCATGAGAAAGCGCAACAGTCGAAGAGAGTCGGCGCTGCCGAGCTGGGACAGGAGCCGGCGGGGTCCACTGACCGGCGGGAAGGGCCTGAACAGGGAGTCGAGAAGCGGTTCCTTCAGCTGGTTCCACTCACTGACGAGCCGGAGCCAGGCCTCACCGTCGGCGGGATGCCTGCGTGCGAGATCGGCCGCCGTAGCCTCGGGATCGTGCTGGACCAACGGTGCATCCTCGTCGAGGTGATGTCGGGGATGCCCCAGCGCATGGGGTGCCCGACTCCACCGCAAACCCACGCCCTCGAGGTCGAGGTCCCGGATCGCGGGTGACACCGCAGCCAACGGATAGAAGGCACTGAACAGATCTGTGCAGTAGTCCGGGAACAGTTCGGCCGAACGAACCGCGCCCCCCGGCTCCGGTTGCTGTTCGAGAATGATTACATCCCAACCTGCTTTCGCCATCGTGGCCGCTGCGACGAGACCGTTGGGCCCTGCCCCTATGACTATTGCGTCCGCTGTCCGCACATTCACCGTCCCTTCACGGTGTCGTGGACCGTTCGGCCAGGAGCGCCAGTCTGCGGAGGCACTCTCGATTGCGTGGATAAACGGCGAGCTCCTGCGCTCGCCGGGGTATCCACTTCCCCGGGGCGGAGGACACCTCCTCGGACATCTCGAGATGGCAGCCGTGTGCCCGTGGTTGCAGCTGAATCGTCACCACGGCGTTCGGGAACGGCGACGCCGTTGCCAGCAGTCGAAGTTCGCGTTCCTCGTCGACATACAGGACTTCCGTCCAGTCGTCGATCAGCGCCGGCCACAGGCCGACCGAGTGATGCAGGCGGGTTCGCGCCGCGGGCCAGTCGGGGGCGACTGCCCGCATCCGTGACGCGCCGACGACCCAGGACGGATATGTCCAGCCGTCGGCGAGCACCGACCACACGTCCGACACGGAGGCCGAGGTATCCCATTGAGCCTTGATGACGGTCACTCCCCCTCGGCAGAACGGATCCGGACAGCGGGTTCTGGGCTGTTGGTTGGCGCTTACCCTGTCGCCCGGGGAACGAAACCAGCCCCGGGCCGGAGGCGTGTGGTGTGCGCGACGCGACACCCTTCCGCTTTCGCCGGCCTGTGCAGGGCATCGTTGCAGACGAATCACGCTCGGCCGGAGCGCAAGCCGTCTACGACGTTGCCGCAGATCATCTGCTCGGCATCTCACGAAACGAGTCCGCCGGCACGAGTCCGCCGGCACGCCTGTGGTGATCGATCCCCGTCGGCCCCGACTCGTCACTCCGTCGTGCCGTGCGCCGCACCGTCGGCGACCAGAGACTGGTAATCGGGGTACTTACGCAAGAAGCCCTGCACATAGCTGCATTGCGGGTCGATCGAGAGCCCCCGCCGCGCGACGGCGTCGAGAGTTCTCCCCACCAGTTGTCCTGCGTAGCCCTTGCCCTCGAACGCGTCGTCGATCTCGGTGTGGATCAGCGTCAACGTCGAGCCTTTCAGGGAGTAGTCGACGAATCCTGCGACGACACCGTCGACCACGATCTCGTACCGGTGACCGTCGAGATTGTCACGCACCTTCGGTTCCATTGTGCTCCTCTGTCGTGTGGCCGGATCATGTTCCGGCCCTGATAACGTCACTTGCAGCGAACCCCGCCTCCTCTTCGGATAGCAACCCGATCGCCACCAGGGCAGCGGGAACAGCCGTAGGGTGCCGTTTCCCCGACACCCAGAATTCGGCCTGCCACTTCCGGAAGCAGGGGCGTATGGAGCAGGTAGCCGTCGGGTGAGACGAGGACGATCCGCACATCCGTACCGCGGAGGCGGCGCGTGAGTTGCCGTGCACACTCCACCCCGGCGAACCCGCTGCCGACCACGCGGCGAGGTTGCCGGTCTCGGCGTGCTGATCCGTCTTCGTCCGTCATGTGTCAGTCGTTCCCAACCCCGCCCGGCGCGAAACACTCAGCAGCTCCCGCCCGGTCCCGCGCGTTGATCTGCCGGTTTTCACACAACACATTAGGTTGGGGAAATGCGCACAAGATTCTCCGAAAATCTCGACAGCCTCGCGCGCGACCTCGCCGAGATCTGCAGACTCGCCGTCACAGCGATGGACAAGGCGAGTCGCGCGCTGCTCGATGCAGACCTCGAGGTGGCAGAGGAGGTGATCGATATGGGCAGTTCGTTCGACGAGGCGGCAGCGCACTGGGAGCAGCGCGCGTTCGCGCTGCTTGCCCTGCAGGCCCCGGTTGCTCACGATCTGCGGCTGATGGTGGGCGGGCTCCACATATCGGCCGATCTGCATCGCATGGGCGGACTCGCCATCCATGTCGCAAAGATTGCCCGACGCCGGCACCCCGACCACGCCGTTCCCGAGGAGGTCCGCGGGGTCTTCACCGAGATGGCTGCCGTGGCCATCGCTCAGGCCCGGGAGACCGAAGAGACACTTCAGCATCGGGACCCCGGACGGGCGAAACATCTTCTGCTCGCCGACGACACGATGGACGAACTCCATCGAGGACTGTTCCTGATCCTGCAGGCTCCGGAGTGGCCGCACGGTGTGCAGGCGGCCGTAGACATCACGTTGCTCGGCCGCTTCTACGAGCGGTTCTGCGACCACACCGTCGAGATCGGACGTCGCATCATCTTCCTCGAGACCGGGGTCCTGCCCGACTAGAGAAG
>NZ_JBAQEO010000377.1:0-5947 GCF_049286785.1 Rhodococcus sp. (in: high G+C Gram-positive bacteria) | reverse complement strand
CGACTGGACATAGAGGCGCAGCTGCTGTGCGCACTCCTGTGGGCTCAGCCCGTGGAAGCCCAGCGAGTGATCGTGCTGATCACCGCCGCAGACTTCGACCGCCCGATCTACGGAGCACTGTTCAGTCAGATCGCCGAACTCGTCGTCGCCGGCAAGCCCCACGATTCGGCGCACGTCGCTCTCATGCTCAGCCGTGAAGGTCTCACCGCCGGGCACCAGGGAAAACTGCTCACGACCGCGCTCGCCGAGGTCACGACACTCGGTGTGACCGGCGGCCCCGAGCATTACGTCGACGCAGTGATCACCCAGGCGTACCGGCGTGGATTCCACGTCGCTGCCCAATCCCTGGTGGACGCTGCAGAACGCCTTCCCGACCGGGACCTCTACGAGCACATGTGCGCCCATCGGCGCCGACTACGGGAAGCGACCGAACGACTCACCAAGATCCGGGGAGGGCACCTATGAATGACGACGAACGAGACGCGTGGAGCATGCATCATGCCGGGGCGGACTGGAAGCAGATCGGGCGCGAGATGGGGTGCACGCCCTCGACAGCGCAGTCCCTCGCGGCCGCGTACGAGCGCCGTACCGAAGAACAAGCCGCCCGGGAACAACTAGGGCTGTTCTGAACGACCGACTCACGCAACGCTGTTCTGAAACACCACCATCCATCACAAAGGTCGGCATCTCACCTGGAGATGCCGACCTTTTCTCGTCTGCTGTCAGTCTTTGACGCGCAGTCTCGAGGTGTAGACGAGTGTTTCCTGGAACGCTTCGTCCGCCGCGTCCAGGGCGAGATCGAGACGGCCCAAATTCAGCAGGGCCGCGTCGAACGCTTCCGGGCCGCTGATCGGTTCGCCGACCGTATCGGTCTCGAGAACACTCGAATCGTGCAACTGGTACTCGCGGACTAGAGCGAGGGTTTTGTCTTGCACGTCGCGCAGTTCACCGAGTCGCGCTTCGAGCTGAAGATAGAGGTCGCGGGGGGTGGCAACTGCAGTCATTTCTGGGCCTACCTTGCGCGGTCGCCGTTCGGAGTTCAAGATTTCTCCCCTTCTCGCTGCTGAGTGTAGCCAGCATGTCGACTATTTCTGCGGCCCGACGAGTAGCGGCCGGCACGTGCCTATTCTACATCAAGGGGTCTCTATGTAGAGTGTTGTCAGTTACCGAATAGAAGATCAGACGAGTGAAGGGGAGGACAGTCTTGTGACGGTTCACTTGATCGACCAGGAGTCGATTCGCGACGGGGCAGAGCTGGCGGTGCAGCGACCGATGGGTGCGGAGCACGCGCAGGCATTGGCTCAGGTGGCCCGCGAGTTCTACGAGCGCACCGACCCGCATGCCGAGACCGAATCTCTCGAATCGAACATCACGCTCGACGACGGCGACCTCATCTGGCACATCGGTGGCGGCTACGACATCTTGTTCACCGTTGTCGACGTCTCCGGGGCGCACGACATCCGAGCAATGGTCAGAGGGTCGGTGGGATGGGTTACCGTCGCAGACCACTCGGTCGACCCACGTGACGCCGTCTGCACCGCGCAAACGGTCTGGCAACTCATCTTGCGACTGACGGACTGAACAGCCACCGAAGGAGAGCACATGACGAAGGAAATCCACTTTGCGGAAGAGAACCCGATTCCGCCGGTGACGTTCTACGCCAGCCCCAGAATTCTCGCTGACCTCAGAATTCAGATCGACAACGCCAAATCCGCTGACGCGGCCGAGAAAGCGAAGGCGAAGAACTTATTCAGGTACTTGCTGACCGACGCCCGGAGGTACCGCTCCGTTCACGTGGAGAGCATCAAATCCGATTCTGTCTCCGTCATTTTCGACCTCGACAACCCGCTCGTCGCGCTCCTGCACGAAGCGAGAGAGGCCAACAGCTTGCCGCATGTGGACGAGATCGTGGAGGAGGCTCTCGCGCTACCGCGAACTCTGCGGGTGGAGGTTCCGTGGACCAGGATCAAGGCGATCACCGAACCGGTGCAAGCCACCTTCCGTCCGACTACCGCGTGATCGTCGCATAAGTCAGCGTCGCGCACTGACTTTCGCCCCGAGACGCCTAACACCCGCTAGAGAGGCAGGCCCGTGATGGACGGCAACACCTTCGCCACCGGAGTTTTCGTTGTGTTCAATCTTCTGTCCATCGCGGGCGCGGTGTTCTGCGCCCGACGGTCCTACAGCCGCCATCGCCGACCCGCACGGGCGATGGCGGCCGGTTTCGCGGGGTTGTTCATCGCGCCTCTCGTGCTGATGTTCTTCGTCGCTCTGGCGCGCCCACAGGGCGGCGTCGAAGGTTCCCGGATTCGATAACGATCGGTATTTGTGCAGGTCAGACCAGGTTTTTTCGTTACTTTGTAGTAAAATTGACCTCAGTAACTCCCCGTTTTCGTGCGGAGTTCCGCCCTGGATGGGCGCAGTCGAGGAGGTCGAGTGGCACGCAAAGACGTCAACCAGGGCGCGTTCGAATTCGAGGAAGAAGGAGCAGACAGTGGCACCGCAGAACGAGGAAATGATCGAACAGATCGAGGAGCTCGACGTGACGATCTCGGACGAGACACGGCGAATTCTGGTCGAGTGGATCGGCTTGGACGCGAACACGACCGAGGACCTGGAGAGGATCGACCGGGAGGCGTTGCGGCTGCAGCAGCTGACCGAGAACGCGAGCGGACCGCTGGAACAGCAGCTGACCGAGCAATGGGCCCAATCGAACCCGGGCAAGACGCCGACGTACTGGGACGTGGTCCAGGCGAAGGAATCGGCGTGGCGGGCAGCGCGGGAGATGGTGCTCTCTCAGGAGCTGTACCCCCAGGTGACGCCGGAGATCATCGCCCGCAGGACGGAGTTCGAGACTCAGGCGGACGAGTGGATCGACAAGGAACAGGAGCGGGCGCGGGCGGCACACGATCCGGATCGGTGGAAGAGCCTGAACGTGCGGCCTCGCCGCGTAGCGGATCGGATCGTTCACCGGGTGTGGCTGGAACGTCCGGCGTGGTTCCGTCAGTTGGCGAAGGCGCTGGTGGCGCAGCGGATCGAGGACAATCAGCCGGTGCCGATGACCGCGTTCGACCCGGTCGCGGACGAGCTGGCCGCGATGATCGACGAGGAAATTCGGCGCAATCCGCCGGCGGATCCGAACATGCCGTTCTAGCAGCGCAAGCGGAATGGGCAGCCGCGAGTGAGCAGCTCGAAGACCTCGAACGGCACGGGGCCACGCTCACGAAACGGCTGGGTGCGGCGCGGCGGGCTCTGGCAACGGCGCAGGAACGTGGCCTGGCCGCTGGTGTCGCCGCGAACACGGAGAACGTCAACAGCATCACCGGCAAGCTCGAACGACTCCGCATCGAGTGGCGTGTGCAGGCAGCGCGTGCGGGCGAGCTACGTAACCAGATGCAGGCACTGGGCGTCGACCCGCACGCGGTGCCCCGCGCCCTCGTGCAAGAAGTCGCCGCGGCTGACCGTACGCCGCAGGCGAGTTGGCGCAGCGACGCAATCACCAGGAAGCAGATCGCCAAGCTCGAAGAACTCTCCCGGCAGGTCGAGAAGCCGTTCACCGTCGATACGACGATCACCAAAGGCGAAGCGCACGATCTGATTTCGAGCATCCTGAGCGGCAACTTCAAGGAAGTGCAGTTCCGGGACCGGCCCCGTGGGCCGTTGCTCACCGCGCCGATCACACCCGAGCCCGAAGCGGCAAAGGTAGAGGTAGAGACGGCGGCGGCAGAAGCTGAGACCGAATCAGAGCGATCCGTCCCTGCAGAGGTTGCGGATCCGCGTGCCGAGATCACCGCCCGCATTCTGGCCACCCTCACGGAACCGGACACCGAGGCCGATCGGTATGCCAATCCGGCCGCCAACACCCCCGATCAGTTCCTGGCATGGGCCGAAGGGCACTTCACGAACAAGGCGCAGGTCGCCCTGGCCGACCTGATGACCGACCGCACCGCCCTGACCGACGAGATGTTCCTCGCGGGCCGCGCCGTGCTGCTCTATCGCAGCAGCTGGCAGCAGATCGGCCGCACCGCCGCCGAGGCGTACTGGCAGTCGCGCACCGAGACACCGCTCCAGGACCCGACGACCACCGCAGTGGTAGAGGCTGTCGTGGCAGCACGTGAGAGCGGTGAACGAGCCGTAGATGAGTCGTACCTGGAGACCGCTCACTATGCGGCGCAGACTGTGCTCGAGGTGGCGGGCGAGGAAGAAGATCTCGACCTCGACGGGTACGACGCCGCTGCGGTAGCTGCGCGTGAGCGCCAGATCGACGCGGTGCAGGAAGCGTTCGACCTGGGGATCATCCCGGAAGTTGAGGACTGGGAAGCGCGAGCTCACGGCGCATTCGACCCGGCGACACCGCTGGATCTGCCCTCGATCGACAGCGATCCCGGGTTCGCGGCCGCTCGCCTCAGGATCAAAGGTGAGATGGCCCGCCACACCTTCGAGCAGCAGTGGTGGCGCGGAGCGCATCGGGCGCAAGTCGACGCCGTCACCCCGGACATGGCGGCCTTGTTCGAGGAAGCGGCACGATCATCCGATCTGATCGAGACGATCGGCGGCCGGGACGTCGACGCGGCAGCAGCGTCGAAGCCGTACCGGGAGACGTTCGCCGCGACCATCGCAGGATTGGCCGAGAACGGGTCAGTGCTGCGGCAGGCGGCCGCCCAGATCATCAACGACTCCCCGCGGTCGTGGACTCCGGAGGACTTCGTCGAGTCCGTCGTCCAGGCGTGGAATGAGGCGCACCGCGACGATCTGACGTGGTCACCCCAGGTGAAGGCCGAGTGGACGGCGTGGATGCGTGAGCATCTGCGTTCGGAGCCGCTGATCGGGACGTGGGCGGGGTGGCCGGCGACTACCCGGGACGAGTGGCTCGAAGAAGGCATCGACATCGCCTTCCGTGTTCTGGCGCAGGAGCGCCCCGATCTGGCCGTGGCCACCGAGAGCATTCCGCAGTCCAGGTTGGCGGCCGAGGTACGGCAATCCGTCGTGCCCCACCTCTACGACGACCGCGATCCCGAAGTGGAGGGTCGGCACGAGTTTTTCGAGCACAGCGGCCACTTCGGAATCCGTCTCGAGTCCAAACACAGCGCAGCCATGCGGTACGTGCCCTCCCGCGGTTTCTGGGAGTACACCCTCACCGGTGGAACCTCCACCGTCAGCGGTGGCCGTGACCACCGCTTCGTGGTCGGCCGGCTACTCGAAGCCGGTGGGCACCCGATCCCCGAGTGGATCGACCGCGCCTACCGACCTCTCGATCAGGCGTACCGCACCGTCCTGGTCACAGCAGAGATGATCGCCCGCGGCCACGAGTTCTACCACGCCTCCGCCCACAGCGACCCGATCTGGCAGGACCGATCCTCAGCGTTCAACGCGGTCGGCTCATCATTTCAGCGGCACGCCCGCGCCCAGGTGATCGAAGACCTTCGCGCCGCACTGCCCACCGAAACGTCGCTCCTCGAAGCGGCGGGCTTCGATCTCGACTGGACCCTGATGGAGCAGGTGGACACACCCCTCCTGCAGAACTTGCGGCGCGAGAGCGCGGCACCGGATCCGTATCAGAGTTTCGACGTCTCGGACCTGACCGTTCACCCCGCCGGCCACGTCATCGTCGGTGATCCGGACGGCACCCACATCATGTTGTGGCAGTCGGTGTTCGATCGGCAAGGGCCGATCACCCTCGACGGGCAGCACTACGCCGGGATTGACACCTGGCGTGACGCTGTCGACGAGGCCCGCATTCTGTTGCCCCGTAAACGCGATGCCGAAGCGGCGGCTACCGCGGCCGAAGCGGGGGTGGAACAGCACTCCGACGTCAGCGCCGAGAACGAGGCGGAGGTCGAGCCGGAGCCCGAGCCGGAGCCGGAGCCCGAGCCCGAACGGAAAGCGGAGGCCGCGGCCGCCGCGGCCGCCGCGGAGGCCGCGACGTCGGCCCGTGCACGCGCGGGCG
>NZ_JBAQEO010000376.1:0-2303 GCF_049286785.1 Rhodococcus sp. (in: high G+C Gram-positive bacteria) | reverse complement strand
TTTCCACGATCGGCATGGCCCTGCAGAATCCGTTGCAGGTGCTCGGTGTCGAGAAACTCACGCTCGGTGTGTTGACCGGCACCCTCGACAAGAAGATCACGACGTCCATCGCCGAATGGGTGCGATCCGTATTTCTGGACGATGGGTCACTCCCCCACGGCATCATGTACCGCTCGAAGTGGGGAGCCGACTGGGAAACCTGGGCGTTCTGGCTCCGCCGGGTGGACGATGACCTCCCCCCTTCCAGCGAGCCGTTCACGCTCCTCCAAGAGGAGTCGATCGGCAAACACACGAAGACCCTGGTCGACGCCGCGACACTCCGCAACATGCGGATTTACTGACAGTTTCGCTTGGCCGTCACGAGCGGGTCCGCGCCGGAACGCCAACTCAGCCAGCTTCCCGAAGACGCCGTGGGCTCGGCGCCCATTTCGTCTTAGCTTAGTGTTGCTAATGATCGATATCGTACCACATAGCGTTTCAGTACTGAAACAGTACTTCGTGACGATACGATGGGTGAATGAGAGGACGGACACAATGAGTCAGGCTATTGACCTGCAAAAACTGGTCGGAGTTCTAGATTCGCGCATCAGGGCAGAGGAGATGTCGTGGCGGTCGGCGGCGAGTCAGATCGGGGCCAGTCCAGCCCTTCTGTCTCGACTTCGAAACGGCCATCAGCCCGATTTGCAGTCCTATGCAAAGATCGTCCGGTGGCTGAACATGTCGGCAGACGACTTCCTCGCCGAGCCGGCGCGTTCGGTGCGCGAGGGCGATGAACAGCGCGAACTCGGGTCGGAAGTCAGTGCACTTCTCCGGGCGCGTGCGGATCTGACCGAACAAGACAAGAAGCACTTGGAGGACATCTTCCGAGTGACATTGGCGCACGTACGTGCGGGCAAAGCCGAGTCGTGAGCGGCGAATGGCAACAACGAAAAAGGCGCTTCGGCAGCTCGCGGACGAGGTCCGAGCCGAACTTGGAATAGGCCAGCATGAGCCGTTCGACCCGCATATCTGGGCGCAGGAGTACGGGGTACCGTTCGTTTCCCTGAACGACGTACCGATGCCGGATGAAGCGAGGCGCCGGTTCACTGTCGACGCCCCCGAGCTGTGGTCAGCTGCACTTGTTCAGGACGGATCAGGGCACGTCGTGATCTATAACCCCGCGCACACCCCGGCCCGAATCCGCTCCAACCTCGCACACGAGGTCGCTCACTTCGTCGCCGAACACACCATCTCTGCGGCATGGGTCGACCAGAGCAAGTGCGCCGGCACCAGCAAGGAGCAAGAGGACGAGGCCGGCGAACTCTCCGGAGCGCTCCTCATTCCCGCCGACCAAGCCCGGCTCAATGCCATGCGGGTGTCAGTGCGGCTGCAGTAGCGGCCCAGTACGGAGTCAGCATCGAGATGGCGCAGTGGCGAATGCGCATCTCCGGAGGCGCAAAGATTGCGTCGAGAAGCCGTGCGCGGAGGGGGCGGGCGAGCTGACATGACATACGGGTGGGGTCTTATCGATGAACCCGCTTCTTACTCCCGGCGCACCCAGACCCTCTCAGTACACCGGTTCTGGCATCGATTGCCGAATCGAAGTCCGCCGCAGAGCGGCGTTCTGCGGTCACCAGTGTCCGTTTTGGCCATCGTCATACCGGCACACCCGAGAACGGCGCTCCACGGCGAATCCACTGCCATAACTCTCTTTCTGCCCGTCCTGGATAGAGTCCTGCATGTTGATCCGGGATGGGTTGCTTATGCCGGACTATCGTCTCCTGGTGGCCGAAATGATGATTGGGTATGCCCGCTGTAGCACCCGAGGGCAGGATCTGCGAGCGCAGCGCTCAGCGCTCAAACGCCTCGGCGTCGAACCTGAGCGGATCTACACCGACAAGGGATTCACCGGACGCAACCGTGACCGGCCCGGCTTACGTGAAGCCTTGGCCGCGTGCCGGCCCGGCGACACGCTCGTCGTCGTCAAGCTCGACCGGCTCGGCCGGTCCGCCGTGGACCTGCGGGCGATCGCCGACGAGCTCGAGTCGAAAGGAACGCGCCTGAGCATCGGCGGATCCATCCACGATCCCAGCGACGCAACCGGAAAGCTGTTCTTCGGAATGCTGTCGTTGATGGCCGAGTTCGAGTCGGACTTGATCCGTGCCCGCACCCGGGAGGGTATGGCGGAAGCGAAGAAGGAGGATGTCCCGAGTTCCGTGGAACTTCGGTGGCGGCCCGATGAGCATCAGGCTGCGTTCACCTGATCATTGTGTACCACAGGTCCGACAGGTTTGGCCGTCTCGCCCTCGAGCGCGGCGCGGAGT
>NZ_JBAQEO010000375.1:0-9512 GCF_049286785.1 Rhodococcus sp. (in: high G+C Gram-positive bacteria) | reverse complement strand
GTTCCCGCGTTCGCGCTGGGCGACTACGAGTGGATCCTGGCCTTCGAGGCTCCCGAACTGCACCGCATCGTCGACCTGATGCGTGACCTGCGTGCCACCGAGGCGCGGCTGCACGTCCGGGAAGAGGTGCCCTTCTTCACCGGTCCGCGCGTGGACGTGGAGAAGCTGGTCACGGCACTGCCGTGATCTGACTCGCACATGAGCCATTCCGACGGGGCGGCAACGCCACCCCGTTATCAACACATGTCCCACTGGGGAATGTTCGAGGCCGAGGCGGCGGGCGGCGAGGTCGTCGCGGTGCACCCCTACGAGGGGGACTCCGACCCGTCGCCCGCCCTGGGCAATTTCGCCGGCTCGGTGCGGCACAGGTCGCGGATAACCGGACCCGTCGTGCGCCGCGGGTGGCTCGAGAACGGGCCCGGGCCCAGCAGTGCCCGCGGATCCGACGAGTTCGTGTCGGTGGACTGGGACGAGCTGACCGAGAGACTCGCGAACGAGTTGCGCCGCGTCATCGACACTCATGGCAACAGCGCCATTTTCGGCGGCTCCTACGGGTGGGCCAGCGCTGGGCGCTTTCACCACGCGCAGAGCCAGGTCCACCGGTTCCTCAACACACTCGGGGGATACACCCGCTCGGTGCACAGCTACTCGCTCGGTGCGACCGGCGTGATCATGCCCCGTGTCGTCGGCACGCATTGGAAGCTGTTCGCGCGGTCGACGTCGTGGAAGATCATCGCCGAGAACACCGATCTGATGGTGTGCTTCGGCGGTGTCCCGATCAAGAACACCGGTGTCAACCACGGGGGCACCAGTGATCACCCCACGCGTGATGCGCTCGACGCGCTCCGGCGCCGCGGCGGAACCATCGTGTCGTTCAGTCCATTGCGCGACGACATGCACGGCAACGCCGAATGGCATGCGCCGGTGCCGGGAACCGATGTGGCGATCATGCTTGCTCTCGCCTATGTGCTCGCGTCGGAAGGTCTGCACGACAGGGCATTTCTGGAAAGCCACTGCTTCGGTTACGACCGCTTCGAGGACTACCTGCTCGGACGCGCGGACGGGCAGCCGAAGACTCCGGAGTGGGCTGCGCGGATCACCGGCATCGCGGCGTCGGATCTGGTCACGCTCGCGCGCCGGATGGCATCCGGCCGGACCATGGTCACCGTTACCTGGTCGCTCCAACGCGTCCGGCACGGCGAGCAGGCCCCCTGGATGGGCGTGACCCTCGCCGCGATGCTGGGCCAGATCGGCCTTCCCGGTGGAGGTTTCGGACACGGATACGGGTCGATGAACGAACCCGGCCTCGCGCCGGTCCCGTACCCGCTGCCGACCCTGCCGCAGGGACCGAACCCGGTCGGCGACTTCATCCCGGTGGCCGCCATCTCGGACATGCTGCTCAACCCGGGCGGGCGGTTCGACTACGACGGCCGGACGCTCACCTACCCGGACATCAAGATGCTGTACTGGGCCGGTGGCAACCCGTTCCACCATCATCAGGACATCGCCCGGCTACGCCGCGCGCTGGCCCGTCCCGACACGATCGTCGTGCACGAGCCCTACTGGACGCCGATGGCGCGGCACGCGGACATCGTGGTGCCGTCCACCACGTCTCTGGAGCGGGCCGATCTCAGCTGCACCCGCAACGATCCTCTGATCGTGGCGATGCATCCCGCGGTTCGTCCGTATGCGGATGCGCAGGACGATTACGACACGTTCGCCGCGGTGGCCCGCAGGCTCGGCGTAGGGGAGACGTTCACCGAGGGCCGCACGTCGGGCCAGTGGCTGGAACATCTCTACGGGCAGTGGCAGAAGTTCGTGCGAGCCGACGGCGGCCACGCCCCCGACTTCGACGAGTTCTGGACTCAGGGGCACGTACGGATGCGCACCGAGGACGATCTCGTCCTGTTCGGGGACTTCCGGGCAGACCCGGCGAAGTACCCGCTCGACACGCCCAGCGGACGGATCGAGATCTTCTCGGCCGACATCGACGGCTTCGACTACGCCGACTGCGCCGGCCACCCGCGTTGGTACGAGCCCGAGGAGTGGCTCGGCGGAGAGCGTGCCGGACGGTATCCCCTGCACCTGATCGCCAATCAGCCGCGCAGCAGATTGCACAGTCAACTCGACCACGGCGCCACCAGCCAGAAGTCCAAGATCCACGGCCGTGAGCCGCTGCGCATCCACCCGTCGGATGCGGCCGATCGGCGGCTCGCCGCGGGGGATGTGGTGCGGGTCTTCAACGATCGCGGTGCCTGCCTGGCCGGGGTGGTGGTGGACGACGGTGTCCGCCGCGGGGTGGTGCAGCTGTCGACGGGCGCATGGTACGACCCGCTCGACCCCGCGGACCCGGATTCGCTGTGCGTGCACGGCAACCCCAACGTGCTGACCCCGGACGTCGGAAGTTCGTCGCTGTCACAGGGCTGCACCGGCCAGCACGTGCTGGTGCAGATCGAACGCTACTACGGTGAGCTCCCGCCGATTCGTGCGTTCGATCCGCCCACGATCACTTCCCGGTCGGCTCGAGACGCAACGAAATCGAGTTGATGCAGTAGCGCTGATCGGTGGGGGTGGGGTAGCCCTCACCCTCGAAAACGTGCCCGAGGTGGCTGTGGCACGCCTTGCAGATCACCTCGACGCGGCGCATCCCGAGGGCGGTGTCCTCACGCAGGATCACGGCGTCCGAATCGGCCGGGTCGAAGAACGACGGCCAACCGCAATGCGATTCGAACTTCTCGGTGCTCCGGAACAATTCCGCGTCGCAGGCGCGGCAGCGATAGACGCCCTCGGTCTTCGTGTCCGTGTACTCGCCGACGAAGGGACGTTCGGTGCCCGCCTGCCGCAGTACCGCGTATTCCTCGGGGGTCAGCTTCTCCCGCCACTCGCTGTCGGAGAGAACGACCTTCGGGCTGGATTCTGTGGGATTCTGCTGCGCACTCATATCCCCACGCTAATACGTTTTGGGTCGGGCGGCTGTCGGGCCCGAGTCGGGGCGCACAGCGTCGGCGGAAACGGGCGTGGGAGTGCGGCGGTCGACGTGCCGTGGCCTCATGAGGCAGACACGATATTCCGGCAGGTGATATCGGAGAAGGCAACCGCGAGCGGCTCGCCACGCGTTCCGCTGAACGATCTATGTTCGGGTTGCCGACTCGGCCTCGGGCTCGGCGGACCGCGGGGACGCGGTCTCCGGTGCCTGCTCTCGAGGTTCGAGGAGAAAGGCAGGGTCGATGCCCTGATCGAGCCGGCCCTCTTTCCGGGCAGTCAGGTAGCGCACGGTGAGAACACCGAAGATGACGATGAGCAGCAGGCTCCACCCGAGTGTGGTCTTCATGTATTCGGCTGTACGTCCGGCCTCGGCGAACCGGCTCGACAACCAGCTGTCGTAGCTCATGAACCCGTACACCGCCAGCCACGCCGGCCAGTTCCGCATCACCGAGTTCTTGAGTACCACCGACATCAGGAGGGGGAACAACATCATCGAGTAGTACATCTGGCCCAGGGAGCCGAGGAGCCAGGAGGCGGTGAGCAGCACACCTGAGGTGGTGACGACGTAGAAGAGTTCGTCGTGCCGGTAGTACCGATAGAGCAGCCACAGTGAGGTCGCGACGAGAACCAGGAATGCTCCGCGCAGGGACCAGACCAACGCGGTCGGGAGACCGTAGTACTTGCCGTTGCCGACGATGGCGCTGTTGAAGTAGTCCCGGGACTCCATCAGATACGGGACCGTGTGGTGGATGAAATCCATCGGATCGGCCGACAGCGGCCACGCCACCGCGGTGAGGATGAGCGGTATCCCGACCGCGGTGACGAACACTTTCCACTGCCCGCGCACGAGCGGGAGCAGCAGGAGGGGCGCAAGGATCGGCTTCACCGCAAAGGTCAGCCCGATCGCGACACCGGACCACAGATCCTTCCTCTTCATCAGCAGGTAGAGGAACGCGATTTCACCGAGGAGGACGAGCCCGTTGATGTTGGTGAAGACGAGAGTGTTGGTGACGGTCTCGGAAGAGAATGTCGCGAACAGCAGGATCGGGGCGGCGATGGAGTTCACGCCGAGATCGAACAGGCGGAGCAGCAGGTAGAGCGCAATGATGATCGCGATCGCGTTGGCGGCGATGAACAACCAGCGGGACTTCTCGGGGTCGATCACCGCGATCGGGGCCATGAGCAGGGTGCCCGAGGGTGGATACAGGTAGTGCGGGTCGACCGAGTCGAAGTTGGCGCCATACACCGGCCTGCCGTTCAGGAAGGCCAGAGCCGCGTTGTACACAGGACGGAAATCGTCGGTGATGTACCCGTTGACCGCCTTGACGACCACTCGATGCAGCACGGTCATGACGGCGATCGGCCACAGCGCGAAGTTGATGACCTCGTTTGCAGACCGCCCGGTGCGCGGCTCGAGATGTCGAAGGAACACCCCGGCACGGTACACCGAGACGCGCCGACACGGCGTCATGCACCCCACCTTGCGAGCGGCGGTGAAGGTCACCGTCAGGCGGGGCAGGCGCTTCCGTCCGGCGGCAGTGTCCCGTCCGCGACATACGAGACGATCGCTTTCTGAGTGCAGTCGGAATGGGTCGCCGGATGCCCTCTGCCGTGCCATGTCAGGGTGGCGGTGGTGGCGCCTGCACCGGCGACGGTCCCCGTCACCGTGCCGACGCCGGCATTGCCCACCACCGGGTCGGCGACACCACTGAGGACGAGTACGGGCATCTCGAGTTCGCTCGGCAGCGCAGGAGGGGTGGTCGCCGGCCACGATGTGCAGGTCAAGAGACCCACAGCGGCCTCGGGTCCGAAGAGGGGGAACCGTTCGCTCCACTCCTGCCGGAGTTCGCGCACGCGGTCGGGGGCGGGCCACTGCTGACCGTCCGTGCACCGGGTGATGTATTGCCCGTCGCTGTCGTAGGTGGCCTGCCCTCGCTGCGCGAGGGTGACGATGGCGGCGGTGTCGCCCGCCCGGGCCGCAGAGAGTGCGTCGGCGAGTGTGCGGACACGGCCTTGCTGGTCGCCGCCGGCTTCGGCGAGGGTGCTGGACATGGCGGTGAGAAGGGCGTTCGCCGAGATCTGGGGGAGAGCGCCGTTTCGTGCGCGGGTGACCAACTCCGCGACGGTAGCCCGCGGGTCGGGCCCGAGGGCGCAGTTCAGTGCGGTGCACTGCCGCGCGAACGCGTCGAATGCCGCCTCTTGCCCGGCCGCCTGCTGCTCGACCACGCCGGCCGCGTCGACCGTGGTCACCCTCGGCGAATCGAGGACGAGCCGGCCGACGTGGTTCGGGTACTTGGCGGCGTAACCGAGGGCGACGGCGGCACCGTTGCCGGTCGCGAGGATCCCGAGGGAATCCACGTTCCAGACCTGGCGCAGCTCTTCGATGTCGTCCGCGGCGTGGGTGCTGTCGAAGGCGAGTTCCTGTGGTTGGAGGTAGTCGGTGCACGCAATGGTGGCGTCCCGTCCCAGTGCCGTCACCTTGTCGATCTGATCGCCCGTGCCGGGATCGAACTGGCCCAGGTCGAAGACGGCGCGCCGCATGTCGGCGGTGAGGCATTCGATCTTCTGCGAGGACTCGATGCCACGCCGATCCACCGCCACTACCGGCTGGGCCGACAGGAGGGTGGTGAGACCGCCGGCCGCGAGCGCCGCGAGCGTCGCGGTCGACGACCGATCCGAACCCGACGTCAGGACCAACGGGGCCACGTTCTCGGGAGTTCTCGCGAGCCGGGCGCGCATGGCGCCCATGGCGAACGATCCCGGCAGCGTTCCGCCGGCGTCGACGGCGGCCTCGTAGGTGCCGCATTCGAGGATCAGACCTGCGGGACCCGGTCCCAGCCCCCGCACCGACAGCGTGCTCTGCGTGCAATCCGTCCAGGCCAGTTCGTTGACCGGGACCGGGAGCGGTGGCGGCGGGGCATCGGGTTCCACGGTCTCGCTCACGAGAGGTTCACTTCCGCCTCCCTCGCGTTCGACCGCCACGTGAGGCCGGTTCGACGGTCCGGCCCCGCACGCGCTGCACACCACGAGAACCAGTGCGAGCAACCCCAATCTGCGCATGCCGCCCAGCCTGCCAGGTTCGCCGCGCCGCGGGGCATCCGCACCCGTCGCTCAGGTGCGGGGCAGGCGCACCCATCGCGTCAGGACGGTCCCGTCGGTGTCGGTGAGAACGTGCGCGGGCATCATCGGAACTCGGTGGGCCAGTGGGGACGTGGTGATGCGGCCCGCGATCCCACCGACCAGCGTGGGCGAGGTGGTGAGGCAGAGTTCGTCCACCACGTCGTCCGCGGTGAGCTGCCCGAACAGGCCGGGTCCGCCCTCGCATAAGACTCTGCTCAGCCCGAGATCTGCCAGCGCGGTGACGATCGACGCACTCGTCACCTCAGCTGTACCCACAACGACCACCCGCGCTCCCAGTTCCGTGATGGCAGCCACCCGCTCGGGGTCGGCATCGGCCCCGGTGAGCACGATCGGGGGCACCTCGGTGTCGGTGAACAGACGCGACTGCGGGTCCAGATGTGCGCGGGCCGAGACGACGGCGATCGGCGGAACCGCGGACATCCCGGAGGCCAGCCGACGCCTACGCGCCTCGGCGGAGAGGCGTGCCCCGCCGTAATTCTCGCTCCGAGCGGTGCCCGCCCCGACGAGCACGACGTCCGCGAGTTCGCGCAGAGTGTCGAACACCGCCTTGTCGGCCGGGGTGCCGAGGGCGCCGCTGACGCCGTCGAATGACACTGCACCGTCGATGCTGCACACGAAATTGGCTCGGACCCACGGCCTCGGGCCCGGTGCCGGATAGGCGTAGAGCTCGCGGATCTCGCCCGCAGTGAGCTCACCGGACTGCGGATCGGGCCCGGGGTATCCCGGTGTGAAGTAGGTCGCATTCTGCAGACGGCGCATGTAGACGATCACAACACGCGGATACCCTGGCTGTATGCATGCACGTCTTGTCGATCGCAGCCCGGTGGTGCCGGCTGATCAGTTGGTAGCCCAAATGGTGCCCCCGGCCATGTTCGACGAGGTGAGCTTCGCGTCGTATATCCCGGATCCCGCCGAACCCAGCCAGGCTGTCGCTGTGCAGAAGGCCGAGGAGTTCGCGAATAAGGTCGGGAAGATCCGGGCTGGTGGACGTCGCGGCCTGTTCGGCAAGAAGACGCCCTCGACGGGTGCCGGCCTCTACCTCGACGGCGGCTTCGGTGTCGGTAAGACCCACCTGCTGGCCTCGATCTTCCACAGCGTGCCATCGCCCAAGGCGTTCGGCACGTTCGTGGAGCTGACCCACGTCGTCGGCGCACTCGGTTTCAACAAGGCCGTCGAGCAGCTGTCCGACCACAGTGTCCTCTGTATCGACGAGTTCGAGCTCGACGATCCGGGCGACACCATGCTGGTGTCCCGCCTACTGTCCGAGTTGTCGGCGCGCGGTGTTTCCATCGTCGCGACGTCGAACACGCTGCCCGGGCAGCTCGGTGAGGGCCGGTTCGCCGCGCAGGACTTCCTCCGCGAGATCAAGAAACTCGGTTCCATCTTCGAGACGATCCGTGTGGACGGCCCGGACTACCGGCATCGTGATCTGCCGCCCGCACCCGATCCGATTTCCACCGAGGAACTCCTCGACCGTGTGGAGGCCACACCCGGCGCGACTCTCGACAACTTCGACGACTTGTGCTTGCACCTGAGCACCCTGCACCCGTCGCGGTACAACAAGCTCGTCGAGGGAGTGCCCGCGGTGTTCCTCGACGGAGTGCACCCCGCCGCGGACCAGTCGGTGGCCCTGCGCCTGGTGGTTCTCGCCGACCGGTTGTACGACGCGAGTATCCCCGTCACCGTCGCCGGCGCGAAGCTGGACGAGATCTTCACCGAGGAAATGCTCGCAGGCGGATACCGGAAGAAGTATCTGCGCGCCACATCACGTTTGCTCGCCCTCTCTCGCTTCGAGGTGGCCGCGAGCTGACCCGCTCTACAGCTTGCGTTCCATCACGAAGTCGTGGTGTTCCTGCGTGCCCACCATGAATGTGCGGGTGCCGACGCGATGGAATCCGTGTTTGGCGTAAAAGCGCTGTGCCCTGGTGTTCTTCTGATTGACTCCGAGCCACAGCCCGGCGCAGTGCGCGGCGACGGCGCGCTCGACGATGGCGTCCATCAGGGCCGATGCCACACCGGTCCCGTGTCTGCCGGGAAGCACGTACAACTTGCTGATCTCGGTGGCCGGGCGTGCCGTCACCATCCGGGCGATCTCGGGGTCCGGCGGTTCGCCGTCTACGAGCATGGCGTAGCCGACGATCGATCCGCGATGGGTCACCTTCAACACAGTGCGAGACGGATCGGTGAGATATTCGGAGAACCGTTCGGCCGACAGGACGTCGTCGATGAACGCGGCGATGTCGTCCCGGCTGGCATCGGGTGGGCAGGCGAGTGGGAACGTGGCGGCGGCTACGTCGGCAATCGCCTCGGAATCCCAGATACCGGCAGGGTCGACCTCCACAGTCACAGCTGATTCACCGCATCCTTCGATTCACACGCCGTCGTTCCTCGTACTGTCCCGTAGTCATCCGATCGCCGCAACGTTCCCGCCCATCCTCGGGTCGACATTTCCTCGGTAGAACACTCTCGCCACTCCAGTTGCGCGGTCCGTTCGGGTCTGTCGCTGTCGTGCACGCCCGGGCCTGCGTCGCCATGACAAGACTGAGCCCCAGCCGTGGATGGGGGGTCATGGCCGGGGCTCGATGCCATCGGGGGTGGATGGCTGCTGCCGACATTACCTGAGGATTTCCTCATGTTCCAGCGCATGCGGTAACGATTCCGGCACCTGCGGGTCGCCCACCCGACGCTTTCGAAACCTATCGGACGGACCCTGGTTGTCCCGGAGTACCGCAATGGCCTACAGTGTCTGGTTATGCAGCGCATCCTCGTAGTTCTCCGCCGTAGCGGGGTCTGATTCCGGACCGACCCCCCGCTGCGGGTCGTCGAGCTACGCGTTGGTCCTCCCTTCTTGTAGGAAGACCGAGAGAATGAGCACCTTCACCTCTACCGCTTCACATTTCTCCGCCGCGGCCGATTCGGAAATCGATCCCTTCGCCGCCCGGTTCGGCAAGACGCTCCCGCGCGACCTGCGCATCGAGGCATCAGGGATGAGCTGGCACAGCTTCGAGGCCCTCTACGCGGCGAGCGGTCCAATCCGGTTGGGGAGCTGGACTCGATCGAAGTCGGGTCCGGGAACGTGGGAGTTCGAGGCGACCTTCGGCATCGGTGGTTCGATCTGCACGAGCGGTACCACTGCGCCGGGCCCGGTGTCGGCCATGACGTCCATGCTTCACGATCTGAACTGCGGCATGGAGATCCTGTCGTTCCATCAGCACCGCATCGGCGAACGAACTGCCACGTTTCTGCTCTGTGAGCGTGGGGGCGAACGACGGTGGGCCATGGGCATCGCGGACTCCGACACCGATTCAGCCATGCGCGCGATGATTTCGGGCGCCAACCGCCTGCACGCGCACTGACGCGACACCGGTGTGGCCCCGGTCGAGGAC
>NZ_JBAQEO010000374.1:0-1569 GCF_049286785.1 Rhodococcus sp. (in: high G+C Gram-positive bacteria) | reverse complement strand
GCGCAACGCGGGATCGGGGTCGGTGCGGTCGGCAGTCGTGGGCGTCCGCTTATCCCGGCCACCGCCGGGGTAAGCGAGACGAATGTGGGTGCTCAGCTCGGACGTGTCCTTGGCCGAGGGCGCCATGGTGTTGATCCTGCTGGCCGCCCTGCAGTATCTCGCCGCCACAGTGTCGTCCCGCTGGCCCCGAGGCCGCACCGTGCTCACCGCCCGGCCGACCGTCCTCGTCGACCATGGCACCGTGTCCGAAGCGGCGCTGGCGCAGCAGCGGGTCAGCCCCGCCGAGGTCCGTCAGGCGATCCGCGCCTCCGGCGCCGGAGACATCAGTCGGGTTGCGGCCGTGGTGCTCGAGACCGACGGCAGCATGAGTGTCATCGGTCGCGAGCAGTTCGGCGACGGATCGGCCCTGCAGGATGTGGCCCGCCCCGGCGAGCATCCCCCTTCTCGAGGATCGGCCGACGGCGAGCGCTGATGTCCCCGACCGAGCCGGCGAGGATCCCCGATGGCGCCAACAGCCGGCGGGGACCGCTCTCCGCTGTGCTTGCGCGTCGGCAGGTGCTCGCCGAGGCGGCGCGCTCCCGGCTGTGGCCCGTCCCGGCGGCCGCGGTGGTGCTGGCCGTGCTGGCCGGCATCGGCCTGCCCGAACTCGACGCCGCCTTCGATGCCCGGCTGCCACCGACGGTGGCGGGATATCTGTTCGGCGGCGGTGCCGATGCCGCCCGCGAGGTGCTCGGCGCGATCGCCGCCTCGTTGATCACCGTGACGTCGCTGACGTTCTCGCTGACGTTGGTGACGCTGCAGCTGGCCAGCAGCCAGTATTCGCCCCGGCTCCTGCGCACCTTCGCCGCCGACCGTGTCGTCCAACGCACCCTGGCGTTGTTCCTGGCGACGTTCATCTATGCGCTGACCGTCTTGCGCACCGTCCGCAGCGACACCGACGGCACCGCGTTCGTCCCCCAGTTGGCGGTGACGACGGCGTACCTGCTGGCGGTGGCCAGTGTCCTCACCCTGGTGCTGTTTCTCGGGCATCTGGTCCGGCAGATCCGCATCGAGACCCTGCTCGAGCACGTGCGTACCGATACCTGTAATACCGCTACCCGCCTGCTGGCTCCCGATCTGCAGGACCGGCCTAACGTGCCGGTGCCCGAGCCGCCGGCGCACCCTCAGATCATCGAAGCTCATTCTTCCGGGTTCCTGGTCGAGGTCGACGAACACGGCCTGCTCACTGCGGCCACGCAGGCCGACGCGGTGGTGTGGGTGGTCCGGTCGGTGGGCAGCCCGGTGCTGGCGGGCACACCGGTGGCGTTGTGCTCGTCTACATGTCCGGACGCGGCGCTGAGCGGCGATTCGCTGGAGACGCTGCGCGAGAGGGTGTCGACGGCGCTGCGCACCGGCGGTGAACGCACCACCACCCAGGACATCGGTTACGGGCTGCGGCAGTTGACCGATGTGGTGGTGCGGGCCCTGTCACCTGGGATCAACGATCCCACCACCGCCGTGCACGGGTTGGTCTCGTGCACCGCGGTACTCGTCGACCTTCTCGACCTTCGGCTCGGCCCGTACACCCTG
>NZ_JBAQEO010000373.1:0-2174 GCF_049286785.1 Rhodococcus sp. (in: high G+C Gram-positive bacteria) | reverse complement strand
CGTGACGGTGTGCGGGGTCTTCGGCGTCAGCGCCACCTATCACCGCATCCACTGGAAGACGGTCGCGGCACGGATCTGGATGAAACGTGCCGACCATTCGATGATCTTCCTCTTCATCGCGGGGAGCTACACACCGTTCGCGGTCCTGGGCCTACCGCCAGGCACGGGCCGTGTGCTGATGATCGTCGTCTGGTCCGGAGCTCTTGCCGGGGTCGCACTGAAGATGCTCCGGCCCACGGCGCCGCGCTGGGTGGGTGTGCCGCTCTATCTGCTCCTCGGATGGGCCATCGTGCCGGTGGCGCCCGCACTCGCCCGCGAGGTCGGTGTCCTCCCCCTGGTGCTGCTTCTGATCGGCGGCATCCTGTACTCGGTGGGCGCGATCCTGTACGCCACCAAATGGCCCAATCCGTGGCCCCGCACCTTCGGTCACCACGAGTTCTTCCACGCCGCCACCGTCATCGCGGCACTGTGCCACTACATCGCCGTCTGGCTCGTGGTGTTCCACTGACCGAAACGGTCAGCGGCTCAGCACTTCACGCAGTTCGCCGGGGGACGACACCGGACGATCGCACACGAATCCACGGCACACGTACGCCGCCGACACACCGCCCACCAAAGGGCGGTCTGCGAGCAACGGCGACGAGTCCGGCTCGCCACCGACGACCACGGCGCCGCCGGGCGCGAACCGGCGGGCGGCCTCGAGTAAACGGGAGTCACCATTCGTGGCCACCGCCACCTGGATAGGCCCCCGCACCGACGCCTCCGCGACGGCGAGCCACTGGCCCGCCGACCGCGGGGCCCGCTGCAGCAGCAGCGCCGCGCGCAGCAGCGACGCGTCCGCTGCGGCGGCATACCGAGCCGAATCGTCCGGGGCCGCCACCGCAGCGGCCGTCAGCAGCGCCTCGGCCAGACTGGACGCCCCCGAAGGCGTGGCCCCGTCGACGGGGTCACGCGGACGGGTCACCAGGTTCTCGGCATCGTCCGCGGTGTCGAACCAGCTGCCGGGCTGCTCCGGGTCCGCGAAATGGATCAGCGCGAGATCGACCAGTTCCTGGGCGCTGCGCAACCATTCTCCGTCGCCGGACGCCTGGTACAGCGCAAGTAGTCCCGTGGCCATCCAGGCGTAGTCCTCGAGGACGCCCGCCGGCTCACCCACGACCGATCCCAGCGACGCCCGGCGCAACCGTCCGTCCATCAGGTGCAGATCGAGGACCGTCCTGGCGCACACCGCGGCAGCATCCACCCATTCCGGCCTGCCGAGACCGGCACCCGCCTCCGCCAGCGCCGTGATCGTCATACCGTTCCAGGCCGTGACCACTTTGTCGTCGCGCCCCGGTTGCGGTCTCGTCCCGCGTTCCGCGAACAGAGCGCTCCGGACGCGCCGCCACCGCTCCCGATCGTCCGGGTCGGCGGGGAGCTGAAGCACCGACGTCCCTGCCTCGAACGTCCCGGCAGAGCTCACTGCGAAAAGATCCGACGCCCACACCCCGTCCTCGGACCCCAGCACGTCGACGAGCTGCTCCGGCGTCCACACGTAGGTCAGACCCTCGACTCCTTCGGTGTCGGCGTCGAGGGCGGACGCGAACGACCCGGCCTGCGTGCGGAGATCCCGCAACAGGAACTCGACCGTCTCCTCGGCCACCCGGACCGCGAGATCCGAACCGGTGCGGCGGCCGAGGTGGGCATAGACCCGGAGCAACTGGGCGTTGTCGTACAGCATCTTCTCGAAATGCGGCACCACCCACTGCGCGTCGACCGAGTACCGGGCGAATCCGCCGCCGAGCTGGTCGTAGATACCGCCGCGAGCCATCGCGGACGCCGTACGCTCCACCGTGCCGAGGACAGCCTCCGCGCCGTTCCTTTCATAGGCTCGCAGTAGACCTTCGAGCAACGCGGACGGCGGGAACTTGGGAGCGCCACCGAACCCGCCGAACTCCGCGTCCGCCTCGCGGACCACCGCTGCGGTGGCCGCATCGAGCAGCGGCGCGCCCACCCGGACATCGCTCGACGGGATGCCGCCTGCCCCGCGCTGCAGCTCCGCGACGACGGCCACGGCCGCCTGGTCCACGTCGTGCCGGCGGTCGCGCCACGTGTCGGCGATGGCGCTCAGCAATTGGGTGAACGACGGCATTCCGCCGCGGGGCGCGGGCGGGTAATAGGTACCGCAGTAGAAC
>NZ_JBAQEO010000372.1:0-6513 GCF_049286785.1 Rhodococcus sp. (in: high G+C Gram-positive bacteria) | reverse complement strand
CACGATCTCTCGTCGAAAGGCGCACCCATGAACCTCGGCTACCTGCCCTGGGACCAGCCCGCAGTCAACGCAGACCGCCTCTGCCTTCGCGACCACCAGGACGAGCTGACGTACGCGCAGGTCGAACACCGTGTGGAGGCGTTCGCACAGCAGCTGGCCACACTGGGTGTGGGACGCGGAGATGTCGTCGCCATCATGCTGCCCAACCGCATCGAGCTCCTGATCGGACTGATGGCGGCGTGGCGCCTCGAGGCGGCCGCAACACTGATCAACCCCACGTTCACCGCGACCGAGGCGGGCTACCAGATCAAGGATTCGGGTGCCGTTCTTGTCGTCAACGAACATGCGGATGCTCCGTCGGCGGGTCGCCCGGTCATTCACGTCGATCAGATGCAGCGGTCGGTCCTCACGGGCACCCTGGCGCCGGCTGATGTGCAGCCCGAAGACCTGGCGCTCCTGATCTACACCAGCGGGTCCACGGGCAGGCCGAAGGGAGTCCGGCTCACCCACTCGAACCTGCAGGCGATGGGTTCGATGATGGCCCAGCACTTCAGCCTCACCGAGGCCGATCATTGCCTGCTCATCCTGCCCCTCTTCCACGTCAACGCCATCTGCGTCAGTTTCCTGGCTCCGATCCTGCGGGGCGCACAGTTGACGGTGATGGACCGGTTCGAGCCGAACAAGTTCCTCGCCGCGGTCGAGCACTTCCGCCCCACCTATTTCTCGGCGGTGCCGACGATCTACGCTCGCTTGGCCGAACTGCCGGACACTCTCGCTGCCGACACGTCGTCCCTGCGTTTCGCCGTGTGCGGCGCGGCGCCGGTGTCGCGGGAACTGCTCGAGAAGGTGGAACAGCGGTTCGGATTGGTACTCGTCGAGGGGTACGGACTCACCGAGGGCACCTGCGCGTCGACCTGCAACCCGATCGACGGTCCCCGCAAGCTCGGCACGGTCGGTCCGGCACTGCCCGGACAGAAGATCGCCACGATCGGCCCCGACGGAACGTTCCTCCCCGTCGGCGAGGTGGGCGAGGTGGTGATCAAGGGCCCGAACGTGATGCACGGATATCTGAACCGGCCCGAGGAAACCGCCGAGACCCTGGTCGACGGATGGCTCCACACCGGCGACGTCGGCAGGGTCGACGAGGACGGCTACCTCACCCTCGTCGATCGCATCAAGGACATGATCATCCGTGGCGGAGAGAACCTGTACCCCAAGGAGATCGAGTCGGTGCTCTATACCCACGAGGCAGTGCTCGAGGCAGCCGTCGTCGGAGCACCCGATCCCGTCTACGGCGAAGTCCCCGTCGCCTACGTCGTCGCCTACCCCGGCGAGAACGTCACTCCTGAGGAGTTACTCGAGCACATTCGCCCGCATCTCACCAAAGTGAAGCTGCCGGTGTCGATTACCGTCCTCGACGCCCTCCCCAAGAACCCGGTCGGAAAGATCGACAAACCCGGTCTCCGGCGCCTGCTCCAGCCAGAACCCACCCTCGTCAACTGATCCCGGCTTCACCCCTGTCCCGCCGAGACTCTCGAAGTCTGCCGGCGCGATGCCCCGTACCCGAATCTCAACCCATCCGAAGGAGAATCCCCATGGGTTTCAAGACTGCTGACATGCCACCGGTCGACCCGGCGGTCTTCGGCTCGCTGCCCTTCCTCGAGCGCATGAAGCTGCTCGCCTTGCACTGGGCCGAGTACGGCTTCGGCGGCCCCAAGCAGATCCACATGCTGTACGTCATCAAACTCGCCCTGTACGTGGGGCTGGCGGTCACCCTCGTCTCCCTCACACCCGGCCTCGGCGCACCCTGGGAGGTCGGCCAATGGTGGACGGAGCCGATCTTCTACCAGAAGGTTCTGCTGTTCACCGTGCTGTGGGAGGTACTGGGTCTCGGCGCCTCCTCCGGACCTCTCGCCTTCCGCTTCAGCCCGATGATGGGCGGCGCGCTCTACTGGTTCCGCCCCGGCACGCTGCGCAACCCGCCGTGGCCCGGCAAGGTGCCCTTCACCGCCGGCACCCGGCGCAGTCTGTGGGACGTCACCGTGTACGCGGCGATCGTGATCAACCTCCTCGTCATCCTGTTCTCCCCCGGCGTCGAGAGCACCTCGCTCGATGCGGTGTTGCCGAATAACGAAGCCGGACTGGTGAATCCCAGCCTGATCTTCCCGCTGATCGGACTGCTGCTGCTGATGGGTCTGCGCGACAAGGTCGTGTTCCTCGCCTCCCGCGCCGAGCAGTACATCCCCGCGATGATCTTCTTCTCGGTGCTGCCGTTCGTCGACATGATCATCGCGCTGAAGCTGCTGATCGTCGTCGTGTGGATGGGCGCCGGCGTCTCGAAGTTCGGCCGCCACTTCTCCAACGTGGTGCCGCCGATGATGAGCAACGCGCCGTTCATGAAGTCTCGCCGCCTCAACCGTTCGCTCTACCGCAACTTCCCCGAGGACATCCGTCCGTCCAAGGTCGGTAGCGGTATCGCGCACATCTGTGGCACCGTGGTCGAACTCGTGACCCCGCTCGTGTTGCTGTTCTCCACCAATGTCACGGTCACCGTGCTGGCCATCATCGTGATGGTGGGCTTCCACCTCGTCATCACCGCCACCTTCCCCCTGGCGGTGCCGCTCGAGTGGAACATCCTCTTCGCGTTCGCCACCGTCTACCTGTTCTGGAACTACCCCGCCGGCGACGGTTTCGGTGTCGGCGACATGTCCTCTCCGTGGCTGACCGCGGCGATCCTCGCCGGACTGCTGTTCTTCCCGGTTCTCGGCAACCTGCGTCCCGACCTGGTGTCGTTCCTGCCCTCCATGCGGCAGTACGCCGGCAACTGGGCGTCCGCGACCTGGGCATTCGCCCCCGGCGCGGAGGAGAAGCTGAACGTCATCAAGAAGTCGTCGAGCAACCAGGTGGACCAGTTGACCGCGGCCTACGGCCCGGAGGTCGCCGAGATCTTCATGCAGAAGGCGATGGCCTGGCGGACCATGCACAGCCAGGGGCGCGCGCTGGTCTCGATGATGATCAACAACCTCGACGACATCGAGCGCTACACCCTGCGCGAGGCCGAGTTCACCTGCTCCACGCTGATCGGCTGGCAGTTCGGCGACGGCCACCTGCACAACGAGTATCTGGTCAATGCCGTGCAGGAACTGTGCAACTTCGAACCCGGTGAACTGGTCGTCGCGTGGATCGAATCGCAGCCCATCCACAAGAATCGCCAGGAATACAAGGTGATCGATGCGGCACTCGGTGTCATCGAACGCGGCTCCTACCTGGTCAAGGATGCGGTGGATGCGCAGCCCTGGCTGCCCGAGGGTCCCATCCCGTTCCGGGTCGACTGGTCGGCGAAGGACGCCGCGCAGCGGAACCTGCGGGATATGATCGACACGCCCCCGGCCACCGCGACAGCGCGGGCCGAGACACCCCGGACGATGACGCTGAATTGAGGATCACCTCGTGACAACAGCGGTAGTGGTCGGCAGCGGGCCCAACGGGCTCGCTGCCGCCATCCACCTGGCTCGACAAGGTATTTCGGTCCGTGTCCTCGAAGCCGACGATTCGATCGGCGGCGGCACCCGGTCGTCGGAGCACACGATTCCCGGCGTCATCCACGACGACTGCTCGGCCTTCCATCCCACCGGTGTCGCGTCGCCGTTCCTGCAGTCGCTGGGGCTCGAGGATTACGGCCTGCGGTGGCTGTGGCCCGAGATCGATCTCGCGCACCCACTCGATTCCGGTTCCGCCGGCGTCCTGTGGCGCAACCTCGAGCGCACCGCCGCGAATCTGGGCGAGGACGGCAAGTCGTGGAAGCGAATGTTCGCCGGACTGTCTGGCGCGTTCGACGACCTGACCGCGGACGTGTTCCGGCCCATCGTGCACTGGCCGGAGCACCCCTTCCGTCTCGCGGGCTTCGGCATCAACGCCTTGGCGCCGGCGTCGTTGACAGTCCGTCGATGGAAGCGGGCCGAGACACGCGCCCTGTTCGGCGGTGTGGCGGCACACGCGTTCAGTTCGCTGCACGCCCCGATGAGCAGTTCGGTCGGTCTGATGCTGACCGCTGCGGGGCACGCCCACGGGTGGCCGGTCGCGGAAGGCGGGTCACGGTCCATCACCGACGCGATGGCGCTGCTGCTCACCAAACTCGGAGGCACCATCGAAACCGGGGTGCGCGTCGATGCGCTGGACTCGCTGGGCAGCCCGGACATCGTGATGCTCAATGTCTCGCCGCGCGCCGTACTCCGGATGGCCGGAGATCGGTTGCCGGGCAGGGTTGCCGGCGCCTATCGCCGCTACAAGTACGGTCCCGCCGCATTCAAGGTGGATTTCGCTGTCCAGGGCCATATTCCGTGGATCAACGAGTACTGCCGCAAGGCGGGAACGCTCCACCTCGGCGGCACCTTCGAGCAGGTGGCCGATGCCGAGGGCAAGATCGTGCGCGGCATCATGCCCGATCAACCGGTGGTATTGGTCGGCCAGCAATACCTGGCGGATCCGTCGCGGTCCGTGGGTGACGTGAACCCGATCTGGGCATATGCGCATGTGCCGCACGGATACCGGGGCGACGCGACGGAGGCGATCATCGCGCAGATCGAACGCTTCGCCCCCGGCTTCCGCCAGCAGATCGTCGGGCAGTACGTACGCTCGGCAACGCAGATGGAGCAGTACAACGCCAACTATGTGGGCGGCGACATCAGCGTCGGCGCCAACAACGCCCTCCAGATCGCCATGCGCCCACGCATCGGCCTCGACCCGTATTCCACCGGCATCCCCGGCGTGTACCTCTGCTCCTCGGCCACCGCGCCCGGAGCGGGAGTACACGGCATGTGCGGGTACAACGCGGCCGAATCGGCACTGTCGCATCTCGAGCGGGCCTAGTGCCGGAGAACACAGGAAACCGGGTCCAGCACGACATGGTGCTGGACCTGGTCTCCGACACCGCGCGACGGCTGAACGAACGACAGCCCGAGATCGCCCGGAGGATGAGCGATCTTCTCGCGCGCGGCATCACCAAACTCGACGAGGATCAGCAACTCATCGAATTGCTCTACGCCAGTGTCGACGCGAACGTGAAGACGATCATCCACGTTCTCGCCAACAACATCCCGATCGAACACCTGCAACCCACCACCGCGGCGGTAGAGTACGCGCTGCGATTGGCACAGCGCGATGTGCCCGCCAACTCGCTGGTGCGGGCCTACCACATGGGCCAGGACAACCTCATGGAAGAGGTCTTCACCGAAATACAGCGGTCGGAGTACGACGCCGACCAGAAACTTACGGTGCTGCAACATATCTCGCGTGTCGTGTACCGCTACATCGACTGGATTTCTCTCTACGTTCTCGACATCTACGAGAAGGAGAGGAGCCGCTGGATCAGTGCCCGCGGTAATGTCCATTCATCGTTGATCCACAAAATCGTCTCCGGCCAGCCGCTCAGCGCCGGCGCGTTCGAAGCCGAAACCGGGTACCGACTCGATCAGTTCCACGTGGGCGTCGTGGTGTGGTCCGGTTCGGCCGTGCCCGACTCCGACGATTTCGGGAGTCTGCATCGTTTCGTGCGCGAGTTGAGTACCACCTGCGGCGGGGGGACGCCGATCGTGACGGCGATCGATCGCAGCACCGTGTGGGGATGGGTGCCGCTGGGACGGCACAGCGAACGACTCGACACCGAGTGCATCCGCCAGTTCGCCGCACGCTCGAGCGATTGCAGAGTCGCACTCGGTCTGCCCGGACGGGGAATGGCCGGGTTCAAGAGGACCCATGAGCAGGCGCAGGCCGCCTGGACAGTCGCGCTGGCGTCGGTCGGCGCAGCGTCGACGGTCACGAACTTCGGCGATCAGGGCGTGGCCCTCGTGTCCATGCTCGCCAAGGACATGGCCGCCACCCGGCTCTGGGTCGGCGACGTCCTCGGCCCCCTCGCCGCCGCCGACGAGAACACCGAAGTGCTCCGCGAGACACTCCGCGTCTTCTTCCTCACCGGAGAGAACTACGTGAAGACCGCGGAGCTGATGAACTTGCACCGCAATACGGTGAAGTACCGCGTCGGCAAGGCGCTCCAGGACCGCACGGCCCTCGCCAGCGACCGATTGGACATGGCTCTCGCCTTGCAGGTGTGTCACCTGCTCGGTTCGAAGGTGCTGCGGTAGACCGCTCCCCGGGGTTGACTGCTGTCAAGTTTCTCCTATGCCCGAGCAAGCCCTCTCAGGTCGGCCATATGTCGACTTCAGCAAGGTAACCACTTGTCGCTGTTGATATTTCCATCATCCGCCCTTTTCCCGTGCTCGCGCGTCACGGAAATCAGATCTTCCGATGACCGCGTAGTGCCAATTGCCGCCACCATAGGCACCAGTCCACGCTGACCGATGCTCCTGCCCACGGCCGCGTCGGCGACATCGCGCGAGCGGCCATCACGATCATCCAGATTGCGCGCAGCTCCGCCTCATTCACAAAGGGCCGCCCTCTGCGCATGAGTGACCGGCCGGCGCGCGAAGACGTCGAGCCTGCCAGCAAGTCCCGCAC
>NZ_JBAQEO010000371.1:0-11195 GCF_049286785.1 Rhodococcus sp. (in: high G+C Gram-positive bacteria) | reverse complement strand
GAGTAGACGCCGCCGGCGTCGCAGTGCCAGATCTCGACCACGGCATTGCTCACCGCGGCGGCTTTGCCGTCGACGGAGCAGTTCGTCATGTCCTGCACACGCAGCGCGAGCTGCAGGTTCGTACCCGGGCGGTCCTCACGGATGTCGCTGCGGATGGAATGGACATCGAACCAGTACGGCCCCTGGGTTTCCTCGACTCCCATCACACACTGGGGTGCCTGGTCGAGCAGAGCGGTTACGGCGTCGGTGCCGGCGGCAGTTGTGGAGGGAGCCGTGGCTGTACTGCTCCCCGTCCCGGTGCACGCGGCGACGAGACCGCCGAGCGTCACCGTCCCGCCGAGCGCAAGTGCCCTTCGCCGGCTCACTCGCCGGCGGCTGCTCTCGACGTCTTCATGGAGATCGTCCGGCCCGGCTGTGAGCTTTCTGTGAACTCACCCGCCGAGGCGCGCGTGCATCTCCCACACCAGAACCTCGGCGCCGGAATCCGAGGAGATCCGCTGACCCCCGGACGCGCTGAGACGGACGGCGTCCCCCTCGTACAGCGTGCCGACGCCCTCCATCTCGGCGACACCCTCCGCCATGAAAACGTGCAGGTACGGAGCTTCGGGAAGAGCAACCGTCTTGCCGGGAAACAGGCGGGCCACATGTAGTGCGGCATACCTGTTGTTGATCCGGATGGCCGATTGGTCTTTGTATTCGCGCATTCCGGACGCCACCGACACCAATCCGCCCTTCAGTACCTCGTCCTCGATCTCGAGCTGTTCGTAGCTCGGAGTGAGGCCCACCTCGTCGGGAACCACCCACATCTGAACGAAACGGACGGGTTCGTGATGCTGCTCGCCGCCCAGCCGCCAGCTGTCGTTCTTCTCCGAATGCCTGATGCCCTTGCCCGCACTCATACGCTGCGCAAGGCCGGGATAGATGACGCCGGAGTGTCCGATCGAGTCCTGATGCACAAGGGATCCGCGCAACACCCAGGTGACGATTTCCATGTCCTTGTGCGGATGCGTCTCGAATCCCTGACCGGGAAGGACGGTGTCGTCGTTATTGACGAGGAGCAATCCGTGATGGGTGTTGTCGGGGTCGTAGTGCTGCCCGAAGGAGAACGAATGCTTTGAATCCAGCCACGAGATCTTGGTTTTCAGCCGATCGCCGGCGCGATGAACATAGACGTGCGGGGTGGTGACTGTCGGCATATCGGTCCTCCTTCGGGCGGTACCCGGTCCAGAGTACGAGTTGCCGGCGGCGCTTTCCCACGAGCCGGTGTCGATTGTGCATCGAAATCGATCACCGGGCTCGCCGCTCCGGGCGCCGTCCATCGGAATGAATTATTGTTGCGCAGTGCGTCATTGGCGAAGGTGTGCGGCGTGATCTCAAGCTCGCCAACGAGTTTGGCACTCGCTTGCGCCTCGGGCGGGGGTACAGTTCGCAATGTGGAAGGAGTGTGATGGACGAGAATTCGGATCGCCACAACGAGCAGCTACCCGAGCACAAGAGGATTTCAGACCTCGTGGACGGTATGGAGGCGCGCATCACGGCCGAACGCGAGGCCAGGGGTGTGGAGGGCAACCGCGCCGACCGGGAAGAGGTCGAGTCCGTCGAGCCCGAGGATCAAGCTCCCGAGTGACCTCGAGGGGTTTACAGGGTCACTCGGGAGTTTGCAGGGTCACTCGGGCTTGCAGGATCGTCAATACCAATACTTGCGGCCGCCCACCGCGCGCCCGGTAGTACCGAGCAGCAGAAGTACGAGGCCGACGACCAAGAGGATCACACCTATTGTTGTGAGGATCGAAATCCCCGCGACCAAGCCGATGACGAGCAGGATGAGTCCCAGAACGATCATGGTTCCTCTTTCCACTGACTAGGCTGCTTTTACTGACTGGGCTGTTTTACTGACTGGGCTGGGGAATTTCGCAATCCACCTTCGGATTAACACCCGCATAATTGAGTGGACCAGCAATGACAGTCACCGCGATTGTGCCCGCGCTCGCGCAATCAGCAGAGGCATCCTCGAAATAGCCTCGCTGAAAAACCGCGATCGCCCCGATGACGAGCCAGACCACGACGATCACCGATACGAGCCGCCCGATGCGCATTTCCGACCTCCCGGATGCTTGATGCTACGTGGGTGTGGTGTCGGTCGGCTTCGAATGAGCCCCCGGCGCGTCGGTCCCTCGCGGAGGGCCGTCGGTGTCCCTCGCGTGACTGCCAGAAGCGTCGCCCGTGTGCGTCTCGCTCCGCTTCACGTCGGGGTCGACGGTGTCGGCCCGCTTCCATTCCTTCTGGAGTTCGTCGCGAGACGAGGTCGCGGTGCTCTGTTGTGCCTGCGCCTCGTGCTGCAATCTCTCGGCCTCGGCCGCCTTGGCGTCTGCCTCGGCCTGGGCTCTGCGCGATTCGGCAGCAGTTTCGTCTGCCAGTGCCTGACGTTGTCCCACGACGGAGGATTGTTCCTGCACGGTGGCGCGAATATTCTGCGCCTCGAGGCGGCGGGCTTCCTTGCGTCTACGGGACGCCATCAGGGCGATACCGATCAAGATCAGCACGACAACAATCGCGACGATGATCCATATGACGGTGGAGGTGCTCATGTGCTACTCCCATCAATTTGATAATTCACATTACCCCGCTGTTACTTCCATAAACATCACAAAAGCTGAACGGCCGGACACAGGCCCTACTGTGAACGGCATGAGCGAGGTGCTGGAACGGGACGGGGTACGGGGCCATCTGCATATCCCAGCGGGGGATGCGGCGGGTGGATTGGTTCTCACGCACGGTGCCGGCGGCAATTGCGACGCGAAGATCATGAAGGCGATGGCAGACGGTTTCGCGGAGCGGGGGATCGTGGTACTGCGATTCGACCTGCCGTTCCGGCAGCGCCGTGCCTCGGGTCCGCCGTCTCCGTCGAAAGCAGCGGAAGACCGGGAGGGTATCGCCGCGGCGGTGAAGGTGATGCGGGATATCACGACCGGTCCCGTGTGGGCCGGTGGTCATTCGTACGGTGGACGCCAGACATCGATGCTCGCGGCCGAGCGTCCCGGACTGGTGGACGCACTGCTGTTGACGTCGTATCCGCTCCATCCGCCGGGCAAGCCCGAAAGGCTCCGGGTCGAGCACCTGTCCGCCCTGCACACGCCGACGGTGGTCGTTCACGGATCCAGGGACCCGTTCGCCACCACCGAAGAAATGCGATCGGCGCTCGAACTGATTCCCGCCGCCACCACACTCGTCGAACTCGACGGCGCCCGGCACGATCTCGCACCCGACAAGTTTCCCGTCGTCGAACGTGCGGTCTCGGCAATGCTGGACCTTCCATAGGTGGGTCAGGGCCTCGGCACCCCGATCGGTATGTTCGGTGGATGAGCGATGTGCAGACGGACGTGCCCGACTGGTTCACCACCGCCTTGGCCTCCACGGTCGAGACAGGTCAGGTGGACGTCGCAGGCGCACGGGTGCACTACCGGGCATGGGGGCCTGCCGGAACTCCCGGGATCGTGTTGATCCACGGCGGTGCCGCCCACAGCAGATGGTGGGATCACGTCGCCCCGATGCTGGCCGGGAATCGGCGTGTGGTGGCCCTGGATCTGACCGGGCACGGTGACAGTGACCGGCGTGAGAAGTACGGCCTCGAGCAGTGGGCGGAGGAAGCGCTCGCCGTCGCGAAACCGGGTGGAATCGTCGGTGCTCCGGCATTCGTGGGACACAGCATGGGCGGCATGGTTTCGTATGTGGCTTCGCAGCTGTTCGGTCAGGATCTCGGCGGCGTCCAGCTGATCGATTCCCCGATCAGGGCCCGAACGCCGGAGGAGGAAGCCGCGCGCAGTCACCAGGCGTTCGGTCCCAAGAAGGTGTATTCGACCAGGGCCGATGCTCTGTCCCGGTTCCGTTTCGTCCCGGAACAGGATTCGGCGGTGCCGTGCGTCCGCGCTCACGTCGCGGAGACGTCGCTCGAGCAGGTGGAGGGCGGATGGTCGTGGAAGTTCGATCCCGGGTTCTTCGCACGCGAGGACGGCAGTCAACTGGGCCGGTCGGAGCCCAGGTGCCGTATCGCCTACTTCCGGGCCGAGAACGGCATCGTCACCGACGAACTGATGGCCGACATGCGGGAACGATTCGGCCCCACCGCGTTGATGATCGACATCCCCGACGCGGGACACCACGTGATGATCGATCAGCCGTTGGCGCTGGTCGTGGGCATCAGGACCGTCCTGGCATCATGGGACGTCGAGGATCACGTGGTCCGGATGCCCGGCTGATCACCCCTGCGCGCGGACTGCTGATCACCCCTGCGCGCGGACCGCTGATCACCCCTGCGCGCGGACCGCGGTGACGAACTGTTCGATCAACGCCGGGTCCTTGACGCCGCGAGACGATTCGACGCCGCTGGACACGTCGACACCCCACGCTCCCGTCGCGTCGATGGCTGCACGCACATTACCGGGATCGAGCCCTCCGGCGAGGATCCACTCACCCTCGGGGCGGCTCGTGGCGGCCCAGTCCCACGGCACCCCGGCGCCCGCATCAGCTCCGTCTACCAGCAGTCGGTCCGCTCCGAAATCGCCGGACGTATCACCGGCGACAACGGCGCGGATCACGGTGAGACCGGCGTCGCGGAGGGCCGACACGTCCTCGCGCGAACGCAGATCGTGCACCTGCACGGTATGCAGACCTGCCTCGGCGGCCACCTCGATCACTTGCTGGACCGAACTTCCCTTGAACACGCCCACCGCGGTCGTGGCGCCGGTGACCCGGCTGACCAGCGGTGCGGCGTCGCCCGGGCTGATCCTGCGGGCACTGTCGGCGAAGACGAATCCGATCGCGTCGACGCCCAGCCGGACGAGCACATCGACGGAAGTGTCGTCGCGTAGGCCGCAGACCTTGATGAATGTCACCGGCGCGATTCTATAGGCTTTCCGGGTGGACCGTCTCAGCGATCTCAGTATCATCTCGGGGCCTCTGCCCTGGATTATCGCGGTGATCGGTGCGGCAGGGGGCGGATGGCTTCTCGCGTCGCGAGCGCGGTGGTACCGGCGATGGGCTGTGCCGATCTGCCTCGTCGCGGCAGCGGTCGTGACTGCCGTCCTGTACGTCCTTGTCGAGAAGGTACTCGAGCCCTTTCCGGATCCCATCGAGATTCCGATCTATGTATGGATCGGGATCGGCGTGTTCGCACTGCTGCTGCTCGTGCCCCGGATGCGCGCCGGCAGGACCGTCAAGGCAGCGGTGGTGACGGTGGTCGCGACGGTCGCCGTGGTGTTGACCTCGGCAACGCAGATCAACCTCGTCTTCGACGCCTATCCCACGGTGGGAACCGCCTTCGGTGCGGAGCCGTTCGAACGAGTCCGGTTGCAGGATCTCGGCAGCAACACGGAACAGGTTGTGACAGCAAGGCCGCTGGACGCCTCCTGGACGCCACCCGAAGGCATGGACACCCAGGGGAAAGTTCTCACGGCCACCATTCCGGGCGAGAAGTCGGGGTTCAGCGCGCGCAGCGCGGAGATCTACCTGCCGCCGGCCTACTTCACCGATCCGCGCCCACTGCTGCCGGTACTGGTGCTGCTCGCGGGTCAGCCGGGCAGCCCTGACGACTGGCTCGCCGGCGGCAAGCTGGTGACGACCATGGATGCATTCGCCGCCGAACACCACGGTCTCGCTCCTGTCGTGGTAATCGCGGACGCCACCGGCTCGCAGGTGGCGAACCCGCTCTGCGTCAACTCCAGGTTGGGCAACGTGGCCAGCTACCTTTCCACGGATGTTCCGGCGTGGGTGAAGTCGCACCTGCAGGTCGACCCCGATCCGAAGTCGTGGGCGATCGGGGGACTGTCCTACGGCGGAACCTGTTCACTCCAGATGGCCACCAACTACCCGGATGTGTACCCCACGTTCCTCGATCTGTCGGGGCAGGAGGGACCGACCCTGGGAGATCACCGACGGACTCTCGACGAGGCCTTCGGCGGCGACGAGGCGGCGTTCGAGAAGGTCGATCCGATTGCTCTGATGACAGCGCGAAAGTACCCGGACACCGCCGGTGTGTTCGTGATCGGCACCGACGACCACGACTACCGGCCGGACGCGCAGAAGGTCTATCAGGCCGCGAAGGCCGCGGGCATGGATGTGCAGTACGTGGAAGTCCCGGGCGGACACAGCTTCGCGGTGTGGTCGGCCGGGCTGGAGAAGGAGATGGATTGGTTGGCTCGGAGACTGGGCCTGATCGGCGGGTAGCGACGCGGCGGGGACCCGGTTTCGACGTCGAGTCCACGCGGGCGATCGAAGATGACGGCACTCTCGGGACGCTGACGTCCGAGTGGCTCGGATCTGCTGTTCAATGACAGGAACGTGTTCTATATTTGCGGGAAACCCTTTGTCTCTCAGCGAGTGGAGTCCCCGGCATGTATGAGTGGTCCGACACCGACCTGATGTTCCGCGACGCGATCCGCGGCTTCATCGACAAGGAGATACGACCGCACGTCGACAAGCTCGAGTCCGGGGAGATGCCGCCGTTCGACATCATCCGCAAGCTCTTCGCCACTTTCGGCCTGGACGAGATGGCTCGCGAGGCACTCGAGAAGTCGCTCGCCAAGGACCGCGGTGCCGACGCCGATGCGGAGAAGAAGGAAGACAAGGCCGGTGGCCTCGGCGGTGCCGGCAGCATGGGCGTCATCATGAACGCCGAACTCGCGGGAGTGAGCCTGGGCCTGGTCGCCTCGCTCGGCGTGAGCCTGGGACTCGCGGCCGGCACCATCCGCAGTCGTGGGACGCTGGCCCAGAAGGAACGGTGGCTCCCGGCGTTGGTGACCTTCGAGAAGGTGGGTGCCTGGGCCATCACCGAACCGGACTCCGGCTCGGACGCCTTCGGCGGCATGAAGACGTACGTGCGCCGTGACGGCGAGGACTACATCCTCAACGGGCAGAAGACGTTCATCACCAACGGCCCCTACGCCGACGTCGTCATCGTCTACGCGAAACTCGACGAGGGAGATTCGTCCGTCGACCGACGCGACCGGAAGGTACTCGCGTTCGTGCTCGACGCCGGGATGGAAGGGTTCACCCAGGGTGCACCGTTCAAGAAGATGGGGATGAACTCGTCGCCCACGGGTGAGTTGTTCTTCGACAACGTGCGTCTCACCCGCGACCGTCTGCTCGGGGAGACCGAGGCGGGTGGCCAGTCGGACGGCAAATCGAGTGCCAAGGAAAGTTTCGCCGCCGAACGCATCGGCATCGCGTCGCTGGCCCTCGGCATCATCAACGAATGTCACCGGCTGTGTATCGACTACGCCAAGTCGCGCAAGTTGTGGGGTAAGGAGATCGGACAGTTCCAGCTCATCCAGCTCAAGCTCGCCGAAATGGAAATCGCACGAATCAACGTGCAGAACATGGTCTTCAACGCCATCGAGCGGACCGCGGCCGGCGACCACGTCACCCTCGCCGAGGCGTCGGCGATGAAGCTCTACTCGTCCCGGGCGGCCACCGAGGTGGCGATGGAAGCGGTGCAGCTGTTCGGCGGCAACGGGTACATGGCCGAGTACCGCGTCGAGCAACTTGCACGTGACGCGAAGTCGCTCATGATCTACGCCGGCAGCAACGAAATCCAGGTGACCCACATCGCGAAGGGACTGCTGGGAGCGTGACACGTTCCACCCCGCCGGAAACCCAGTCGTGGGCCGAACGTCGGCGGGCTGTCGTCAACGGAAGGACACCGCCGTGAAGGTCACCTCGAGCGCATTGTCACTCAACGTCGCGGACCCCACCGCATCGGCGGAATTCGCCAGGACTCATCTCGGTTTCGTCGAAGAAATGGCAGCCGACGGGTTCGTGTCGCTCGGGCGCGACGACGTCGGCTTCAACCTGATCTTCCTCAGGACCGGGCTCGGGACCTTCAAGCCGGCTGAAATCGCCGGAGATGCCGGACAGGGGCTCCTGATCGCCCTGGTCGTGGAGGGAATCGACGCCGAGTACGAGCGCCTGCAGGGTGAGGGTGTCCCGATCGTGACACCGATCGAGACCGAACCGTGGGGTGAACGCTATTTCCAGATGCGCGATCCCAACGGCGTGATCATTCAACTGGTGGAATGGGTGTCGTGAGAATCTCCATGATCATCTGAAGTTCTTCCGTCGTGGGAGTGGGCAGGCTGTCGCGTCCGTGCACGAAGCCGATGCCGGCGTACACCAGCGTGCCGGCGCGCAGCCTGGCCTGCCTCTCGTCGAATCCCAACTCCTGCAGTGCATCCTGAACCAACTGCATGATGCGCTGATCGAGGGCACGGACAGATGCCGCCACTCGCGGCTCGGTGCGTGCCCACTCACGCACCGCACGTTCGACGGACCATGCGCGGTGCTCGACGAGAAGTGATGCCATCCGTTCCAGACGCTCGCGGACCGGTGTGGAGGCCAGGGCGTCGAGACCGCGCTGGGCATCGTTGTCCTGTGCGCACCATCGTTCGGCGACCGCGGTCATCAACTCGTCGATGTCGGAGAAATGCCAATAGAAGCTGCCCTTGGTCACCTCGAGGCGTTCACACAGACGGGAGATTTTGACCTCGGACACACCATCGGTGACGAGGAGATCGAGAGCCGCGGCCGTCCAGTCGTCCAGCGACAGTCGAGGGGCACGGGTACCGGGCTTACGTGTGGTCTCCGCCCGTCGGGCCGGCACTTCGGTCATCGACTGCCCTCGCGATCCTGATGGGTGTTGCCGGGAGAAAGTCTACGTGCCTCCGCCACTCCTTTCACCGCCGCAACGGCGATCAACGCGAACTGCGGTTGCATGGGTTCACCTGGTCTTTCTCTATGATTTCGAAAACCTCTTTCTCCATACCATACGGTAGGGTATGGTCGGCGGCACCGAATGATCATGACCTGCATCACACAGATCGGGAGCACTCTCCGAATGACATCCACGCTTTCCCGGCGAGCGCTCGTGCGCGGGGCCGTCGTCGTGGCAGGCCTGGCGGTGACACCCGCCGCGGTGCGGGGTTCCGGCCGGGCAACCGCGCAGAATCCCGAGCTTCCGCGCCCCTTGATGTTCCGTTCGCCGCGACTCGAGCCGTTCCGTGACGCGATGCCGATCCCCCCGTCGATCTCGGGATCGACCATCGAGATCGCGTCACGCACCACCTCGCATCGATTCCACCAGGACCTTCCCCACTCGCCGGCGCTGGGGTACGGAGGTATGGACTATCTCGGGCCGACCATCGAGGCCCGGGCGGGCGCGGAGACGGTGCTGCACTACCGCAATGAGATCGGTACCCATCCGTTCGTGGCAGACATGGACACGACGCTGCACGGCATGAGCGAAGCCACCCGCACCGACCCGCCCACCTCCATGCACCTGCACGGCGGCGTGACTCCGCCGGAGTTCGACGGTCACCCGGAGTTGATCACCCGCCCCGGCCAGGGCTACACCTACAAATTCCCGAATCGTCAACCGGCAACGCAACTGTGGTACCACGACCACGCGATGGCGATCACCCGGACCAATGTGTATGCAGGTTTGGCGGGCATGTACCTGCTACGTGACAATTTCGACACCGGGCTCGCCGACAATCCGCTGGGACTCCCGTCCGGACGCCACGAGATGCCGCTCGTCCTGCAGGAGAAGATCTTTACGGACAACGGTGCGCAGAGCCTCCGATCCACGCCCATCGTGCCCGAAGGCCGTTGGGAGGGTGGCGCCGTCGGTGACGTCGGTGTGGTCAACGGCAAGGCGTGGCCGGAACTCGAGGTCGACCGGGGGCTCTACCGATTCCGAGTGATCAACGCCGCTTCATACAGCGTGTGGAATCTCTACCTGAGCAATGGAATGCGGTTCTGGGTGATCGGTGCGGAGGGCGGACTACTCGACGCTCCGGTGCCCGCCACCCACGTACGACTCGCGCCGGCCGAGCGCCTCGACATCCTCGTCGACTTCGGGCAGCTCGATCCGGGAACCTACGTCGAACTGCGCAACGATGAGCAACCACCGGCTCAGGCCGCCCAGATCGGGGCCGTTGCGATGCCGCTGTTCTGCCGGTTCAAAGTCGGTACCGCTCGCGGGTTCACCGGACCGGTACCGCACACACTGCGCGGTGGCCGCCGTCAACCCTCACTCCTACCGCCCGTCGAGCAGCCTCAGTCGTTCCGGAATCTCACGGTGAGTCAGCCATTCGATCTGCGGCTTCCGCCGTCGATCATGACACTCAACAACCTTCGCTTCTCCAGTGACGACATCGAGATGCCGCGTCAAAGGACCGTCGAGCAGTGGAATCTGATCAACGTCACCGGCGATCCGCATCCGATTCACATTCATCTCGTGAACTTCCGCATCCTCGGCCGGCAGCCGCTCGACTCCTTCCGGTACACCGTGACCAATCCGCAGCCCCCGGTCGGGGTGCGCTGGACGCCCAGCGCCGAGTCGTACCTCCTGGGCCCGCTGATACCGCCACAGCCCTGGGAGTCGGGATGGAAGGAGACGGTGCGACTCGATCCGTATTCGGTGACGCGACTGATCGTCCGGTTCCCGACCGCCGACGAACTGGGTTTCGATCCGGATGCACGGTTCGGCAGGTCGCCCGGAGCGCACGGCGGACATGCTGCTGGGCACGGGGGTTCGGACCTACAGGGCTCGGACCTACAGGGATACGTATGGCATTGCCACATTCTCGACCACGAGGACCACGACATGATGCTGAAGTACAGGACGATCGCATGACGCAACCACTGCTCCGGGTGGACGAGTACTTTCAGCGAATTCCGTACCGGCCCGCCACCGACGGCCGGGTGGAGGCCCACTCCGGTCTGACCCGTCACTACCCGGTGCTGCACGGCAACCTCGTAGAAGCGACCGGGTCGGATCGTGCCGTCGGTGTCCTGATGGCGCATCCGGCGTCGAACTTCCTGTCGCATTTTCTGCTGAAGCCGATTGCCGAATCCGGACTCCCGATCATGGCCATGAACACCCGGTACGCACAGAACGAACCGGCACTGATCATGGAACGCGCGATCGAAGACCTCGGTACCGGAATCCGCTGGATGCGTGAGGAACTCGGATTCGAGAGCGTGGTACTCCTCGGATTCAGCGGGGGCGGCTCTCTCGCCTCCTTCTACCAGTCGCAGGCCGAGAACCCGACCGTCACCACGACACCCGCCGGCGATCCCGCAGATCTGGCTTCGGCGAAGCTCCTTCCGGCCGACGGTCTGATACTGCTGGGTGCCCATCC
>NZ_JBAQEO010000370.1:0-7814 GCF_049286785.1 Rhodococcus sp. (in: high G+C Gram-positive bacteria) | reverse complement strand
GCTCCCGGTTGGTGGCCTCGGCCACGAGCTCGTCGAACTCGACCGGCACCCCGCCGATGAACGAACCGGGCCGCGGGACGTCCTGGTTGATCCGCTGGTAAGCGACGGACAGCGAGGTATCCCCGGTGAAAGGGGTCCGCCCGGTGAGGAGCTCGAACATCATGATGCCGGTGGAGTACACGTCGCTGCGGGTATCCGCCACACCGGAGGTGACCTGCTCGGGAGACAGGTAGGCGGCTGTGCCCAGAATCACGCTGTTGGACGTGGTGGTCGCGGCAGCGGCAGCGCGAACCAGTCCGAAGTCGGCGATCTTCACCTCGCCACCATCGGAGATCAGGATGTTCTCGGGCTTGATGTCGCGGTGGACGAGTCCGGCGCGGTGCGCGACGGCGAGGGCGTCGAGCACCGGGCCGACGACGGCAGCGACGGCGTGCGGCGGCATGGGTCCCCGCTCACGGAGCAGTTCCCGCAGCGTGCCGCCGTTGACCAGTTCCATGACGAGGAACGCGTGATCGCGGTCGTGCCCCTGGTCGTAGACCGCGACGAGCGACGGGTGTGCGAGCCGGGCCACCGAACGTGCCTCGAACTCGAAGCGGGCGACGAAAGCGGGATCCGAGGCGAACTGGGGATCCATCACCTTGATGGCCACCGGACGGTCGAGACGTGTATCGAGCCCCCGATACACGGTGGACATGCCACCGCGCGCGATCATGGCATCCACCCGATAGCGCCGGTCGAGCAGTTCGCCGATCAAACGTTGACCTCCATCGTGCATGTTTCCGACCCCCGGTAGGCGTGTAGCCCAGCCACAGCGCCCCTCAATCGTAGCCAGCGACACCGACCGGTAGAACCGCCCGCGAATCGACCCGATAACGTTAGGGGAGTGAGTGCCATCCCTTACAGTGAAGACGTCCTGGACCCTTCCGTCTCGCTCCTCCAGTTGGCGGACGTGGCGAAGAATCTCGGTGTCGCCGTTACCCGCGTACAGCAGCTTCTGCGGGACCATCAGTTGATCGCGGTCAAGCGTGACCGCGTGCCCGGTATTCCCGAACTGTTCTTCGACGACGAGGGGCAGCCGCTCAAATGGCTGCCCGGACTCGTCGCCGTCCTCCACGACGGCAACTTCAGCAACGAGGAAATCCTTCGCTGGCTGTTCACGGAGGACGATTCTCTGCCGGGTACTCCCGTGGAGGCGCTCCACGGCGACCTGGCCCGCGAGGTCATCCGTCGCGCTCAGGCAAAGGGTTTCTGACCCGTCCCGGGTTCCGGACCGCTCAACCCGTCCGGTTCGGGCGTGCCGGGAGCGCAAGCCTCGCGAACTGGGGGAGTGCCACCGCCAGACGTGTTCGTTTCGGCACGGTCGCCCGGCTTTCCAGCACCCGGTAGCCGCTCTCCTCGATCTCGTCGAGAATGCGCGAATACAGGATGTAGGCGGTCCGAATGCCGGGCTGTACCCGTCGGTCGAGCATCTCGATGCCCGGTTCCGCCTGCCGGTACACCGACCGGGTGACCGCGACGAGGTGGGCGAGCGCCCGGACGATCCTCGGGTCCCGGGTGCCCCTCCGGCGACAGTGTCGCAGTAGTTCGCTGTCGACCCCGAACGCGGCGAGATCGTCGGCCGGTAGGTAGACCCGGCCTCGATCGAGATCCTCACCGACGTCTCGGAGGAAATTGGTGAGCTGAAACGCCTCGCCGAGGGCCGCGGCATGGGCCCGCGCCGCGGAAGCGGGGCGGACGGTGCCCAGGACCGGCAGCAATTGGAGTCCGATCACCACCGCAGACCCGTACATGTACTCACGCAGTTCGTCCATCGAGCCGTATCGGGCGCGGTAGTTTTCCGTGCCCGGAATGTCCATCCGCATCGAGTCGAGGAACGCGAAGAAATACTCGTGCGGGATGTCGAACCGCGACACCGTGTCGAGGAACGCGGGCAGAACCAGACGCAACTCGGGGACGCCCGAAACCGCGGGTCGGCCGGCAAATCCGGCCCTTATCAGCGACTCGATTTCCTCGAGTGCGGCAGTCCGTTGCCCGGCCGATCGGTGTTCGTCCACGTCCACGTCGACGATGTCGTCCACGGTCCGGGCGAACGCGTACAGCGCATGCACTGCGGCGCGGCGCGGGGCGGGGAGCAATCGAGTGGCGAGGTGATAGGTACGCCCGTGCTGCGCGGTGACGGCACCGCAGTACCGATACGCGCCCGTCAGGTCTGTCACGCGGACCGATCGGCCGCTGACGGTCCAGCACCCGCCAATGTCGATTCCGGGAGGATCTCGGGTGCTCTCGGTGCACGAAGTCGCAATGGATCCACCGACTGCAGGGACACCGCCGCGACGACGGCAGCAAAGGTGGCCGCCACCACGTGCGGGAACGTATACAGGCCGATCGACCCGTCGGGCTGGAAGACCAGCATGAGCCAGGTGGAGAGGCCTGTGAGGATCATCAGCGTCCGAACCGACAGCGCGAAACCGGCGGCGACGGCGATAGGCCAGGAGTAGTACCAGGGCAGCGCGGCCGGGGAGAGGATCACGATGGCGACGAGGACGACGAGGATTCCGAGGATCGCGTCCCGCTCGGTCTTGCGAAAGCGCCACCACACGGCCAGGACGACGGCGACGAGGGCCGCCGCGCAGATCGGCCGGGTGATCGCCAGAACCTCGCCCAATCGCAGATCCGCGAACCACGACGTCCCGACGGTCACCCCGTGAGCCAGGACGGTGGGCAGCGACAGCCAGTTGATGATCTTGTTGGAACCGGACAGAGCCGTCATCCAGCCGAGGCCCACGCCGGCCACGGCGGAAGCGGCGGCGAAGACGGCGACGAACATCGCGAAGCCCGCGCCGGCGGTCTTCGCGAACAGCGTCAGCGGCGAGGCCGGCCGTCGACCCTCGGCCTCCGCCCGCTCCTTTTCGTGCACCATCCAGATCCACACCATGAACGGAAGCGCGGCACCGGCCGTGGCCTTCACCGCCACGGCGACGGCCACCAGCGCGATCCCCGCGAGGTGGCGGCGTTCGAGGACGAGCGCGATACCGGCCGTCATCAGCCCGACCATCAGCAGTTCGTTGTGTACGCCACCGACGAGATGAACCAGGACGAGTGGATTGAGGACGGCGAGCCACAGAGCCACGGCCGGGTTGCCCCCGAGGTGACGGGCGAGGTGCGGGACGGCCCACATCATCAGGGCCAGGCCGGGCAGCATCGTCACCCGCAGGAGCATGGTGCCCGCGATGACGTTGTCGCCGGTCAGTGAGGTGATTCCCTGCGAGAGGAGCAGGAACAGCGGACCGTACGGGGCGGTGGTGGTGGTCCAGACGTTGCTCACGTTGTCGAGGAGGATGCCCGGGTTGACCACCGGTCCCACCGCGTACGGGTCGAATCCGTCACGCAGCAGGGCGCCCTGTGCCAGGTAGGAATAGGCGTCGCGGCTGAACATGGGCACCGCGAGCAGAAGCGGCGCCGTCCACAGGGGCACGATCATCCGCAGTTGCCGCAGGCTCACCCGGCCGCCCAGCGTGGCACGGCCCAGCCGGACCCATGCGGCGATCATGGCAACCACGCCGACCCAGACGATGACGGTGGACAGGATCTGGCCGTGTCCGAACCGCAGCCACGACAGGTGCATCGCCTCGAGGAGGGGATCCCGGCGCCGCACGCTACCCGCGCCGAACCCGCCGAATGTGATCATCACCGCGCCGGCGAACCCGAGGATCGCCGCATGTCCCTCAGGGCTGCGCAGGAAGTCGGCCAGCGTCCGGACCAAGGTGCGCTGGGGCCACGAGGGGTCCGGCCTGGTGTGCGGCGGCGTCACCGGCGCTGTGACGCTGGATTGCCGGGCAGAGGACGTCATGAGTGCAGATTCCTCCCCCGAGGCGAGTTGGGTGGTGATCGGTGCACTCGTCGTCGAGTGCACCCCATGGTCGGACTGAGTTTAATTGCTCACGTGGCCACTGTGCGCAACGCCTCGCCCGGCACCGCCCCGGAGGTACCCGTGATGCGGGCCGCCGCGAGTTTTCCGGACAGCAGAACGGTGGGTACCCCGACCCCCGGAATCGTGCCGGAACCTGCGAGAACAACGTTGTCGACCCCCTTGACCAGGTTGGGGCGGCGAAACGGCCCGGTCTGCCGGAAGATGTGTGCCGCGGCGAAAGGGCTTCCTGCGGTCATCCCTTTCGCGAGCCAGGTGGCCGGGGTATCGACATGGTCCACCACGAAACCATCGGTGATGCCTCGGTAGCCGCGAGCCTCCAGTACCCGCAGAAGTTCGCGTACGTACGGTCCGGTCAGCGACGGCCAGTCGAAGGGTGCGCTGTCGAGGTTGGGGCAGGGTGCGAGCACCGACAACGGTTCGCTCTCGCGGCCGGAGCGTCGGACGAGAAGTCCTGGATCGGACAGCGCCGGCCGGGTGAGCAGGAGCGACGGGTCCGTCATCAACTGTCCCCGCCCGGCTCGAGCGGTGATCTGAGCGAAAGTGGCCTTCCAGGCGTCGCCGAAGTCGATGGTGTGGTGGTGGCGTGCCGACCACCCCGACGTCACCGCGGTCGGTACCGTTCCGTGCACGACTACTGCGGACGGCGACACACGAGCGCGCCGCGGACGCCGCCGGGTCACGGGACGGAGTAAATCGTCGACCACACCGCTGTCGGGTGTGAGAACCAACGCGTCGCAGTCGAACGAGCCGTTCGTCGCGGTGTGCACAGCGTGGACCCTGCTGCCGGTCTTCTCGATCCGAACCACCTCGGTGTCCAGGTGGAGTTCTCCGCCGGCCGAGGTGAAGGCGTCTGCGAGTGCGAGCGCGATCGACCGCATGCCACCCTCGGGGAAGTAGACACCGAGCGAGGTGTCCATATGTGCAATCGCCCCGTATACAGCGAGCGCCTTCGATGGGGCCACGCCCACGTACAGCGCCTGGAACGTGAAGATGCGGCGCAACCGGGGGTCGGTGATCGTCCGGTTCACCCGGGACCCCAGCCGGCCGAAGCCGCCCAGCGCGGTGAGTTTCGCCAGGTCGGTGGCCGCGGCCCGGGACGACACGAGATCGAGTGGCGAGTCGAAGTTCGAGGCCATGAACCGGTCGTACTCGGCGTCGAAGATCCGGCCCAGCCAGCGCCGCAATCTCAGGTAGCGGGCTGCCTCGTCGCTGCCGCACACCCGCGTGATCTGGGCGACCATGGCGTCCGGGTCCGTGTGGACGTCGAGCGACGAACCGTCTGCGAACCGGGCGTGATAGGCGGGGTCGAGGCGTCTCAGCACGAGGGCGGGGCTCGTCGCGTCGAAGTCCGAGCCGACGGCGGCCAGTGCGTCGCGGACGAGTTCGGGCATGGTGAGCACCGTTGCCCCGTTGTCGATGGCATACCCGTCGAGCTTGTACGTGCCCACTCTGCCGCCGGGTGTCGATTCCCGTTCGAGGACGGTGACCCGCTTCCCCGCGCCCCTGAGGTGGAGAGCAGCAGAAAGCCCTGCGAGACCCGCCCCGACGACCACGATGTGGTCGGAGCGCCCGGATATTGTCCGCGGTGTGCGAGACATCGGCTATCTCAGTAACTGCGCCGCGTGGCGGCGATCGCCATGTCGGTCAGTTGTTGTTTCGCCGAGGCGGTCGCGGAGCAGGCCGCCAGCGTGGCGTTTGCCGTTTCGACGAGCGCCACGATCCGTTCCTCCACGTCGGTGACCGCCCCCAGGGAGGTGATCGTCTTCCGGAGGACGTCGACGTCCTCGTCGGACAGGTCGGTACCGATGCTCCGGCGCAGGAGCGCGGCAGCAGCGGGATCGGCGGCATCGGCGCGCTGAAGCGCCATGGCGAACAGGGCGGTGCGTTTGCCCGCGCGCAGATCGTCGCCGGACGGTTTGCCCGTCACCGACGGATCCCCGAACACCCCGAGCAAGTCGTCGCGCAGCTGGAACGCGATGCCGATGTCCGTGCCGAAACCGCGGTAGGCCGAGACGAGGGCCTCGTCGGCGCCGGCGAGGGCCGCACCGAGATGGAGGGGGCGCTCGATCGTGTACGCCGCGGTCTTGTACCGGTTGACCCGCATTGCCGCATCGATCGACTCGTCACCGCGCGCCTCGTTGCTGATGTCGAGGAACTGGCCGCCGAGCACCTCGGTGCGCATCGCGGACCACACGGGCGACATGCGTGCCGCGGCGTCCGATCCGATGCCCGACTCACGAACCATGTCGTCGGCCCACGCCAACGCGAGATCCCCCAGCAGAATCGCGACGGCCTCGCCGAAGTGCTCGGAATCGCCGCTCCACCTGCCGGTGCGATGCCGGGACTCGAACTCGACGTGGACTGTGGGGAAGCCACGTCTCGTGGTGGAGGCGTCGATGATGTCGTCGTGCACCAGCGCGCAGGCCTGCACCAGTTCCAACGCGGAGCAGGCTCGAAGAACGGCGCGCGCATCGGGGCCGTCCTCGTCGCCCCCTGCGCCGAGCCAGCCGGTCCACGCGAAAGCGGGCCGCACCCGCTTCCCGCCGCGGAGCACGAAACTCTCGAGTGTGGTGACGGCGTCGCGGTATCCCCCGCCGACGGCCTCGACCAGATCCGTCCGGCTCGTGAAGAACTCTCGAAGTGCGTTCTCGACCCGAGCCGCAAGTGCGGTGGGGCGGGTTCCGACAGACAGGGTGGCCTCCAGGATCGAAGTCTGGCGTGCGCACCGGGAGCGGCGACAGGCCTCGTCACCACCATAGTGGGCGACTGTCGGCCGGGCTGCGTACCGGGCTTTGTCACGGTCCGGCAGATGCAGTGGACGAAACTACCGGGCAGTTACCTATGCTTGACGGGTGACTTTCGATTCCGTCAGGGGGCGGGCCAGTGAGGGATGGGTGACCAACACCCCGTCCGTCGTCGACCGTCTACGGAGCTCCCGCGACGGCCGTATCCCGTTCTCCGTCGAGTTCTCTCCGCCTCGCGACGAGGCTGCCGAGGCTCGTTTGTGGCGTGCCGTCCGGGAGTTCGAGCGTCTGGGCCCCGCCTTCGTGTCCATGACGTACGGCGCGGGAGGCTCGACCCGCGATCGCACCGTACGCGTCACCGGTCAGATCGCGGAGGAAACCACGCTGCTGCCGGTGGCGCACCTGACGGCGGTCTCCCACAGCGTCGACGAACTGCGCTCCATGGTGGGCGCCTACGCGGACCGGGGAATCAGCAACATCCTGGTCCTGCGCGGCGATCCGCCCGGGGACCCGCTGGGTGAATGGAGGAAGCATCCCGAGGGCGTCGAGTACGCCGAGGAACTCGTCCGGCTCGTGCGTGACCTCGGCGACTTCCACGTCGGTGTCGCGTCGTTCCCCGAGGGCCACTACCGGGCACCGGACCTCGCTCACGACACCCGGTACCTGGTGGCAAAGCTGCGTGCGGGTGCGGAGTACTCGATCACCCAGATGTTCTTCGACGTCGAGGACTACCTGCGGCTTCGTGACCGGGTCGCCGCCTACGACGCGGAGCAGGGCGCGAAGCCGATCATTCCCGAGATCATGCCCATCACCTCGCTGCGGTCGGTGCGCCGCATGCTCGAACTCTCCGGGTCGGAGCTGCCCGCGGAACTCGAACGGAGGCTGTCCTCCGCTGCCGGCGACGGCCCGGAGGAGAACCGCGCGGCCGTGCGAGAGATCGGCATCGATCTGGCCACCGAGATGAGTGAGCGGCTCATTGCCGAGGGCGCGCCGGGACTGCACTTCATCACCCTGAACTTCGCCCGGGCGACCAGCGAGGTGCTGGCGCGGCTGGGAGACAAGGTGGGGTCGCGAGTGCCGGATCCGGCCCGCGCAGCTCCGGCGTCGGTCAGCTGAGGGACCGGCCCTTCCACCCGACC
>NZ_JBAQEO010000369.1:0-4782 GCF_049286785.1 Rhodococcus sp. (in: high G+C Gram-positive bacteria) | reverse complement strand
ACTCGTACAACTCGACCGCCTGGCGCCGGAACTCTTCCGAGTAGTTCTTGCGTGACATGACTGAAGATCATCTCGCTTCCCCAGCAGGTGCTGGATTCAGCGTGTCCAAGAACCGGGGTCAAGGCCCCACCGAAGAACACGGTCGCCGCCAGCACCCCGAGAGCCAGCGCAATCAGTGGAGCCCGTCGCCCTGCAGTCGGGTACGCCGCCGCACCGAGCATCAGGCCGGCACCCACCGCGTTCAGGGTCAGGGCCGGTTCGGTCGCCACCGCCACAACAGCGGGCAGGCCGATCGCTGCGGCGCCCACGAGCGCGGTTGCGGCTGCGCCGATCCCGGAACGCAACCGCAGCAGCACCGTCAGCGCGGCGACGGCAACGACTGCTGCGATGGTTCCGGCCCACTGAGGAGTGACCAGCACCCCGCTCAGGCCGTCCTTCGCAGCGATGGTGTGGTCGAGTACCTCCGATTCGCGGAGAGCGAAGGCAGCGAGCACACCACCGACAAGGGCGGCAACGATCGGGCCACACCGGTCAACGAGATTCACCGGCCGACCGTAACCCGCGACATCGGCAGAACCCGGCAAGTCGCAGTCGTGCCGTTCCGGACAGCGATCCCCTTCCGGGAACCGCTCGGAGGCTCACGGTTTCGGACGATTCGTCTCGGTCGTTCAGCGTGCGCGGTTCAGTCGATCGAGGATCCACGATTCGAGATCAAATATGTGGTGCAACGCGCAAGTTCATCGTTACCTTTTGGGAATGCCACCCCGCTACCACGTCACCTCGGTGTTGAACCGTGCATCCATTCTCCGATACGGGTTGGACTGCAGCCGGATGGGTGCTGCTCGCGGCATTGCAGGAAGCTATGGGCCCGAGCAACAGGGCTGCTTCCTCGCTGCTGGCGAGTGGGAACGCGACTGGTTCGTGCGGATGAACAACACGGGCGGAGCGGTGGACGTATGGGAGGTCCATGGCATCAATGATGACGATCTGATCGAATCTCCCGAGGGCCACTACTTCTTCCCTGGCGTAATCGCAGCAGCCAAATTGCGGTTGGTGCAACGCGATCTACCACCATCCCGGAATCACTGATACAGCGCTCCAAAGCAGTCGTACTACCTGACCGAATATCGGCGGGTGCACGACATCAACGTGCTGAATTCACTCACGCCGAAGTTCGTGGGCGTCGGAGCGGTCGCCCCGGACACCTTCTGGGTCCAGCCCGGCACTTCCGCAAGCTCGATTGTCGTCAACCTGCGTGAGACTTGGCAGGACAACGTCGCGTTCCCGCTGATGACGTGGGACAGCACCCCCTTGAAGTTCACCAACAGTCCGCTCGTACAGCTGCCCGATGGGGGCCCTGGCGTCGGTCTTGCGCTCGTCACATAGAGCACGGTCGAACAGGAGCGACTCCCGAGCCGGCCCCATGCCTGTGTGGCATCGACGAGCCACGTGGACACGGCAACAGCTCTTCCGGGGTCGCGAGCCGCACCGTAAGCCGAACCACTACCGGGACGCGCGCCGCCGACCTAGAACGTCGTTACGAGCTCATACCGGTACCACGGCCCGTCGATATGGTCGGCGGTGAATTCGCCGTCGCGAGATGCAGGTGCCGGCGCCCCGTCTGGGGAGTAGACCCAGCCTGACTCGGTGGTGAACGCCGTCGACCGTTCGTCGGTGAAGAACACGTCTCCCTGTTGAGGGTTGTAGGCCCTGCCGACCTCGAAACGCCCGATCTTGAGATCGCTCAAGTGCGTGGATTCCGGAGTGGCGAGAAGCTGATGAGCTGTTTCCTCGAACTCTGGGCGCGAGTCCTCGAAATCTGGGCGAGCGGCTAGTGCCAGCGTCACGCCGAGCGCTACGAGGAGTGGCCAGCCCACCATCCACCACGCCCAGCGCCGGTCCCTCCGTATGACGTAGATCGAGCCGAGGCCCCATACCGCTCCTGTCGCGAACAGCAGCGCCAGCGCCACTGCAGCCGGTAGGTACCAGGCGTTGCCCGACGGCCACCAGTGACCCCACACCACGGTCATCAGCACCAGCGCTCCAGCGGTGACCGTCATGGTCACTATCCACAGAAGTGTGCGTGCCACGTGCGGAGCCGCTCTCTTGGCCGGTTCATTCATAGCTCTGTCTGACGTAGTTTTTCAGTTTTCAGATCGATTGTTGCCCGTCGAAGCAAAGATTTCTGGTGAGCCTCGCATCCCTCAAGTGCCACCCACCCGAGGAACACTTCTAGCGCTGGTGCGTTCCTCTGGACCACCGTCGACGGAATACCAGGATGCTCCATCCGATCAATCCGACCAGGACGACTCCAGCCACCGCCAGTACCGGCGTTGGTATTCCGGCGGTCGTCCGGGTCTGCCAGCCGCTCTCCGCCTTGGGTGCGGCTTCTCGCGGAGGATGGGGCGGTCCATATACCTTCTCGGTGACGGATCGAATGTCGAACGGGGCGCCGGTGTAGGGGCCGCACGCGTAGCCTTCCCAGACGGCATCAACCTGGTACGGCCTGGAGACAAAGAGCAGATACTCGTCCCCGACCTGATAGCTGGTCCCACACCCGTTGCCATTCGCAAGGGTGCCCACCGTCGTTGTGGAGCCCACATCGCCCTTGAACACTTGCGACACCTCGAACTCGTAGGTATCGGTGAACCCGTCCGAGACCTTGTCGGTGGCACGGGCGACAAAGACTCCGGACGCATACGAAACGGCTTCTTCCGGCGTTTCGCTGCTAGCGCATGAGCAGGCACACGCGGTCCCGGGTGAAGCCACTGCGACCGACCCTGCAATGAGAAGTCCGCAGGCACAAGCTATGACGTATCGCGAGAGGCGCCGGAGGTACTGGCGCGCTCCGATATCCACAGGGGAGTTTCCAATGGTCACCGTGCCAGTGAAGCACTTCCTGTTGCTGACGCGCTTGCAGCTCGGCCACGAGCATCGCGGAGCTTGCCGTCTCTCGACGGCGTGCTCATCGGCACTCGATTGACGGTCGGTGTCCGCCCGTCCCGCTGGTGGATCGCTGACCGGACGACGATCCCTCACCGGTTGTCGCTGACGGTTCGCTCATGGCGAGCAAAGCGAACCGATTTCCGCAATCACGCGATCAGAACTGCGAGCCACCCATACGGCATGTCCGTCTCGAAACGACGCCATCAACAGTCGTTGTTCTTCGATTGGCCATTGCACAAAGGGGACACCACCGGCCAGCTGATCCTGCACTTCGCCGGCGATGAGCACTGTGAGCTCCTGGGTGGACTGTTCGATGTGCGGCCCCCCGAACTCAAAGCCTCTCAATTGTGCGGTTCCCGCAGTCTTGTGCCGCGGCCGGGGACCGGCCTCGAGTGCAATGTGGCAGTATCCGGTGTCGAGCAACGACACTGTCCACATACAGTTCTGCATGTACGTATCGAGTCCGTGCCAGCGGCACTGCAGGTCTCGACCCACGGCGTGACACGCGTCGACGATCTGCTCGGGGGCCTCGACTGGTGCATCCGGTCCGGTGATCGGAAACGTCCAGACTTTGAGATAGTGCGCCTCGGGCATGAACATGCATCCAGCTTCGCATGGGCTTGCGGTACTGCGGCAAGCTCACGTTCGGTGGCCGGGTCGAAGACCTGCACGGATTCTGCTCGGCCAATTTCCGGTGTGCCGTCGATAGAAGGCCGCCAAGGTCTTGGCGATCTGTCATCGTTCTGAGACCCGTGAGACGAACGGTGACCGGCGGTTATCGATCGCTGGCCGGTCATCGATCGTTGACCGGGGCATGGCGAGGGCGCGCTGGCCGTCACGCCGATGGAGGGGCGACCGAGCCAGCAGAGGGGCCCACAGGAGTTTGTGATCGGTAGGACGGTGGAACCAATGATCAGCTGAACGTTCACGGATTGGGTTGCAGCGTGCTATCCGTAGATGTCGAGCGCGATTCTCGCGGGATCTCGGAGATTCGTGACCTGGAACTGCGGGTGATCGGTTCGGAGTCCGACAAACGACTGTGTGGTCTTCATGTAGCTCGGTGCCAGGATCACCTCGACAACGTTTTGAGCAGCGGGGTCCGACAAAGGATTCGGCCCGCTGTAACCGGTGATCCCACTGTCGGCCGACGAGACCGTGCCGAAGAAGTAGATCTGCAGAATCGACCGACCATTAATCGGCGCGGAAGTCTCTTGGCCGCGTACGGTTGCCTCGGCGACATACTCGGCGCGCCAGCCGGGCGTATATGTGCCGCAGAAGTCGTAGACGATGCGGTCGAATCCGTCGTGCCGCTCGACGTACATGCCACTGGCCGTCACGCCGGCGATGGTCGGCGTCGCCGGCGGTGGAGGTATCGATCCGTCCGGGGAACCAGGGAAGCAAAGCTCCGTTGGGCACGGTATGGGAGTCGGCATACCAGGACCCGAGTCTTCCTGTGCCGCGGGGACCTCACTCGCCGGGATCGACGTTCTTTCGAGGGTGCCGGTTTGCTCGCTGGCCGACTGGCAGCCCGCAGCTAAGGCGATACACGTCATCATCGCGACGAACAAGATCGCTTTGCATCTTTCTCCCCTCATACCCTGCGTATCGGCCCTCACCGGCAGAACGTGACACGCCCGTCGTGCCAATCCTTGGACGCTTCTCCATCGAGAGCCCCTTCGAGGTATGACGCGACGGCCCTAACCGCGGACTTAATACTGCAACGGCACTTACTTGACAGGTAAGAGATACTGGTTGGGTGGTTATCGATCTGGTTGCTGCCGAATTGGAAGCGTTGCACGAGCGGATCTCCGGCCGGTTCGTCCGGTCGGAACCGCG
>NZ_JBAQEO010000368.1:0-22057 GCF_049286785.1 Rhodococcus sp. (in: high G+C Gram-positive bacteria) | reverse complement strand
AGCTGACGAAGATGTGCATCGATCGTGGTCTCGATGCCGATATCCAGTCGTTGATGGTGATGGAGCATCTCGCTGTCGGTAATGCCCTGCAGTCCGAGGACGGCAAGGAAGGCGTCAACGCGTTCCTGGAGAAGCGGGAACCGGTCTGGACCGGACGCTGACCGTAGCCGTTTCGACGAGGAGACATCGATGAGTACGACGACGACGGAACGCTCCGTGCCGTGGTATCGGTCCGGTGCGACACAGGTCTCGGAGGGAGTGTTTCGCATCCCGATCCAACTTCCCCTCGATGCCCTGCGTGCTGTCAACGTGTACGCCCTCGACACGTCCGACGGCGTCGTACTCATCGACGGCGGTTGGGCCGTCCCTTCCGCATTGGGCGAATTGAATTCCGGTCTCGAGGAGATCGGCCGGTCACTGAGCGATGTCACGGACGTCTACGTCACGCACATCCATCGCGACCACTACACACTTGCCGTGGAGATTCGGCGCGCAACGGGCAGCCGTATCCACCTCGGTGACGAGGAGCGACCCGGTCTCGCGGCGATCAGGGCGCTGGGATCGAATGTGCCGGAATCGTCCCTGCGGGAACTGCACCGATCAGGCGCCCCCGAGCTGGCCGACCTACTCCGCACGCAGACCGCTGCCGAACCGTTCTCCGCGGCGTCCTGGGAGGACCCCGACCACTGGATCACACCGGGCACGTTCGATCTGGGCGGCCGGACTCTCGACGCAATCCACACTCCTGGGCATACCAAGGGCCACTATGTTTTTGCCGACAGCGAGTCCGGTCTGCTTTTCAGCGGCGATCACATTCTCCCGCACATCACGCCGTCGATCGGTTTCGAACTCGGACCGTGGGGCATGCCCTTGGGGGATTACGTGGAATCGCTCGAGTTGATGCGTCGGCTACCGGATCGGCGCTTGCTGCCCGCTCACGGCGCCGTCACCGGCAGTTCTCGTGAACGAGCCGCTGAACTGTTGCAGCACCACGAGGAGCGCTTCGACGAGATCGCCGGCGAACTGTCGCCGAACACCGCCTCGACAGCGGCCGGTGTTGCCGCCAAGCTACCGTGGACCCGGCGCCGTCGGCCGTTCGGGAGTCTCGACTCGTTCAACCGGATGATCGCGATCTGCGAGACCCTTGCGCACCTCGACGTCCTGGTGGAGCGCGGCCGCGCTGTGCGCGACACGTCTCATCGTAGCGACCACTTCTTCTCTGGGGTTGACCACATCCGCTCGATACCGGCTTCGACCGACTGAGTGAATCAACATCTTCGAACTTCACCGCATTGATCATCGTGAGGCTCGAATGTCGCCGGTGGGAACCCGACGCGTACGCCTACGGCCGCCGAGCCGGCCACTTGCCACTTCTGTGTATCGACACCTGACATCGACTCTCGACCATGTTGCACGGTGCGCAGCTCAGGAGTCGATTCTGCACAGCGTCTTTCCCGTATTCTCGCCCCCCAGCATCGCGATCAACGCGGCCGGCGCACTTTCGAGGCCGTCGAACACCAACTCGCTGTGGACCATTCGGCCATCGGACAGATATGAACCGACCTCGGCCCGCATCTCGTCTGCCATGTGCATGTACGACCCCGCCCGAAATCCCTGTATGCGAATCTCTTTGGAGATCAACTGAAACAGGTTGGAAGGTCCAGGTGACGGAGAATCGGAGGCGTCGTAGTCCGCAATGGACCCGCACATAGCTACCCGGCCGGCCTGCCCGAGATTGTCTATAGCCGCAGCGAGGTGACCGGAGCCGACGTTGTCGAAATATGCACTGATACCGTTCGGTGCGGCCGTTGCGAGCAGAGCGGCGATTGCGCCATCGTGGTAGTCGAATGCCGCGTCGAGCCCCAATCGCTCGGTGAGATACTCGACTTTCGCAGGACTGCCCGCGGACCCGATAACCGTGCACCCGCGCAGTTTTGCCAACTGGGAGGCGATGCTTCCCACCGCACCCGCCGCCGCGGAAACCCAGACCACGTCGTCTCGGTCTATTTCGAGCACACCGACCAGTCCCGCATAGGCCGTCAGCCCTGAACTCCCGAGCGGCCCGAGGAACCATTGGGGCGGAAAGCCCCCGGGATCAACCTTGGTCAGGCTGCCGTAGCCGCCCATGGTCGCACCGCCTGCTCCGACCACGGCGAAGTCCCGGAACCCGTACATGTGCGAGACCAGGTCTCCGGGCTCGAAATCGGCACTGTTCGAATCCACTACGATTCCCAGCGCCAAGCCGGTCAGTGGATCGCCCAACTCGAGCGGAGGTAGGTATCCCCGAGGTGTGGCTTCCGCCAGACGGATTCGAGTCGAGGGATCGATCGACAGCCAGCTGTTGCGGACAAGTACCTCGTCGGGACCAAGCGTCGGGATCGGTGTCTCGGCGATGATGAGGTCGCTGGTCTTCAACTGATTGTCGGGTCGAGAGCGGAGACAAAGTTGTCGGCTGGTCCGAGGCATGAAGAACTCCGTTCAGAGATACATCACAGGGTGAGGTGACTTCCGGTATAGATCACTGGCACTCCGGAGTTTGGTTCCGTCGAACCGTCACGGCCAGAACGGTTCAGGAGCAGGTGATCTTCGAGGTGGGATGCTCGGCGCACGCCTTTACCCATATGCTCTCGAGCAGTCTTCTCTCGGGATCGGTCAACCGATCGGAGAGATAGCGCCGGTACTCCGCGATGTCGCGGAAATCGAACTGTTCGACCACGCGATCCGTCCCGATGTCGACCGTCCAGTCGAGCGCGCCGAGACGGCGGCGGGCGTGTGCGAGATCCCCGCGAAGTTCCCGGAACCACATGTCTCCGCCCGGCTGCAATCGATAGAGCACCGTCACCCGGACCGGGCATGATTCCGCCATCACCGGGGAAAGCGGAATCGCGGCTCGAGTTGCCGAGACGCCGAGAGTCGGGGTGATCGTCTCCGCCGGCACGATCCCGTTGACCAGGGCGCCGATGCCGGCGACGACCATTACCACGGACGCCGTCGCGAACGCGACCTCGAGTGAGACGATATCGGAGAGCGCTCCCCACACAATGGATCCCACCGCCTGGCATCCTTGGAAGATCAAGAGCATCAATGCAATCACGCGTGAGCGGATCCACGTCGGCAGGGCGCCGTGGGCCGCCATCATCCAGGAACTCTGGACTCCTACCCACGCCGCTCCCACGACGACCATGAGCACGGCGACGACGGCAACGTTCGATACGGTCGCGACCGCGGCGAGCACCAGGGCGTAGGCGAGCGATCCCGCGCAGATGAACGCGTTCTGCGTCATCCGGCGGCGAATCGGCATCACCGCGACGGTGCCCACCACGGCGCCGAGCCCGACGAGCCCGAACAGCAGGCCGAACTGACTCGACGACAAGCCCAGCCGTTCGTGGGCTATCACGGGAAGAAGGGCCCACAGGCAACTCGAGGGAACACCGAACACCGAAAGGCGGTACAGGAGTCGCCGGGTCCAGGCGGAATTCCGGACGAACCGTCTCGACGCCACCAGCGCAGGTACCATCCGCTCCGATGAGCGTGGCATCGCCGCGCCGACGCGGCGTCTCGATACGAGCGGCACGACCAGCGCTGCAAAGACGACACCCAGCGCCAGGAAGAGGGTTTCGGAAGTCGTCACAGTCAACAGCGCGCCACCGATGATCGGACCGATCGCGCGGGCACCGTTGTAGGAGGCGCCGTCGAGGATGGCCGCGGTTCCCGCGAGCGGCCGGCCGACGATGTGTGGCATCAGGGACTGCCATGCGATCGTGATCGTCGCCAGCCCTGATCCCACCGCGGCGACCGTGGCAAGCATCAGCCACGCGGGGACGTCGGAGATGCCCACGACCGCAGCCGCGGCTACGGCCGCAGCTGCCAGCACGAGGAGTGCTCCGCGCATCGCGATGGGGCCCGCCCCACGCTCACTCCACACACCCATCGGAAGGGCCAGCAGCAGAAAGGGAATCGCGAGCGCCGTCTGGACCGAGGCGATGACCGTCGACGACTCCCCGCCGACGGTGAGTGTCCACTGGACCGCAACGACGAAGACCCAGACGCACACATTGGTGACGCACTGGACCGCGACGACAACTGTGAAGTCCCGGTTGCGAAGCGGATCCCGGAGCGAGGGGGCGACCGCGACGGCCTGCATCAGGCTGTGACGACTGCGCGATCGGCGGCAGCCCGGTCCGCCGCGGCGAGGGCGAATACCAGAGCCGGTGCGATGCCGCCGGCGTAGGCGTGGTCGTAGAGCCCACCGGTATCGGATCCTGCAGCGAACAGACCTTCGATCGTTCCGCCCGAAGCGGCGAGGACGCGGCCGTGCTCGTCGATGCGAACGCCGTGGAACGGGAAGGTCAGCGCCGGGCACGCCTCGATCACGTAGTACGGACCCTTGTCCAAGGGTGCAGCGTCGTGGATGCGGGACGGCCGCACCGTGCTTCCTGCCCCGTTGATCTCACGGATCTGCTCGGCGATCGCGGCGCCGTCATAGCCCCATTCCTCGGGCAGATACGCGAGATCGTCGAGGCTCTCTGCGAATCCACACCGGCCACCGCGGCGTTGTGCAAGATCGAACTTGTCGATCGCCACGGCGCCCTCCACATAGCTGCCGGTAATCCAGTCGCGGTAGACCCGCTCGTCGGCCACGAGCAGTCCGCGGGATTCCGGCTGCTCGAGCAGGTCCATCGTGGTCAGGTGGTCGCCGACGGTCTCGTCGGTGAAGCGGCGGTTGTCGAGGTTGAACAGAAGTGCGTGTTCGCTGTAGTACAGCGACAGCGCCACGAAGTCGGAGGGGTCACGGAAGGTCACCCCGGTGGGGATGAGATGTCCGTAGAAGCCGGCACGGTCCTTTCCGGTCGCGGCGCCGACGGCCTCGGCCAGACGTAGTCCGTCACCGACGCTCGTCGGGTTGGAACGCAGCTGCATCGCGCTCGCGGCCGGATGGATGTGCTCGTCCACCGCGTCGGGATTCGCCTGGAATCCACCAGTGGCGAGAATCGTTGCACGAGCGCGGATGTCACGTTCGCTGCCGTCGGCCAGCTGCACCCGCGCACCGACGACGGAGCCGTCCTCGGTGAGAAGCTCGAGAGGGGTACTTCCGAGAAGCAGTTCGCCGCCGGCCCGGATCCGTCTGCGGCACTCGTCGATGTATTGGTTCGTGTCGAACTGGTGGCCGGTGCCGTAACGCAGGACCGTCACGGCGTCCGCGCACTCGACGCCGAGTGAGCGGATCCACTCGATCCCGCCGGCGAATCCATCGACGAGCGCGTGGCGCAACGCGGGGTCGCCGTTGGGGTTCACCTCGTCCATGACTTCGTGCGAGGGCGCTGTCCAGGCATACCCGGCGAACTGGGCGGACCCGCCGACCGTGGTGGACTTCTCGACGACGATGACCGAACTGCCCCGGCCGAGAGACCGGGCACCTGCCGTCAGTCCCGCCATGCCCGCGCCGATGACGAGTACGTCGGTATCGATTCCTGGCATCTCGTGCTCCTCCGTTGTGCAGCTGTAGTGTCTGCAGTCACACTAACTCCCTAATTGAAGTCAGTTCAAGTCCTGTGCGCTCAACGGCGTGAGCATCATTCTCGCCCTGGCAGTACCGCCTGCGGCGGACCGGGTGGCAGTGGCGATTCCGGGGGTACCGGCACACGCGGGCCTGGTTGCCGCTCACGCTCAATCCGCGGTCCAGCCACCGTCCGCGTAGATCTCGCTGCCCGTCACATACGTCGAATCGTCACTGACGAGAAACGCGACCACCCCGGCGATCTCGTCGGCACGACCCAGCCGGCCCATCGGCGTGTGCTCGATCATTGCGCGATGACGTTCGGTTCCCTCGTAGCGCTCGAGCAACTGAGGCGTTCCGATGAATCCGGGATGGACGGTGTTGACACGAACCCCGCGAGGCGCCCAATGCAGTGCCGCGTTCTTCGACATCGAACGCACCGCACCCTTGGCGGCGTGGTACGCGATGCTGTTGCCCAGCCCGCCGACGGTGCCCAGAATCGAGCACATGTTGACCACGGAACCACCGCCCGATCGCTCGATGAGCGGACCACAGTGCTTCATCCCCAGCCACACGCCGGTCTGATCGACCGCCACCACCGAGTTCCACTTCTCCAGGGTTTCGTCTTCCACTGTCGCGATGCTGCCGATCGCACCATTGTTGACGACGGCATGCAGACCGCCGCAGGTCGTAGTCACCTGCGCCACCGCTCGCATCCACGAGTCCTCGTCGGCAACATTCAGTTCGAGCGCGACATGCTGCCGGCTCCCGGGTAGATCGGCGATCAGTTCCCGACACCGATCACCGTCGATGTCGGTCACGACGACAGCGGCCCCCTCATCAGCGAGGCGGTGGGCGATGGCGACACCGATCCCTCCCGTGGCTCCTGTCAGTAGAACCGTTCGGCCCGGAAGCCGGTGCGCAGTGGTATTCATGCAGACGTTCCCTTCATGAGAAACCTGGAACAGGTCGTGGCGGAAAAATTCTCCGATGTGATTGCCGACATACTCTTTCCCCTATACCCTAACTGAATTGAACTCGCTTCAAGGAGGATGTAGTGCGTAAGTCTCTCATTGCGGTCGGCGTAGCGCTGACCATGGCCCTCACCGCTTGCGGCAGCTCGGGTGGCGGTGGCAGCGGACCGGGGGACCCGATCAAACTCGGTGCCTGGCTCCCGCTTTCGGGTCCCCAAGCTTCGGGTGGTATTCCGCAGGAGGCGGGCACCCAGGTCTTCTTCGACCAACTCAACGCCGACGGCGGCGTCAACGGCCGTCAGGTCGAGTGGACCTCGGTCGACAACGCCTTCGACCCGCAGCAGACCATCCAGGTGGCGCGGCAGCTGGTATCCCGGGACGAGGTCCTGGCGATCGTCGGGGCCAACGGTACCGCTACCTCGGAAGCCACCTTCCCGTTCGTGCTCGAGCAGAACAAGGTCCCGATCTTCGGTACCTACGGCGGTTCCGCCGCCTGGTACGACCCGGCGCGGCCCGGCCTGTTCGGAACCCAGACCCTCTATGAGGACCAGGCGCTCAGCGCCGCGCAGTGGGCACTCGACGACGGCGCCAAGAAGGTCACCGTGATCCGCAACGATCCCGCTGCGTTCGTCAACGTCGGGAACGTCGCCACCGCCGAACTGAAAAAGGGCGGGGCGGAAGTGTCGACCATCGAGGTCAAACTCGGCACCACCGACTACAGCCCGTTCGTCGCTCAGATCCGTTCTTCCGCACCGGACGCCGTCCTGGTCATCCTCCCGATCCAGGAGGCAGCCGCGTACCTGAACGAGATGGCGCTGCAGAAGGTTCAGACCCGCAGCTACGGGTACTCCCCGACCGTCGGCAACGGCCTCATCGACCTGGCCGGTGCCAACGCAGAGGGTTTCCGCGCCGTGTCGCTGACACTCCCACCCACAGCCGACGACCCTGCGGTAGAGGAATACCGCCAGGCACTGGCCAAGTTCAAGCCCGGCATGAAGCCCGACTTCTACTCGCTCGCTACGTACGGTTCGGCGAAGGCCTTCGCGCAGATACTTGCCGGCATCAACGGTGACATCACCTCCGAATCCATCGCCGCCGCAGTCACCTCCAGCGGACCGATCGAGACCGGTGTGATGCCTCCGCTCGAGTTCAGCGAAAACGACCACCTCGGCGCCGACGCGGTGGTCCGCGTCGAGGTCCGGAACGGCGAGTTCGTCGCCCAGGGAGACTTCGTGTCCCCCTACTGAATCGACCGCACAACCGGCTCACACGCAAAGAAGCCGCACCCTCCCGGGTGCGGCTTCTTTGCATTCGAGACATCCGCATGCGGCATCGGTTCGTCGCATACGGAGGTGCGAACCCACTCCACACCTCAGGTTCACCGGGTCGGCGCGACGGTGTCTGCTCAGACCTCTGCCTTTCGGGAAGTACCGGCGCAACGCGCCGTTGGTGGTGTTCTCGCTGGTCCCATGCTGCCACGGGCCGACTCCGCACCCCGGTCCCACGCGGTTCCAGCCCTCGACGATCCAGCGGACCTCCGGCACGATTTCCTCCGCCGCCCTCTCACGAACCACCATCCCAGCTCCTCATCCTCGAGGTGTTGCGACGACCAATGGAATCCGCCCACACCGAGAGGTCACGTACACACAACAGCGTCCCGCCCCCCAAAACACGGGGCGGGACGCAGAAGAGCAGGAACCGAACTCAGACCGTGAATCGTCCCCTGTTGCTGAGCAGGACCGCGCCCACGACGTTACGCGCCTGCTCGGAGGCGAGAAACAGAACGTTGTCGGCGATCTCGTCGGGGGTGGCGTAGGGCACGATGCTGTTGTTGACGTACCCGGTCTTGAGTTCGTCCGGCGTGCGTGCGGCCATGCCCGTGTCGGTCGGGCCGGGCGCGACCAGATTGACCCGGATACCGAATGCCAGCACCTCTTTCGCCACAGCCTGGCAGAACGCATGCACCGCAGCCTTCGAGGCCGCATAGTGCGGATACCCGGTGAGGGTGTCGAATACCGACGACGAGCCGATCACGACGATCGCGCCACCCTTCGGCTTCATCGCCTGTACCGCAGCGCGAACCACATGGAACGTCCCGTCCAGGTTGACCGCCATCAGCCGACGCCACTGCGTGTCGGAAAGATTCGCGGTGACGTCGATCGGACTGTTCGACGCCATCGCCTCGGTTATGGCCTTCTTGCTCTCAGGATCGTCGATCCCGGCCGCGTGGACAACCACATCAAGTCTGCCTTCCGCTTCCAGCACAGCGGCAATTGCATCGTTGACGTCGGCGGCGGATGAGACGTCGACCACCCGCGACACCGTCGTCTCGGATTCGTCTCCATACTGTCGACGTAGCGCGTCCGCATTGACATCGAGCGCGTACACGCGCGCCGCACCCTCTCCCGCGAGTTGGTGCACCACTGCCGCCCCGATCCCGGAACCCGCACCGGTGACCAGAGCGATCGCGCCCTCAAATCTTCTCGAGCCGTTCGTCATTCACTGTCCTTTCTCACAGTCCGATTGCGTAGATCAAGCCGGACACGGCGCTCAGTGAGTAACCTCGTGAGCTGGCTCGGCAATCTCCGTGCCGAAGTACGCTGCCTCGGCGATCCGGTCGAAGCCCGGGGTGCGGTTGTTGCCGCGCGCGACGACAGCACCTTGACGGAGCACGACGACATCGGTGCATGCGCCGAGAGCGCGTGCCAGCGACTGGTCGAGCAGAATCGTCGTGATGCCCTGGTATGCAAGGGTATTGATCTGCGAATAGACCTCGTCGACCATCGCCGGGGACAAACCCAGGGCCGGTTCGTCAAGTATCAGCACCTCCGGATCGGCCATGAGCGCGCGGGCGATCGCAACGAGCTGCTGCTCACCTCCGGACAACGAGCCGGCCGGAATGCTCATCCGGGTGCGCACTCGTTCCGGCAACCACTCCTGCAGCTCTTCGAGTCGTTCGGTGAGCTTTCGGCCCGAAATGCCGACGGCGTACGCGGCGACCTCGAGGTTCTCGCGAACCGACAGCGTCCGAAAGAGAGCACGCCCCTCGGGCACCAGGCTGATGCGCAGCTTCTCCGAAGCACCGAGTACCCGGGTTCCTCCGGTGGCGTGCATGTCGCCATGCAGGATTCGTCCCAGAGTGCTCTTGCCGGCACCGTTCGCGCCTACGATACCGAGGATGCCGCCGGCGTGGACGTCGAGGTCGATGCCCTCGAGCGCCCGCACGCCGTCGTAGTGATGTTCGATGTCGCGCACCGCGATCATCGGTGTCCCTGCACAGTCGACCTCCGGCGCAACCAGATCGGAATTTACGCCGCCCAGGTACGAATCACGGACCTTCTGGTTCTGGAGCACCGTGTCCGGAGTGCCGTCGGCGATGAGTTCACCGAAGTCGAACGCCACGACTCTATCGGCGACGGCGAACAGATCGTCGAGGACGTGATCGATGATCACCACCGATGTGCCCGACGCCGACAGCCGCCGGATGTGCAGAGCAAGCGTCTGACGTTCGTCCACGTCGAGACCACCGAACGGTTCGTCGAGCACGATCAGGCGTGGATTGTCGGCGAGCGCCGCGATCGCACGGGCCAGGTCTACACGCTTCTGCAGACCGAACGGCAATTCCTTGGGAAGCCGATGCGCGTGTTCGGCCAGGCCGACACTCTCCAGAACTCGAAGCGCCGCTTCCCGATCGGACTTCCTGCCCCAGCGGTTGACGACGGTGACGTTTTCGAGCACCGTCAGCTCGCCGAAGAGTTCGGCGTGCTGGAACGTGCGGCCGAGGCCGAGCGATCGGCGACGAGTGGCGCGCACGGCGTGGAGTTCCTTACCGCCGAGTTCCATCGTACCGGTGAGTTCGCCGCCCCCGATCAGGCCGCACAGTGCATTGACGAACGTCGTCTTGCCGGCCCCGTTCGGGCCGATGATGGCGAGAACTTCACCTGGAAGTACCTGCAGATCAACCGCATCAACCGCCTGGAGGCCACCGAAGCGCACACCGAGGCCTTCGGTCTTCAGAATCGGCTCCGCCTCGGAGTCGACGCTGCTGTCGCGATCGTCGGCACCGGTGGCCTCCTCCGCGGGCAGCGTCGGCAGAGGTCGATGACTCAGCGCTCGGGTCGCCGGGGCGAACCGGTGCAGCAGTGACGCGGCGGTCGGCACGATGCCGTCTGCCAGGAACAGCAGGGTCAGGATGAGAATGCCACCGATGAGATACGGCTGATCGATCGAGAATGACGAGGCCAGTGTGGGAGCGAATGCCAGAAATGCGCCACCGAGGACGGCACCGACGATGCTGCCGGTACCGCCGAGGACCGTCGCGGCAATCAGGTTGACTGCGAACACCATCGAGAAGCCCTCAGGGCTGACGAAGCCCGACAACAGCGCCAGGAGCACGCCGGCCAAACCCGCGATTCCTGCGCTGATCGCGAACCCGAGACTCGACTGCAGTTCCGGCGCGATGCCGATCGACCTACTCGCGAGCGGGTGAGTCTTCGCCGCGACCATGCGCATCCGCACGGTGGTGCGACGCACGAGGACCGACACTGTCAGCGCTACGCCGAGTACCGCGACAGCAAGGTAGACGACCTCGTCCGACGATGGAATGAGCTCACCGACAGGCGAATCGAACGTATCGACAGGCACACCCTGGTCGCCACCGGTCACGCTTTTCCACGCGCCGATGATCTCGAGCACGACGAGCGTGAACGCGAGCGTCAGTAGTGCGACGTACAAGACCGAGAACCGAGAACCGACGAATCCGAGAAAGCCACCCGTCGCTGCGCACAGGACGACCGCGAGTACGACGGTGAAACCGATCCCCCAGCCATGAGCGCTTCCGTATGCGGTCGCGTACGCGCCGATCGCAACCATCGCAGGATGTCCGATCGACCAGATGCCGGTCCAGCCCGCCAGCAGCGATATGGAGAGGACGATCAGGCCGTATACAGCGGCCAGCCCGACCGTGTACACGTTGTAGCCGGGCAGGATTCCCGCCGATAGCACGAGGATCGTCAGCACTGCGGCGAGCGGTCCGCCGACGAGCTGGCCGACGGAGTACAGCCGCTGACCTTTCCGAGAGGTGCGCCGGTCCGGGATCTGTGTCGTGGTCATGGTTTCAGACCCTCTCGAAGGTTTGGCGGCCGAAAATGCCCTGAGGTCGAATGAGGAGGACGAGCACCGCGATGCTGAATACGAACGTGTCGCGGAAGCTGGCCGAGATGTATGCGGCGGCGAGGTTGTCCAGCACGCCGATGATGAGTCCGCCGACGACGGCGCCGTACATGCTGGTGAGTCCGCCGAGAAGTATGCCGGCGAAGGCCCGGAAGAGAACCGGAGCCAGGATCACCGGAGTGACACCGGTCTTCGGCGCATAGAGAAACACTGCAAGTGCCGCAAGCGCCATACCGAGAGCCCAGGCAATCCGCGCGACCTTGTGCGCGTTGATACCCATGATCTCGGCGGTCTCGGCCGACTCGGCGACCGCGCGCATCGCGGAGCCGAGTGGGGTGCGCTTGAACAGATACGCGATCCCGGACACCGCGCAGGCCGCGATGAGGATCGTCGCGATGTCCTGGAGCAGGAGATTGGAGTTGCCGACCGTCAGCGTTCCCTCGATGAGCTGCGGGAAACGCTGCGGTTGCTCACCCCAGAAATGCCCGATCAAGTGCTCGACGATGATCGACAGACCCATCGTGATGACGAGAGCCGCGAAGAGCTTGCCCTGTCCCAACGGGCGAATCAGTGCCTCTCGGACCACGAGACCACTCAGCGCTCCGAACGCCACGGCCACGATGAGGGCAACAAACACGCCGGCACCCCACCCGTAGACGCTGAGGGCCATGTAGATCGCAAGGGTGGACATCGATGCCATGGCGAAATTCATGACATCGGTGGATCGGAAGATGATGACCAGCCCGAGTCCGATGAGACCGTAGACGGCACCGTTCGCGATGCCACTGGTCAGAGTGATGAACAATTGGTCCACGAATAGCCTCCGCTGGCCTGTCGCAACTTGCCCGATCGCAAGTTGAGTTGACTTCAGTTCAGTAAGATAGAGTACAGGTAGTGTGAGTGCAACCACAGTTCGCAAAACTTAAATCGCCCATTTACACCAGAACTGAATTCAACTAGGTTTCGACCATGAGCATCGACAGCAACCTGGCCCTCCTACGCTATTACGCCGCACTCGACCGCTCCGATGCCGCCGCGGCTCTCGGCATGGTCGAACCCGACGTAGCGTTCACACTGACCCTGCCCGGAGCAGTCACTCGCGGCAGGGGGCCCGACGACCTGCGGGCGTACATCGACAACCGAGGCACAACCGAACGTCGTCACGTACCGCTGCGGGCGACGCGCACGGACGACGTCGAATTCGTCTACGGAGCCGTCACCGAGTCGGGCAACGTGACGGGGCACTTCTCCGCGACAGCGCGCGTGACCGACGCCGGACGGATCGCCGCCTACCTCGTAGTCTTCGACCCCGAGGCGCGCGTCGTCGAATCATCCACCGCATAAGCATCCAGCGATCCGTTCACCTCAGACCGAAGGACACAAGCATGACCACCGCCACCGCCACCGCCCTCTTCCTGGAACGCTGGTTCGGCCTCATGGACTCCGATGCCCCCGACGGCGTCCTCGACCTCATCACCGACGACTTCACGATGTCGGTGGTCTTCTCCACCGGCGAGCAGGCGTCCGAGTTCACCGGCGACCGCTCAGGTCTCGTCGGTTACCTCGAGCAGCGAGAACAGGGCACGCGCATCCACACCGTCCTCACGGCTGCAACCAACGGCGACACGGAACTCGCACTCGGCGAGGTCACCCGCGTCGACAACGGCGACTTCGAAGCATCGTTCAACGTCACGGCCGCCATCGATCCGGTCTCCGGTCTCTGCCGCCGACTGCTGATCTGCCGTACACCGAATGTTCGATTCTCGAATGGCTGACGAATGAGGGAGCGCTCCGCTCCCGAGCGCACGCACGCGAAGGATGATTCATGCGCCCACAAGACAGGACGAACTACGTCCTCACTGCATGCAAATGGCTGCCCTACGGGGGCGTACCCGCCGAAGAGATATTCCTGACGTTCGGTTTGTCCCCGATGCGCTATTACACACGTCTGCACAGGATGATCGAGACGGGTGCCGTCGGCCCCATTCCGACCAACCTCAGGGATCAGCTCCTGAACCTCTGCAGGACCGCGTCTCACGCGGCGACCCGATCCCTGGTCTCGCACGTCTCCGATCGAAGCGACTGACGTAGCCACCGGTGCGGACTCGAGCCATTCGGTTTGCGCGGGCTGCCGAGTGGGTCGATAGTCACGGTATGCCGCTCGCACTCGTCCTGCAGTTGACGGCCGTAGTCGTGCTGACCGCAGTCGGAACGATGCTTCTGGCGGTGGAAGCCTTCGGCTCCGGCGGCCTGTGCCTGGCCGGAGCATCGTGGTGGTTCTGGTGCCTCTACCGCAGCAGTGAATGACGTCCTGCGGACGAGCCTTTGTCGGACGCCGGGTGGTGATAGCACTCCTCAACTCTCCTTGCGGATCTATCCTGGGACAATGACTGCCGACGAGCGCAGCAACAAGGACACCTACGGTGGCCCGACAGGACCGGCCAGGGACGTCACGCCCCTTCCCGACCTGGTTCACGGGCAGCCCCGCGGCGGGCCGGTTCGCGAGAGACGCCCCGTGTACGTCGATCTACTGCCCCCGTGCAATGCCGGCTGCCCGGCGGGGGAGAACATCCAGGCCTGGCTGGCGCACGCCAAGGCGCAGCGGTACGAGCAGGCCTGGCGGCAGTTGGTTGCAGACAATCCCTTCGCCGCCATCCACGGCCGGGTCTGTTATCACCCGTGCGAATCCGTCTGTAACCGAGCCCATCTGGACAGTGCCGTGTCCATCCACTCGGTGGAGCGTTTCCTCGGTGACCTTGCCCGGGAGAAGGGGTGGCTGTTCGATCCTCCGCCCACCCGAAGTGGCAAGAGGGTGCTCGTGATCGGTGCCGGGCCCAGTGGATTGTCCGCCGCCTGTCATCTGGCGCGCCTCGGCCATGAGGTCGAGATCCGCGATGCGGGCGCCGCGCCCGGCGGGATGATGCGATACGGGATTCCGAACTACCGCCTGCCCCGCGATGTGCTCGACGTCGAGTTGAGTCGAATCGCGGCGCTCGGTGTGGTGTTGACCAGCAATCACCGGGTCGAAGACCTCGCGGCCGAGCGGGAGGAAGGCCGCTTCGACGCCGTGTTCGTGGCAGTGGGAGCGCACCTGGCCAAACGTGTGGACATCCCGACCTGCGACGCCGGCACGATGGTGGATGCCGTGTCGTTTCTGCGCAGCGTCGCGTCCGGCGAGAAGCCGGCGGTCGGACGCCACGTGGCGGTCTACGGCGGAGGGAACACCGCGATGGACGCCGCCCGCGTGGCCCGCCGCCTCGGCGCAGAGAACGCGGTGATCGTCTATCGCCGCACCCGTGAGCAGATGCCGGCCCACGAGGAGGAGGCCGAGGACGCCGAACGCGAAGGCGTGCACATCAATTGGTTGCGGACGATCACCGCCTTCGACGGCCCCGAGTTGCAGGTGGAGGTCATGGAACTCGACGAGTCCGGCTACCCGCAGCCCACCGGACGGTACGAGACACTCGCTGCGGACACCCTGATCATGGCCCTGGGGCAGGAGACCGAGTCGGCGTTCATGCGCACGCTGCCGGGCGTCGTCTTCGAGCGCGACGGCAGCGTGCGGGTCTCGGAAAGTATGATGACGGGATGCCCGGGCGTGTTCGCGGGCGGCGACATGGTGCCCAGCGAGCGGACCGTGACGGTCGGTGTCGGGCACGGAAAGAAGGCGGCACACCACATCGACTCCTGGCTGCGGGGAAGTCCGGGCGAGCGGCCGCCGAAACATCCGATGGCGACATTCGACAAGCTGCACCTCTGGTACTTCGGTGACGCGGCGCAGCGCCGGCAGCCCGAACTGGCACCCGAGGAACGCGTCGAAAGCTTCGAGGAGGTCGTCGGCGGCCTGTCGGCCCAGGAGGCAACCTACGAGGCGGGACGTTGCCTCTCGTGCGGCAACTGCTTCGAGTGCGACGGCTGCCTCGGCGCCTGCCCGGAGGATGCGATCATCAAATTGGGTGTCGGCCACGGCTACAAATACGACTACGACAGATGCACCGGATGCGCAGAGTGCTTCGAGCAATGCCCGGTTCACGCTATCGACATGTTTCCGGAGCCGAAATGACACGCGCGACGGTGGACGGCAACGAGGCAGCTGTCTCGGTCGCCTACCGACTCAACGAGGTGTGCTGCATCTACCCGATCACCCCATCGTCACCGATGGCCGAGCTGGCCGATGAGTGGTCCAGTCGGCACCGACCCAATGTGTGGGGCACGGTGCCGACCGTAGTGGAGATGCAGAGCGAGGGTGGCGCGGCCGGGGCTCTGCACGGCGCCCTGCAGAGCGGGGCGCTCAGCACCACCTTCACCGCGTCCCAGGGTCTGCTGCTGATGATCCCGAACATGTACAAGATCGCCGGCGAACTCACCTCGGCCGTGATCCACGTGGCAGCCCGATCCCTTGCTGCGCAGGGTTTGTCGATCTTCGGCGACCACTCGGACGTGATGGCGGTGCGCCAGACCGGGTTCGCGATGCTCGCGTCGGCCTCGGTCCAGGAGGCCCAGGATCTGGCGCTGGTCGCCCAGGCGGCCACCCTCCGGACGCGGGTGCCGTTCGTGCACTTCTTCGACGGATTCCGGACGTCCCACGAACTGAACACGATCGACACGCTGTCCGACGACGACCTGCGGGCGCTGGTGCCGGAGGATTTGGTCCGGGCACATCGCGGACGCGGGCTGTCGCCGGAGCGCCCGTTCATTCGCGGTACCGCGCAGAACCCGGACATCTACTTCCAGGCGCGTGAGACGGTCAACCCGTTCTACGATCGGGTGCCGGACGTGGTCCAAGACCTCATGACGCGCCTGGGCGAACGTACCGGTCGGCAGATGAGCATCGTCGAGTACACCGGCGACCCGGAGGCGGAGCGGGTGCTGGTGCTGATGGGCTCCGGTGCGCAGACCGCGGCCGAAACCGTGGCCGCTCTCACCGAGCGCGGCGAGCGAGTCGGCGTCGTACAGGTGCGGCTGTACCGGCCGTTCCCTACCAGGGCGTTCCTCGACGCGCTGCCGCCAACGGCGCGCACGATCGGCGTGCTGGACCGCACCAAGGAGCCCGGGTCGATCGGCGAGCCGCTGTATCTGGACGTCGTCGCGGCGCTCGCGGAGGCGCACACGGACGGCGAGCGAACCGTCATGCCCCGGGTGTCCGGGGGACGCTACGGGCTGTCGTCCAAGGAGTTCACGCCCGCCATGGTTGCCGGCGTGTTCGACGAACTCGGGCGCGCAAACCCCCGGCGCCGCTTCACCATCGGCATCGACGACGACGTCTCCGGGACCAGCGTGGCCTACGATCCGTCGTTCGACATCGAGTCGCCCGACACCGTGCGTGCCATCTTCTACGGCCTGGGTTCCGACGGAACAGTCGGCGCCAACAAGAACACGATCAAGATTCTCGGCGGCGAGGAGCGCCTGCACGTTCAGGGCTACTTCGTCTACGACTCCAAGAAGTCGGGCTCGCAGACGGTGTCGCATCTGCGCTTCGGACCGCGTGCCATCCGGGCGCCCTACCTGGTGACGCGGGCGAATCTCGTCGGCTGCCATCAGTTCCAATTCCTCGAGAAGGTCGACGTGCTGGGCCCGGCCGCCCCCGGGGCGACCCTGCTGCTGAACTGCAGATACCAGCCGGACAGGGTGTGGGACGCCCTGCCGCGCCGGGTTCAGGAACAGATCCTGGACAAACGGATCACGCTGTACGCCATCGACGCGGGCCGGATCGCCCGCGAGGTAGGACTCGCAGGGCGGATCAACATCGTCCTGCAGACGTGCTTCTTCGCGATCTCCGATGTGCTCCCCCGCGAACAGGCCATCGCCCGGATCAAGAAGTCGGTGGAGAAGACGTACGGCAACCGCGGAGCCGACGTCCTGCGGCGCGAATTGGCGGCGGTCGACCACGCCCTGGAAGGCCTGCACCGGATCGATGTGCCCGAACTGGTCACCTCGACGCGTGCGCCGGCACCGGTCGTGCCCGAGCATGCGCCCGAGTTCGTCCGCACCGTTACCGCGGAGATGATGGCCGGGCGCGGCGACTTGTTGCCGGTCAGTGCGCTTCCGGTCGACGGCACGTACCCGAGCGGCACGACCGCGTACGAGAAACGGAACATCTCCGAACTCGTCGCCGTCTGGGACCCCGACACCTGCATCCAGTGCGGCAACTGCAGTTTCGTCTGCCCGCACAGCGTGATCCGTTCCAAGCTCTACGACGAGTCCCGGCTCGACGCCGCCCCGGAGCACTTCGACGCCGCACCGCTGGACGCCGTGGGTCTCCCGGACACCCGGTTCTCGTTGCAGGTGTACGCCGAGGACTGCACCGGCTGCGGTCTGTGCGTCGAGGCCTGCCCCGTCGTCGTACCCGGCAGCCCGATCACCAAGGCCATCAATCTCGGCCCCCGCGAGCCGCTGGTTGACGACGCACGCAAGAACGTCGCCTTCTTCGAAACCCTGCCGATGCCCGACCGAGCGCGGGTGGACTTCGGCACCGTCCGGGGAACGCAATTCTTGGAGCCCCTGTTCGAATTCCCGGGAGCCTGCGCGGGGTGCGGGGAGACGCCGTACCTCAAGTTGCTGTCCCAGCTCTTCGGCGACCGACTGATGGTCGCCAACGCGACCGGCTGTTCGTCGATCTACGGCGGTAACCTGCCCACCACCCCGTGGACCACCAACGCGGACGGCCGTGGTCCGGCGTGGTCGAACTCGCTGTTCGAGGACAACGCGGAGTTCGGGCTCGGTTTCCGGCTGGCCGCCGACGGGCACACCGAGCTGGCCCGGCGGCGCCTCACCGAACTGCGGGATGCCGTGGGCGCCGACCTCGTCGACGACATCCTGACGGCGCCGCAGCTACGCGAGTCGGAACTGCGGGCCCAGCGGGAACGGGTGGCCGAGCTCGAGAAGCGCCTTGCCGAGCTCGAACCCGCCCGCACCGGTGACCTGCTCAGCGTGATCGATCACCTGATCCGGCGCAGCGTGTGGATCGTCGGCGGCGACGGCTGGGCCTACGACATCGGTTCCGGCGGACTCGATCACGTCTTGGCGAGTGGGCGCAACGTCAACGTGCTCGTCCTCGACACCGAGGTCTATTCCAACACCGGCGGGCAGATGTCGAAGGCGACACCGCTCGGCGCGGTCGCGAAGTTCGCCGCCGCAGGCAAGACGTTACCGATGAAGGATCTTGCGTTGCAGGCGATCGCGTACGGCAGTGTCTATGTCGCCAGGGTGGCCATGGGTGCCGATCCGCAACAGACGTTGCAGGCCTTCCGGGAGGCGGAGGCCTTCGAGGGACCGTCGCTCGTGATCGCCTACAGCCAGTGCATCGCACACGGTATCGACATGCGTCACGGGATGGACCAGCAGTACCGCGCGGTGGCCAGCGGGCATTGGCCGCTGATCCGATTCGACCCGCTGTTGCGTGCTGCCGGCCGGAACCCGTTCCTTCTCGATTCGCACCGGCCGCGGATTCCGCTCGACGACTACCGCAACCGGGAACTGCGGTACCGCTCGCTGGCCAACGCCGATCCGGCCGAATACGACCGGCTCCTCGGGCTCGCCGAGGAGGCGATCGCTCAGCGCTGGGACCGGTACGAGGACATGGCCGCTCGGGGTCCACAGCACTTCACCGCCGACGCCCGTAAGGATCGATGATGGAGCTGACGACGCGCTATCTGGGACTGACGTTACCCAATCCGCTGGTGGCGGCCGCGTCCCCGTTGTCGCAGACCGTCGACGGTGTCCGCCGGCTGGCCGATGCGGGTGTCGGCGCGGTGGTGCTCTATTCGCTGTTCGAGGAACAGCTGATCCGCGAAGCGGAACGCAACACGACTCTGACCGAACACGGGTCCCAGAGTTACGCCGAGTCCCTGTCCTATTTCCCGGACGCAGCCATCGAGGACCACGGGCCCCGCCGCTATCTGAACCTGCTCGAACGGGCCGCTGCCGCGATCGAGGTGCCCGTGATCGGCAGCCTCAACGGCATCACCCCCGGCAGCTGGGCGGGTTACGCCCTGTCGATGCAGGACGCCGGTGCGGCCGCGATCGAGTTGAACATCTACTACCTGCCCGGCGATCCGCACATCACCGGCCGCGACGTCGAGCAGCGTCACCTCGACGTGCTGTCGCGGGTGAAGGACTCCGTGACTGTGCCGGTGGCGGTGAAGCTGAGCCCACACTTCAGTTCGATCGGTGAGATGGCGCTGCGTCTCGACGAGGCCGGTGCCGACGGACTGGTGCTGTTCAATCGCTTTCTGCAACCCGACATCGATCCCGAGACACTCATGATGGGTCGCGCCGTGACCCTGTCGACCTCCGCTGAGTCGCGGGTGCCACTCACGTGGATTGCACTGTTGCGCGGACAGTTACGCGCTTCCATTGCCGCCACCACCGGCGTCGAGAACGCCACCGACGTGAGCAGGTATCTGCTGGCCGGAGCGGACGTGGTGATGACCGCCTCGGCACTGCTGCGGCACGGGCCGGCCTATGCGGAGGTCCTGCTCGACGGGCTGCGCGACTGGATGGGACGCAAGGGTTTCCACTCGATCGACCAAATACGCGGCTTGCTCGCAGTGCCGTCCGGAATGGACGAAACCGCACGCGAGCGGGGCGACTACGTCAGTGCCCTGCGGGACGCGAACAGCCAGGTCTACGGCCCCTGGTGACGGCGTAGTCGCCCGTGCCCACACGGCAAGGCGGCGAGGCAACGGTTTGGTTTCGGGCTGGTCGAGGCACCCGCGGATCTACCCTATTCGGGACAGGTGTGGGTGAGCGTGGCCACGCCGGGTAGCAGCACCGGAGATCCGATCTTCGGACCCATCGACGTCGACCTGGCCGCCGGGCAGACGCTCGAGGAGCCGATCACGTACGTGGTGCCGGCCCAGGCGGCGGCCGGAGCATATGACGTGTACGCCTTCGCCGGTGCCTACCCGACCTCGGCCGTCGAGTTCGGCACCGTCAACGCGCTCGAGTCCGGTATCGTGCCGCCGGACGGTAATCCCTTCGGCAGCTCGGGAAGCTCCGGAAACGGTCTGTCGACCGCCTTCCTCCCCGAGGTTCGCTGAGAGAGGTCACGATGTCGACGAGCACCACCCGGCCTGCTGGCGACGACACCGGTTGATCCGGCCGAACCGTCGGCCGAGGATCACCGTGGACGTGCACGGTGGCCGCGTGGGATGGTGGGTGGGGCGGGGAGAGCGAGCGGCGGAAAGATGGTTACGCAGAGCCTCGAAACCGATTATCTCGTGGTCGGCTGTGGTGCTGCCGGCATGGCGTTCACGGACTCCTTGATCGCCGGCTCCCACGCGGACGTCGTGATGGTGGACCGTCGCCACGCGCCCGGCGGGCACTGGAACGAGGCCTACCCGTTCGTGCGACTGCACCAACCGTCGTCCTATTACGGCGTGAACTCGCTGCCGCTGGGCGAGGACGCCATCGATCGCGACGGCCTGAACCAGGGCATGTACGAGCAGGCGAGCGCGCCCGAGATCTGCGCGTACTACGACCGCGTCATGCGAAGAAACCTCCTCCCGTCCGGCTCCGTGCGGTACTTCCCGATGTGCGAGTACGTCGGCGATCACCAGTTGCTCTCCCGCACGTCCGGTGACCGATACGACGTCGAGGTCCGCAAGGCACTGGTGGACGCCACCTATCTCGAGCCTGCGGTACCGGCGACCTTTCCGCCGCCGTTCGACGTCGAGCCCGGAGTGCGCTGCGTCCCCGTCAACGCGCTCGCACACGTCGCCGACCCGCCCGGGCGTTACGTCATCATCGGCGCAGGCAAGACGGCCATGGACGCATGCCTGTGGCTACTGCAGATCGGAGTGGCACCGGACGCCATCCGCTGGATCAAGCCCCGCGAAGCCTGGCTTCGCAATCGGTACTTCGCGCAGGGTGGTGAACTGGTCGGAAACCTGATCGCAGGTCTCTCCCTCCAGATGGAGGCCGCCGCGCAGTCGACGTCGCTGGAGGACCTGTTCGATCGGCTCGAGGAGAGCGGCCAGTTGCTCCGGGTCGACGGGCACGTCGCGCCCACGATGTACAAGGCGCCGACGATGAGCACGGCCGAACTCGCGCAGCTCACGCGCATCGGCGACGTCGTACGACTCGGGCACGTTCGGCGCATCGAACGTGGCGCCGTCGTGCTCGAAGGGGGCACCGTCCCGACCGATCCCGGCCAGCTGCACGTGCACTGCGCCGCCCCCGGCCTGAATCCGGCACCGAGCATCCCGATCTTCGCGGCGGATCTCATCACGTTGCAGCCCATCCGCACCGGGCTCATCCCGTTCAACGCCGCGCTCATCGGCTTCCTGGAGGCGACGGGCCGGGACCTCGCCGAGAAGAATCGGCTCTGCCCACCCAACCGGTTACCCGACACCCCGCTCGACTGGGTGCGCGGAACACTGATCGAGACGAACGCCGACTACGCGTGGTCGAA
>NZ_JBAQEO010000367.1:0-16343 GCF_049286785.1 Rhodococcus sp. (in: high G+C Gram-positive bacteria) | reverse complement strand
CCGGAAGTCCGAACGACGCGGATCGCGCCGCGACGATGAGATCGCAGGCGAGTGCGATCTCCGCTCCGCCGCCGAGCGCCGCACCGTTCACCGCGGCGATGATCGGCTTGCTGATGTAATGCCCGACCACCCCGGCCAGACCCCAGCGCTGCCAGGGCTCGCCCTCGGGGACCACCGGCACGCCGCCGGCAAGTGCCTTGAGATCCGCACCGGCGCTGAATGCCAGGTCGCCGGCCGCGGTGAGAACGACGACCCGGACATCGCGGTCCTCCTCTGCTCTCTCGAGTGCGGATCCCACAAGGCGGCATACGTTCTCGTTGATCGCATTGCGTGCGCGCGGCCGGTTGATGGTCACGGTGAGGACGTGTTCGTCGAAATCGACCAGTACCTCGTCCTCGGTGGTGGTCTGCTGCGAGTCGGTTGTCATGCGGTCTCTCCGTGATCGGTTGTCCTGGGGACTGATGTGGTGCGCTCGGCGAACTCGGCGGTCAAGGCGTTCTTGCGCACCTTTCCGCTGGGCGTTCTCGGCAGCGAGGCCACGCGCAGCACGTACTCGGGTGCTTTCTGGACGGCGAGTCCGGCACCGACGATGGCGGCACGCAGGTCCGCAATGGTGATTGCCGCGTCGTCGGCGGTGACGACGAACGCGCAGGCGCGTTGTCCCATCACGTCATCCGGTACGCCGACGACGGCGACATCCACGATCGACGGGTGCTCGCGCAGTGCCTCTTCGATCTCCAGTGCGCTGAGATTCTCGCCCCCTCGAACGATGACGTCCTTGGCGCGGCCCGTGATTCTCAGGTATCCGTCGGCGTCCAGCGTTCCCAGGTCGCCGGTACGAAAGAGGCCGTCGGTGGTGAATGCCGTCGCGTCGAGTGAGGGATCCACGTAGCCGAGGAACATCTCGGGTCCACTGGCGAGAATGTGCCCGACGGCGCCGGGGGGGAGTTCCCGGTCTGCGTCGTCCACGATTCGCAGTGTCACGTTCTCGAGAATCCGCCCGTCGGTGCCTGCTCGCTGTGCTGCCGACGAATCGGGGTGCGTACATGTCAGCGTCGGAAGTTCCGAAAGGCCGTAGACGCGGAGCACTGTCACTCCGAACCGGGCCGCGGTGTCCATCAGTGTCGCCGGAATATCGGCGCCGCCGCACCGGATGAACCTGAACGACTGCAGCGCGTCGGCCGCATCCGGCCGCGCGAACATCTGCTGCAGGAACGGGGTCGCCATCACCGAGTACGTGCACCGGTGAGTCCGAATGAGTTCGAGGGCGCGGGCCGGATCCCACTTGTCCTGGAGCACGGCGGTGGCGCCGAGCAGAACGGGGCCGATGATGCCGTTGAGCAGTCCCGTGATGTGGGACAGCGGCGAGGGCATGAAGAAGACGTCGTCGGCGGTCATGTCGAGGTACCGGCACATCGAGTCGGAGTCGTAGATCAGCGTGTGCTGCGAATGCATCACGCCTTTGGGGCGTGATTCGGTGCCCGACGTATAGACGATCACGCTGACGCGTTCGTCGGCGTTCGCGGATTCGCTCGCGTTGATCGGGCTCCGTCCGGAGGCAGTGGTTCCGGTGCCGAACGGCCGAGGTTCTCCCAGGCTGACGGTGCCGACCATTCGGAGGGTGTCCACTCGTCCGGCGACCGTGTGTGCCAGGGCAGGGTAGTCGACTCGTGGATGCTCGGCCGGAACGATCAGCACTGCGGCCCGCGTCTGGGCGCAGATGAACTCCACTTCGTTCTCGCGGAAGATCGGTACGATCGGGACCGCGACGGCGCCGAGGTCCACACAGGCGAGGAACAGGGCGACAGCTTCCACCGAGTTCGGTAGCTGCCACGCGACGGCGTCGCCGCGGCCGATGCCGTATTCCACGAGCCGCTGCCGGCACTCCTCGGTCAGCTCTGCAAGTTCCGCGTACGAGACGGTCCGATTGTCGTCGACCACCGCGACCTTCGTCGGCTGGCTCGCTGCATGACCCGCGAACTCCGCGGTCAGAGTTCTCGCCGACGACGCGCCGAGCCCCGGAATGCTCCGCTGCGATTCGCTTTTTGCATGTAACATGTAATAGACCTTAGCAGTCGTGGATGACATGTCGATGGTCAAGGCTCGCTACAGTGAGCCGTCTGAGCAGCGACCAAGCGGGCATGCGCCGGTCCGGCCCGGAGTCTTGACCGAGAGAAAATGAAAGGTGTGTTCGATGCCCCAACCCAATGGGCCCACGCTTCGCGTCAACCCGATCGAAGAAGGCGGTCTCCTGCTCGACCGCGTCGTGGATTCGCTTCGTGAGTCGATTCTCTCCGGCGATCTTGCGCCGGGCACGCGTCTGAGCGTTCCCGAGCTCGCCCGCCAGCTCAATGTCAGCCGGACACCGGCGCGCGAAGCCCTGCACCGACTCCAGAACGAAGGCTTGGTCACGGTCACTCCGCGACGCGGCGCCGAGGTTCTCGCGGGTCGCCCGAACGATCTCGCGGAGCTCTTCGAATTCCGTGAAGCACTCGAAGGCATGGCGGCGCGATTGGCGGCAAAGCGGATGACGCCCAAGGAGAAAACGCGCCTCCGGGAGACCTTCGAGGCCCACGCGGAGGCTGTGCACGGTTCGAATCTTTCCGCTCACCTCGAGCACGACCAGGTCTTCCACGAGCTGTTCGTCACCGGTGCCAGGAACAAACGGATCAGCGACGAACTCTCGAAGATCCGCGCCCAGCTCACCCTGATCACGCGGACGATGTCCGCGCTTCCCGGTGCGCTGGACGAACCGGTGGTCAATGCTCACGAGGCGATTCTTACTGCGATCGAGGCGTCCAATGCCCGTGAGGCCGAGAGTGCCGCGCGCTTGCACGTGCGCGGCATCCTCAGCTTCTACTCGGAGCAGACGCCGGAGCGTTCGGCGACTTGATGCCGAACCGTTGCGCGCCGTCGATACGAATGACCTCGCCGTTGATGTAGTCGTTCTCCGCGATATGGACGGCCAGGCGGGCGTATTCGTCGGCGCGCCCCATCCTCCTCGGATTGGGAACCGTCGGTCCATATTTGGCCTGGGCCTCTTCCTCCGGCATGCCGTACGCCGGGGTGTAGAAGGTCCCGGGGGCGATGCATGCCACCCGGATGCCCAGTGGAGCCAAGTCTCGGGCCGCTGTCAGATTGAGTCCGATGACACCACCCTTGGCTGCCGAGTAGTCCGACTGCCCGGCCTGGCCCTCGTATCCGGCGATGCTCGCCGTGGTGATCACGACCCCACGCTGGCCCGATTCTGCAGGTTCGTTGTGCGACATGGCTGCAGCAGCGAGACTGAGCACCCGGTAGGTGCCGGTGAGAAAGATGTCGACGGTACGAGCGAAAGTTGCGGCAGGGTAGGCCTTTCCCTCTCGATCGACGATCCGGCGACCGGCGACCGGACCACCGTGAACCACGACCGCGACGCGAAGTGGACCCAATTCCCGGGCCGCATCGATCGCCGCCTGCACGGAACTGTCGTCGGTGACGTCGGTATGTGCGAACGTGGTCGAGGGACCGAGTTCCGCCGCCAGTGCCGATCCGCGATCGGCGTCGAAATCGGCGATGACGACGCGCGCCCCCGCCTCCACCAGACGTCGGGCGGTTGCGGAACCGAAACCGCCCGCACCCCCTGTTACCAGTGCCGAAGCGCCCTTCAGTTCCACGACGATCTCCCTTGTATGTAGTGAGTGCTCGGTGTGTCGTGAGTGCTCAACATGCCTCGATCACCATTGCGCCCGCCTGCCCGCCACCCGCACACATCGCCGCGACGGCGATCCCGGTGCCTCGGCGGTGCAGCTCGTGAGCGAGTGTCGTGAGCATGCGTGCTCCGCTGGCGGAGACCGGATGTCCCAGACTGCAACCGCTTCCGTAGATGTTGACGGTGTCCTCGTCGAGGCCGAGGGATTTGCACGCCGCCATCGGAACAGAGGCGAACGCCTCATTGATCTCCCACAAGGCCACGTCGGACACCCGAATTCCGGCCCGTTCGAGCACCCGCGGAATCACCTCGACGGCAGCCATTCCCGTTCGGCCCGGGTCGACACCGAGCGCGGTCCACGAACGAACTACCGCGAGCGGCTCGAGCCCCTGCTCAGCCGCGAAGGACTCGCTGACGATCGCAAGGGCCGCCGCAGCATCGTTGACCCCGCTCGAATTGCCGGCGGTGATCGAGAACCCGTCGATCTCGGGATGCAGTGGCTTCAGACTTCCCAGCCTCTCGAGACTGGTGTCGCGGCGGGGGTGTTCGTCTACCTCGAAATTCACTACTGTGCCATCCGGCCGGGTCACCTTCATCGACGCGATCTCGTCGACGAATACTCCCGAATCGATTGCCGCCAGAGCACGCTGATGTGATCGCAGTGCCCACGCGTCCATCTCCTCGCGTGATAACCCGGCCTCCCGCGCGGTGTTCCAGCCCACCGAGAGCGCAACGTCGTCGGTGGCGTCCTCGGTGTAGGGGAAGGTGGCAGGCATCCGCGATTCGGACAGTCCCTCGTCCGTTGTCGGCCAGGTCAGCCGCGGCGCGAGTGAGGACGACTGGACTCCTCCGGCGATGATCGCGGTTTCCATGCCCGCGCGAATAGTTGCCGCAGCTGATCCGACGGCCGTCAGGCCGCCGGCACAATGCCGGTTGAGGGCCTGTCCCGGAACGGACTGCATATCCGCGGCCACTGCGGCGTACCGGGCGAGATCGCCGCCGCCATAGAGTGATTCGGCCAGAATCACATCGTCGAACCGGTCCGGGTCGATACCGGACCGACGAGCGGCTTCCAGGACGACGTGGGTGGCCAACTTCTCGCCGGAGGTACGGGAGAGCGTACCTTTGCGCGCCGTGGCGATCGCGGTTCTGACCGCGCTGACGATTACTGCATCGGGCACAGGTGTCTCCTCTGAGATAGCACTACCGACTTCGAGGCGATCATGCCGAAGTCGCCTGGGTGTGTGCGCGGGCGAGGGCCAGGCCCTCGTCGCGACTGGCGGCCGTCAGGTCCCATCGACCGCAACTGCAATGGCAGACATACCGATCGTCGACGGGAAGAATCGACTGCGCGTCGCAGTATCCAGCGGCGGCCGCGAAACCGGCGAAGAACTCGGTGGGAAGATCGTAGAGGCTGCTGTCATCCATGGTTCGTACCTTCCGCGTGACCCGTCACCGGGTTGCCGCAGTGGGGTGCTCGGTGCCGACCGCCGGCGGTGCCGGAGTGTCGGGGAACAGTTCGTTGAAGACGCCGAACATGATGCGTTCGCGGGTGGCTGCATCTTCCTTGTCGAACAAGTGGTGCAGCGTCTTCTGGGTGTGGCCGTACGTTCCCTCCATGTGCGGGTAGTCGCTGCCCCACATGACCTTGTCGTATCCCATGGCGGTCATCGCCTTGACGGCCGACTCGTCGTGCTGGAACGAGGCATAGATCTGTGAGTAGATGATCTCCTTGGGCGAGCGCTTCAGCTTGGGGCGCACCACCGTGGAGTGCTGTCGGTATCCCTCTTCCATCCGGTCCGCGAGGAACGGCACCCACGTCGCCCCGCCCTCGGAAATGAGCACCTTCAGGTTCGGGTGCCGATCGAGTGCGCCGGACGCGACGAGCTTCATCACGGCCCGCTGACCACCGAACGTGGTCTCGGTGTAGTTCAGAACCGCTCCACCCGGTCCGCGGTAGGCGACACCCACCGCCCCACCGGTCGACATGTCGATCGGTTCGGTTCCGATGTGGAACGCGAGCACCATCCCGATGTCCTCGGCGGTGGCCCAGAAAGGCTCCCACTCGTCATGGTTGTAGTCGAGCTGATTCGGGTGCGGGGCTACCGGAAGGAACACCGCCTTGAATCCCAGCTCCCCGCAACGGCGCAACTCGGCGACCGCGTCGTCGATCGAGAGTGTGGACACCTGGGCCGTCGCGATGAAGCGAGGGGAGGCCGACAGGAGTGTATCGACGGACCAGTCGTTGCTGACCCGCACGGCTTCGCGGAGCACCTCGGGGGTACGGAACGACGACGCCCACATCCCGAGAGAGGGAAAGACGACTTCCGCCCAGATACCCTCCTCGTCGAGGTCCTTGACACGCAGATCGACATTATTGGCGCCCGGTGCGCGGTGACTCGCCGAGAAGAACTCCTCCTGAGCGATGGAGGGCAGGCGACGCCGGAACGCCTGACCGTCGACGAACACGGTCTCCCATTTGCCATCGGGATCCTTCTCCGAACGGGGAACCAACTCTGCCAACCTGGCCGGTAGCCTGGTCTGCCAGAGGTCGGCTGGTTCCAGGAAGTGTGAATCGCCGGAGTTGGCCCACAGTTTCTGCGTCATTGCTGTTACTCCTGATAACTGATCGTTCGTTGCTCGACAGATGTCCTCGGGAATCGAGTTCTGTCAGGGAATGATGTCGAATTTCGGTGTGGTGACCATGTCGGTCACGTCGTCCCAGACCACGCGAACGCGCGCACCTATCGAGACGTTCTGTTCGGGCCCGTTCACGATGTTCGATACCAGACGTGCCCCGGGTGCGCCGTCGAGGTCGATGACCGCAACCACGTAGGGAGTCAGGCCCTTCAGATACGGCACGAAGGCGTGCCGGGTCACCGTGAAGGTGAAGATGGTGCCCGTGCCCGGCAGCGTGTCCCAATCGTACGAACTCGACTGGCAGGCAAAACAGATCGGGGACGGCGGCATGCGATGGGTTCCGCATGCCGTGCACTGCTGGCAGACCAGTACGTGCGCTCGGGCTTTCGCCCAGAAAGGTTCGCTGAAGTGATCGGGGTTGATCACTGCGAGCATCTCGGGCAACGCCGGTGTCGGGCGATCGGTCATGATGCCGCCGCCAGGATGAGCCCACTCGTCGGGATCGGGGCAGGACCCCCGGTGGCCAGTGCCAGACGGGCACCGTCGACCTGATTGACGGCGGTGCCGCGCATCTGTTCCACCGCCTCGATCACATGAGTCATGCCGATGATGTATGCGTCGGAGTGGTTGCCCCCGTGCGTATTGACCGGGAGGCGCCCGTGAGGCCACCGGATGGATCCGTCCGAGACGAACGACCCACCTTCACCGATCTTGCAGAAGCCGTAGTCCTCGATCTGCATGATCACTCCCGGGGTGAAATGGTCGTACAGTTCGGCCACGTCGATGTCGTCCGGCTCCACACCGGCCGCCCGATACAACCGTGCGGCGATGGACCGGTGACCGGAAGACGCGAAGTATTCCTGTGGCATCTGCATCCAGGTGAACGCCTTTCCCCAGCGACCGGGGCCGCCGTGCGCCGCACCGAGAATGTCGACGACGGGCTGCGCCAGATCCCGCGCCCGTTCAGCGGACACCGTCACCACCGCAGCCGCGCCGTCGGACTCCATGCAGAAGTCGTACAGACACAGGGGATCGGAGATCATCCGCGCGGAGAAGTAATCCTCCATCGTCAGCGGCTCACGACGCAGCGCCGTCGGGCGTGTGGACGCGTGGAGGCGTGCAGACAGTGCCACCTCAGCGAAATGCTCTCGCGTGGTGCCATATTCGAACATGTGCCGCTGCGCAAGCAGTGCGACCATCTGACCCGGCGCCATGAGCCCCGCGTGTGCGACGAAATCCTTGTCGGGGTCGCCCCCACCCGGACCGTACGCCCCGCCGGAAGTGGTATCCACGGCGAAGGCCGCGCCGAGTCGGTGCTGCGCCTGTTGGACCGACATGACCGTGACCACCACGCGTGCCTGCCCGGAAGTCACCGCCGTGGCAGCCAGGCCCACGGCGCCGGCGGAGCCGCCTCCGCCGCCGGTCAGCGTGGCGGAGAAGGTCAACTCCTTGATCCCCAGTGTCTGTGCGATTCTGCCCGGATCGAGTTCGTCGCTGTGCGCATACAACGCGAAGCCGTCGATCTCGGCCACGGTGAGTCCGGCATCGTCGACAGCAGCACGTATTGCCTCACAAGCCATGTCGAGGACTGTGCGCGGTACGGATTCACCGCGTCGGTAGAAGCGGGTGGCGCCCACGCCGGCGATCGCAGCCTTACCCATTCCGGTTACCGCCGACCTCGGTAGTGGTGACCTCGGGCGTGGCGACCGAACTCGGATAGCCACCCCCGCCGTACTCCTCATCGAGTTGCCTGTAATCGATCTGCCCGTTGCGTTTGGGCAGTGAAGTGACGAATTCGACGTGGCGGGGTCGTTTGAAGGGGGCGATATGAGCGAGGCAGTGCGCGTCGATCGCCGCCGCATCGATCCGGGCGCCGGGTTCGGCGATCACCAGGGCTTTGACGGACTGCCGCATGCGCTCGTCGGGCACACCGATGACGGCCACGTCGACTACTCCCGGCATGCGCCGGATACAGCCCTCGACCTCTGCGGGATAGATGTTTTCGTTTCCTGACTTGATCATCTGCCGCTTGGGGCCGACGAAGGTGATCGAGCCGTCGTCCTCGCGGCGCCCGAGATCTCCCGTCAGCCGGAAGCCGTGCTGCGTGGCTTGTTCGCCGTCACGGTATCCGCTGATCACGAGAGGCCCGCGCACTGCTATTTCACCGACCTCGCCGACGCCTGCTTCCGAACCGGCTTCATCGAGAATTCGCACCATCGCCAGGGGTGAGGACCGGCCGGCCCGTCCTTTCGGCTCGGGTCCGATGGCCGCGTAGGTGACCAAGCCGCTCGTTTCGGTTTGGCCGTAACCACCGAACCGGTCTCCGAAGTGGCTGTCGTCATGTTGCACGAAATCGAACCAACCGTCCGGACCGATGGCCGAACGCAGACTCGACAGATCGAACCGACGGTCGGCGTCGACGTCGATCATCTGCTGCTGTGTGAGCTCGAACAGATAGGCGAGGGTGCATTTTTCGGCGTCGACGAGTCGGCAGATCTCCTCTGCGTCGACTCTTCTGACGAAGACATTGGTGCCTCCGAACAGGAAGATCGGCAGTAGCTCCATGTACACACCCATGTGGAAGAGCGGTCCGGAGACGAGGAACACGTCGTCGTGGAAGATCCCTCTCAGGTGGGCGTTCAGCACCCCTTGCAGGATCAGGTTCTGGCTGCTCAGAAGTGCAGGGCGTGGTTTCCCCTCGAACGCGGCGGTGAAGATACCGAGCGCAGGCGCGGTGGGATCGACCGGAGTTTCGAGATCGATCGTCGACCCCGAGGCAAGCAGGGCTTCGTATGCCTCGCCGTCATTGGCGTCGTGGCAGAACCAGTTCGTGCGACTACCGACGCGATCACGGGCGGATTGCGTCACTTCGCCGATTTCCTCGAGCTGGTAGAACACCGCAGCCGGATCGAGGTCGAGTTCGATCTGGGCGAGTTCGGCAACGCTGAGTCGCCAGTTCGCCGGATACAGCACGGCGCCGATCTTCGAGGCCGCGACCAACAGTTCCAGAACTCGGAAGCTGTTCTGCCCCAGCCAGAGTATTGCGTCACCATGTCGCACTCCGGAGGAGGTGAGCGCATTGGCCATCTGTGTGGTGCGCTGATCCAGGCTTCGGTAGTCGAATCTGCGGCTACCGTCCACCGCGGCTGTTTTCGCCGGGAATCGGCGCCCGTTCTCGCGGGCGACGTCGCCGAGTGTCAGCCAGTTGATCATCGACGTACCTTCCATCTGATCGATCATGTTGCCGGAACGAATCTGGGATCATTACTGCCGCAGTCGCATTCATCTGTGATGATGCTCCCTCGGAGATCGGTCACCACGGTCTGCGCGTCCGTACCGTCAGGGTGACGGCCGGTGACAACGGCCAGGCCGTCCACCATTCGGACGCTCCATGCCGATCCGTCGAGATGAAGACCACTGCGAGCGGAGCACTCGAGTGCGAGAGCCGGCCCCACCACGACCATGTGCAGGGGTCGGACGCCCTGGTCGCGGAGTTGTTCGGTTGCCGTGCCGCGACTGACCACTGTCGTGTCCGGCTTCAGCAACGAGGTGATTTCGGCATCGAGGCCGCCGAGTACTTCCCCGGTCAGCCCGATCAGTGCGGCCACCTGCAGGTGCTCGAGATATACGGCCAGACGGTTCGCGTCGAACGCGTTGGCTTCGACGTGGCAGGTGACCAGGCCGAGCCGCAGCGCTGCCCTCTCGAGAGGGGCGAACTGGACCACCTCTGCGTGTCGGCTCACGAAGCAGATCACCTGGCCTGATCGGAGCCCCAAGCGGCGGAGGTAGTCTTCCGCACCTGCTTCGGCCCGGGCCATCGCTTCCGCGCTCATGGGATACCAGGTGAACTGATCGTTCGCCCATACTCGGCCCACGACAGCAAGACCGGCTGGATCCTGGTCCTGGGTCGGCGTCGGTGTCGTCAAGGGATATTCCGTTCTCATGCGTTCACGACTCTCGGGATCTTGTGGGGAGGGCCGAGCCTCAGCAGCTGTGCATCGGGAACGACCTCGACCGTGCAGGGCACCTCGAGTTCCGCGGTGATGCGCTGTGCGATGTCTTCGGCGACGGCAGGGAAGTCTTCTTCGCGACCGGCGGAGCCGACTCGCAGATGGAGGAAGTCCATTGTGGGGCCGGTACGGACCACCTGGAACAGTCCGTGTTCGGTGTCCTTGTTCGATTCCACGGCATTCCACACGGAAACGGGCAGGACATGCCGGCCCGCGATGACGACACCGTCACCCTTGCGGCCTGCCGGCTTCATCCGTAGATGAGTTCGACCGCACCCGCATCGAGACCGGTTCACCGTCACGATGTCACCCGTGCGGAAACGCACCAACGCTGTCGCCGGATCGGCAATCGATGTGACGACCAGCTCGCCGTAGGTGGCGTCTTCGTCGAGCAGATCGCCTGTGGCCGGGTCCAGCAGCTCGATCAGCGCAAGGTCTTCCCAGCAGTGCATGCCTTGCTGTTCGGAGCACTCCATGGCGGGGCAGATGTCACCGAGACTCGTCATTTCGAATATGCGCATGCCCCAGTTCTCCACGATGGAGCGAGTCCGTGGGCTGAGCGGCTCGCCGCCGAAGACCGCGCTCCTGCAGCTCGCGAACACTTCGCGGGGGTCGAGTGCGTGCTGCGTGCAGTACTCGTCGATCGCGTTGATGAGGGGCGCACTGAGCAGGAAAATTGCGGTCGGCGCGAACTTGGTGGCGGCGTCGACGAGAGCAGCAACCTCTCCCGGATTGTGGTCCAGGTAGATCGGAATGCAGCCGAAGTCCAGCGCGCCGTCCGAGAAATGCCCGCCACGGAAGACGAAGAGCGGTCGAATCACGTGGTCGCCCGGCCGGACACCGATCATCCACATGTCCCGGGCCTGGCCCCAGCGTGTCGGATTCTGACTCAGGTAAGGCAACGGCGTCGGCTTGCCGGTGGTGCCCGACGTCGTTCCCACTACGGCCAACTGCTCGCTGGGCACGGCCAGCAAGCCGCCGAACGGGTCGTGCCGTCGATGTCGATAGTTGCGGATATCGTCCTGATCCATAAGCGGTACGCGGGACCTGAAATCTTCCAACGTCCTGATGTCGGCCGGCGAGATGCCCGCTTCGCGCCATCGTTCGCCGATCAATCCGGCGTTGTCGTACATTGCCTCGACCATCGACAGAATGCGTCGTTCCTGCAACCGGCGCAGGTCGGTCCGAGGCAACGTCTCGACAACGCGATCCCGGAACGGGCTGTCGGGATCGGCGTTCGGCACTGGCTGAACTGCCGAAGACTTCATCGGGGCGGTCACATGGAGCCTTCCTTCGAGTAGTGAAGCGGGTGTCGAGATCGGCGGAATCGAGGGTCGTGGTGATCCCGGACACTCACATCATAAGTTGATCTGCATATTACATGCAACTACTCGTCCCGAGACGGCGATCGAGACGTCGAGAGTCGCCCCGCGTTCGTCGGCTGTCCGAGGTGATGTCGACTCGGTGGGTTGCCCCGGTTCAGCCCGGTGCTCATCGCGAACGGAGTCTGCGTGGTCCCACGGCGGTGTGGTTCGGCGAGCGACGTCGAGGAGTTCAACGAGTGACCGATCTGTGCGCCACCGGTGATCGATGGCCCGCATTCTTCGACGCAGCACTGGCCGCCGGCTATCGGTCCGTGCTGATTCGTCATGGGCGCGGGCAGGTTACATTCGGGGATGTGAGCGAACCGGGATCGACCCGCAGCCGACGTCGCTTCGGCCGGTGGATCGGAGCCGCCGCGGCGGTGATCGCCGTCGTGGTAGCCGGTGTGCTGTGGGTGGCGCCGGACCGGTATCTGCCCTGGGACACCACCGAGTTCCCGTCCGTCGATACGACCGCACTGTCGGCACCGCAGGTGCGAATCCTCGAACTTCTCGAAGCCGAACACCAGCGGCAGCGGCCGGGCACTTTCTATTCCGAGGATGTCGAGGAACCCTGGTGCGCCAATTTCGTCAGCTGGATCATGCGGGAGGCGGGCCGGCCGTTGTCGAACCCGCACTCCGGCCACTGGCGGATCCCCGGCGTGTACACCCTGCAGGAGTATTACGAGTCGCAGGGCAGGTTCATGCCGATCGGCGACGGGTATCGGCCGACCGTCGGGGACGTGGTGCTCTACGACAACAGCAGCTGGGTGGGCCAGCACACCAACTTCGTCGTCGCGGTGGACGGCGACACCGCGACAACGGTCGGCGGCAACGAGTTCGGTCGCATCCGCGTGCACACCCTCGACTGGTCGGACGATTCCGCCGTCGTCGGCTTCGGGCGACTAGATTCCTGACGTGTCGTGCGTCAGGCCGAGTTTCTCGGCGTTGTCGAACTCGTCGTTGACGAGCACCACCTTCCGGTCCGTCCGGTCGATCATGGATGCGGCAACGGAGGCGCGGTAGCCGGATTGGCAGTGCACCCATACTTCGCCGGCGGGCACTTCCTCGATGCGGCCGGTGAGTTCGTGCAGCGGGATGTTGAGTGCGCCGTCGATGTGCCTCTCGTCGTACTCGGACTTCTGGCGGACGTCCAGGACGGCGAGCTCTCCCGTTCCGAAGGCATCGGCGAGTCCGGTGAAGTCCGAGACGCGATAGGACCGCAGTTCGGTACCGGCCACGAGGGTGCGGATCTCGCCCACCGCGGCGCCCGCCAGATCGTCGATGCCGATGCGGACGAGTTCCCGCCTGGCGTCGGCGATCTGGTCCTCGCCGTCGCCGATGAGAGTGAGCGGTGCGCCCCACTTGTAGAGCCAGCCGAGGTAGGTCACGAACGATTCCGACAATTCGAAGCCGAGGGTGCCGCCGAGGTGGCCTGCGGCGAACGCGGTGCGCTCACGCAGATCGACCACCCATTCTCCGGCTTCGATGCGGTTGCGGAGTTCGATCGGATCGACGGGTTCGGGCATCGACAGGTCGACCGGCCGCGGACCCTCGGTGTTGATGACGCCCATGTGGGCGTAGTAAGCCGGGTACGCCGACAGTCCGGCGATGAGTTCGTCGACGTAGGTTTGCTCGTCCTGGGTGAGCGCGGGATTGATGTCGCGCTGCTGTCCCACCGTCGAGGAATCGCCGCTGGCGGGGGTGGCAGAGCAGAAGCTTCCGAACCCATGGGTGGGATAGACCTCCGCGTCTGCGGGCAGTTCATCTGCGAGGCGCCGCACCGAATGGTATTGGGCGTGGGTCAACTCGTCGGTGTGCTTCTCGCCGAGAAGATCTGTGCGGCCCGTGGTGCCGAACAGCATGGAACCGCCGGTGAACACGCCGACGGTGTTGCCGTCGGTGTCGCGCAGTACGTAACTGACGTGATGGTGGGTGTGACCGGGGGTGTGCATGACCTGCAGCCGGATGGCCCCCGCATCGATGATGTCACCGTCGCGTACGGCGCGGTGCTCGTATCCCAGGTCGTCACCGGCCGGGACGACATATTCGGCCCCGAGGGCGCGGGAGAGTTCGAGTCCTCCGGTGACGTAGTCGTTGTGGATATGGGTCTCGAGCACGTGTGTGATCTGCGCGCCGTGGTCGTTGGCCAGTGACAGCACCCGGTCGATATCGCGCTGCGGGTCCACCACTACCGCGACAGCGCCATCGGTGACGAGGTAGCTGCGGTCGCCCAATCCGGAGGTCTCGATGATCGATACGTCCATGTTCATGTCCTCTCTGCTCGACCCTTTCCGCATACCCTGGCAGGCATCTCGCAAACGGCGGGCGCCGTGGCGCTGCTGTTCCCGGACGGCGTGGCTGCCGGGTGAGCCGCGAGATCGCCTGGCAGTATGACGCGTGTCACAGATGCGCTCACCGCGGTGCCTGCGTTCGAGCGCCGGTATCTGTCCGCGGTGGAACCTGCAAGGAGGCCCGGTCTCGTGCACAGATGGCTGGTCGAGTGAACACGGTTGACACCCGGGAACGTCGCCGCCGATCCGGTCGGCAGAGATCCGGCACACCCCACGTGCAGCCGGGGGCGGGATTCCGTCCTGACATCGAGGGTCTGCGGGCTGTCGCGGTGCTGGCCGTCGTGCTCTTCCACGCGGGCCTGCCGGGCATCGACGGTGGGTTCGTCGGCGTCGACGTCTTCTTCGTCGTGTCCGGATTCCTCATCACCGGGCTGCTGTGGCGGGATGTGGCGAACACGGGACGTGTCCGGCTCGCCCGGTTCTACGGCGCGCGGGCCCGCCGGCTCCTCCCTGCCGGGGCCACAGTGCTGGTCGCGACCGCGCTCGGGGCGGTCATGCTGCTCCCACCACTGCAGGCTCGCGACGTTCTCGCCGATGGGATCGCCAGTGCCCTCTACGTCGGCAACTACCGGTTCGCGCTGCACGGCACCGACTACCTGGCCGCCGACGCGCCCCCGTCACCGTTTCAGCACTACTGGTCGCTCGGGGTCGAGGAGCAGTTCTACCTGGTGTGGCCGGCGCTGATCATCGCCACCGTCTGGTTCGTTCGCCGCAGGAGCCGGCGGACCGACGCCGTGGTGGCGCCCTATCTGCTCGTCCTCGCGCTGGTTGCGGCAGTGTCGTTCGCGGTGTCGCTGGACTGGACCCGAACCCTCCCGCCGTGGGCGTTCTTCTCGTTGCCCTCGCGGGCCTGGGAGCTGGCCGCAGGCGGGCTCGTGGCGCTGTCCGTCACCGCATGGCGCAGGCTGCCGCCGACGCCCGCCGCCGTCGCGGGATGGGCGGGACTCGGCCTGATCGTCTTCGCCGGCTTTCGGCTCGGTGAGACGACGCCCTATCCCGGTACCGCCGCACTGCTGCCCGTGCTGGGCACGGTGCTGGTGATCGGCACGGGCTGCGCCGCACCCCGACTGGGAGTGGGCCGAGCGCTCTCGCTACCGCCGATGCGGGCAATCGGCAGGTTGTCGTACTCCTGGTACCTGTGGCACTGGCCGGTGCTGCTGCTCGCGCCGGCGATGCTCGGCCATCCCCTCGGTCTGGCCGGCCGGCTGGGCGCGGTCACGGTGTCCTTGGCTTTGGCCGTCCTCACACTGCACCTCATCGAGAATCCCGCCAGGTTCGCTGCTCCGCTGAAGTCCTCGTCTGCGCGGAGCCTCGCGCTCGGTGGCGCCGTCACCGCGGTCGCGGTCTGTGCGTCGCTGGTGCTGCTGGTGCTTCGGCCCGTCCCGGTCGGCCAGGGTGCGGCGGCCGAAGCGCTGACGGTCACCGCTCCGTCCGCGGAGGCCGTCGCCCCCGAGGTCGACCCGCATGACGCGGCGGTGCAGCAGGTGACCGCGCAGGTGCAGGCGGCGGTCGCGCAATCGGCCGGCCTCGGAGCCGTCCCGTCGAATCTGTCCCCGCCTCTCGCCGACGCGACGGCGGACAAGCAGGAGGTGTTCCTCAACGGCTGCGTGCGCTCCTGGCTCGACGTCGGGCAGAGCGAGTGCGCGTCGGGTGATCTCGCGTCGCCTACGACGGTGGCCCTGGTCGGCGACTCGCATGCCGCGATGTGGGATCCGGCGTTCGAGCAGGTGGCCGAGCAGCGGCATTGGCGGCTGGAGACGATGGGCAAAGTCACCTGCCCCCTTCTGGACCTGCCCCTCACCAGCCCCTACCTCGGCCGGGACTACACCGAGTGCGTGCAGTGGCGTCAGGAGATCGTCGAACGACTGCAGGCGGAACAACCCGAGTTGATCGTGCTGGGCATGTCCCGCAGATACGGGGGCGATTTCGGATTCACCGTCTACGGTCAGGCCTGGCTCGACAGCCTGACCCGCATGGTGGCGCAACTGCGGTCCACCGGCGCGTCCGTCCTGGTCCTCGGGCCGATTCCGGATCCGCACTCGACGGTCCCGACCTGCCTGTCCGCCAATCTGGACGACGCGACGGCGTGCTCGCAGCCGCTGCCGGTCGCGATGAATGCCGCCGGCGTCACGGCCGAGGCGACCGCGACCGTTGCGGGCGGTGGGCAGTACGCCGATCTCACTTCACTGTTCTGCGCCGCCGACCGCTGCCCGGTCATCATCGGCAACGATCTGGTGTACCGCGACGACAACCATCTGACGAACGTGCACGCACAGGCGCTCGCGCC
>NZ_JBAQEO010000366.1:0-6569 GCF_049286785.1 Rhodococcus sp. (in: high G+C Gram-positive bacteria) | reverse complement strand
GAGGTGCTCGGGGTGGAGCGGGTCTGGTTGGATGATGATTTCTTCGCGTTGGGCGGTAATTCGCTGATCGCGGCGCAGGTGATGTACCGGTTGAGAACCGAACTGAAGACTGCTGTCCCACTCCAGTGGATGTTCTCGGATCCCACGGTGGAAACACTCGCCCGTCGGATCGAGGCCGGTGTCGCGGGCGCGGCCGAGGAAGGTTTCGGTCCGATCTTCGCGATACGCGCGGACGGTGGCCGGGGCGCGCCGCTGTTCTGTATCCACCCGATTGTCGGATTGTCCTGGTGCTATTCGGCTCTTCCTCAATACCTCGACGCCGATATGCCGATTTACGGCGTGCAGAGTCCGTCGATTCTCGAGGAGGACTACCTGCCCGAATCGATCGAGGAACTTGCGGACCGCTATATCAGGGAGATGCGCCGCATTACGCCCACCGGCCCGTATCGGCTCCTCGGCTGGTCGCTCGGCGGTGTCATCGCCCATGCGATGGCGGTCCGACTCCAGGCAGCGGGCGAACAGGTGGAACTGTTGGCCATCATGGACAGCTTCGTCGGGTCCGGCGTAGTCGAGGAGAGCCCCGTTGACGACATCTCGATGGGGGAGTTGCTCGGCGGCTTCGGTGTCGAGCAGGACGCTGTGGAAGGGGTCTCCGATCTCGGGCTTGCGGGTGTCGCTGCTGCGTTGGCTGGAATGACCGGATATCCCGTCGAGCGAGTCGAACCGGTGCTGGAGCGTCTTCTGTCGACGGCTGAGAGAAACTCCAGGTTGAGTTCCGAGTATCGACCCGCGCGCTTCGACGGTGACATCGTCTTCTTCACCGCGGCAGCTGACGACGTGACGGGCGACCGAGCCGCCCAGGGCTGGAAGGATGCGGTCACGGGAGTTGTGCGTAACCACGCGGTGGCCGCCACACATTGGCGGATGACGTCACCCGAAGCGCTGGCCGTGGCCGGCCCGATTCTGAACGATGCCCTGTCAGGCAGCGAGCGGATGGATCGATGAGCCGGTCAGTCCACGAAGGGGGTCGACTCGCACACCACCGGCCGTGGCCGCACAGGGTCGAGCGCGTTGAGTACGTACGTGGCGGCTACCGGGTCGGCCATCAGTTCGAGATGCTCGGCATGATCCTGTGGGCACTGGTCCTGCAGCACGATGTTCGTCGCGTTCGGTGCTTCCTCGTAGCCACTGGTGTAGGGCACCACGACCGTGTCGTACCGGGTCATGATGCTGGTGTAGACGATCCCGGGCGCGTACACCCCGCCGTCCCGGAGCGCTTTCATGAAGTCCGAATTCGGTGCCATCTCGCGGCACGCCTGACACCACGGGGGAAGCGACTCGAGAGCCGAAGCAAGGGCGGGATGAACGGTTTCGCTCGGCAGTGGCCACTGGTCGACCTTGGCACCCTTCCACATCGGTGCCAGCGAGACATACTTGCCGATCTTGTCGGCGCCGCCGAGGAACTTGGTGAAGTACGCCGGCATCAGCGCGCCCTGGGAATGGCCGACGATGTCGACCTTCTGTGCACCTGTCGAGGCGAGAACGCGGTCCACGAACGCGGACAACTGCTGCGCACTGGACGTCATCGATTCGATCCCGCCCACGGAACTGATCGGCCAGGGCGCGTTCGCCGGAGCACCGTACGTCAATGCGTAGACGCAGTAGCCCTCGTTGGCCAGCAAGGGCGCATAGGTTTGCCAGTTGATCTGCTTGTTCCCACTCGAACTGTGGACCAGGACGACGGGCTCGGGATGGTCCGTACCCGGACGGCAGGTCCAGTCGTTCGAACCAGGAGCCGAACCATCCGGACGACTCAGTTCGAGCAGTGTGCCGTCGGGAACCTCGTAGGGAACCGGCAGCGGATCGGCTGTCGGCTCGGCGTCGGCGGGAGCCGTCAGCAATGGGGTGAAGGCTCCCATGAGTGGAAACAGCAACAGCAGGATCCACCGGCGAGCGGTCATGGGCTCAGCGTAGGTGATCGGCGTGCACATTCCGGATCTGTCCCCGAACACGCCCGTACACTCGGACATCGGTCGGGCCGTCGCGAAGCGAGAAGTACATGGTGAGATGTCGTTGTCGAAACGCGCTTCGCAGTGCGTCGTCCCTCGTGGCCGTCGTCGCGCTTGCGGTCGTCAGCCTCGTTACCGGTCAGGTGACGGCGGGAGCGACTCCGGTGAGTGACCGGCAGTCGAACATCTCGGTGTATTCGGCCTCGATGGGCAGAGACATCACGGTGCGTGTCATCAGACCGGCCGACACCAGCGTCCCGCGCCCGGCCCTGTACCTCCTCGGCGGAGTCGAAGGGTCGTCCGACGAACACGGGTGGACCGAGAACACGGACCTGGTCGAATTCACCGCGGACAAGAACGTCAACGTGGTGATTCCCTACGGCGGCGCATCCAGTTACTACACGGACTGGCAACAGGACGACCCCGCCCTCGGGCGCAACAAATGGACAACCTTCCTGACCCAGGAGTTGCCGCCCGTCATCAATTCCGTGCTGGGCACCACGGGCAGGAATGCGATCGCGGGACTTTCCATGTCCGGCACCTCGGTGCTGAACCTCGCGATCGCCGCCCCCGGTCTCTACCGAGCCGTCGGCTCGTACAGCGGCTGCGCTCTGAGCAATGACCCCTTGGGGAAGGCGTACATAGTCGCGACGGTGGTCAACTTCTTCGGAGACCCCATCAACATGTGGGGTCCGCTGGACGGCCCCGGCTGGGCGGACCACGATCCCTACCTCAATGCCGAGGGGTTGCGGGGCACACAGTTGTACATCTCGAACGGCAGCGGCCTGCCCGGACCGCACGACACACTCGCCGCCCCCGGCGTCCTAGGCGACCCAGCCGAACTCACGGCTCAGATCGTCCGTGGGGGGCCTATCGAAGCGGCCACCGGTCAGTGCACGCAGCGGCTCGCCGCCCGGCTGGACGACCTCGGTATTCCGGCCACCGTCAACCTCCGTCCCACCGGAACCCACTCGTGGGGTTACTGGCAGGACGAATTCCATCGGTCCTGGCCGATGTTCGCCGAAGCGATCGGGGCGTAGAAGGCATGGCACATTTCGAGAAACCGGCAGTCGCAGGAAAAGGACGCAGACGACGGCCGTCGGGGCTGGGTGGTCGAGGGGTGGCGGCAATATTGAGCGCCGCGACGGTCGCGCTGAGCTTGGTCGCCGCGGACCCGGCGGGCGCCGATCCGGCAACGGCAACCCAATCGGCTTCGGCTGCGTACGTCGACCACATCGACAAAATCGACCAGCGTCGGTGGGACATGTACGTGTACTCGCCGTCGATGGACCGGGTCATTCCCCTGCAGGTGATCCGGCCGGCCGACGCCGGTGGGCCGCGCCCGACGCTGTACCTGCTCAACGGTGCCGGAGGAGGGGAGGACGGCGCCAACTGGCTGAACCAGACGAACCTCCTCGGCTTCCTCTCGGACAAGAACGCCAATGTGGTGATTCCCGCCGAGGGAATATTCAGCTACTACACCGACTGGGTGCGAGATGATCCGGTGCTCGGGCGGAACAAATGGACGACCTTTCTCACCAGCGAACTCCCGCCGGTGATCAATTCGGCGCTCGGCACCGACGGGGTAAACGCGATCGCCGGCCTGTCGATGTCGGCGACCTCGGTGCTCGACCTCGCAATCCAGGCTCCCGGCCTGTACCGGGGGGTGGCCTCCTACAGCGGATGCGCGCAGACCAGCGACCCGCTCGGCCAGGCCTACATCCGCTCGGTCGTCGAGGCGGCCGGCGGGGCTGATACGAGGAACATGTGGGGACCCTATGACGGACCAGGGTGGCGTGAGCGCGACCCGCTCCTCAACGCCGAGCTGCTCCGAGGGCATTCGCTCTACATCTCGAACGGGAACGGGCTGCCCGGGCCGCATGAGAACCCTGCTCTGCCGCGAACGCCGCAAGCGCCTCCGTTGCCGGATCAGATCGTGATCGGCGGCGCCATCGAGGCCGCCACCAACGTCTGCGCACACCGTCTGGCGGAACGCCTGCAACAGTTGAACATTCCCGCGACGTTCGACTTCCGGGCCACCGGCACACATTCCTGGGGTTACTGGGAGGACGATCTACATGAATCCTGGCAGCAGCTTTCTGCGTCCCTCGGTCTGCCCGGATGATGCCTCGGGGTAGGCGGGAACGGCCGACGGAGCCCGGCACGACATCCGTTGCTTCGTACATCCGCACGCAAGCCACGATCACCGCACTCGTCAACGTCGTGGTCAACCCGTTGCTGGGGTGGGTCACCAATCGCGGCAAGGATTTCATCCCGCTGTGGTCGCTGGAGGGGATTTCCCTCGACCTCGTTCTCACGTCGATCATCCTGTCGGTGCTGGTGGCCCTGTTCGCCGCCGGTGGTGCGCACCGCGAGTTGCGCGCCGGACACCTCACGACGACGCCGGGATCTCCGCGTGCCGGACCGGTGCTGTCCCGGCTGCCCAGCGGGGCGTGGCCCCTCGGACTGCTGATCGGTGTGGCCGCGGCCGTCGTCGCCACCCTCGTCGTCTGGATACTGCACCTGCTCGGACTGACCGGACTGTCGTTCTGGGCGTTCCTGCTGTTGAAGGCCGTCTACGGCGGATGCCTCGGGTGCCTCGTGGCCCGCTGGGTGATTCTGCGGCAGCTGGCGGAGGTGAATGCGTCTCGGTGACGGCAGCTCAGGTCACCAGCCGAGCGGCATCGGCACGAGCCTTGTGGGCTGCCTCGAGTTCGAGGCCGTACAGCACACCGAAGGTGAAACCGTTCTCGCCCGGGGTGGTGCCGGCACGGGCGCCCAGTTCGCGCAGGGTCCGCATCGCCACGATCCCGTCCTGATGCTCGCCGAGCACCTCCTGCATTTCCTTGTACTTGGCCGTCTTCTTCTTGGCCACCTTCTTGCCGAGGAGCGGTGCCGCGAGCTCCACCGCGTAACGCGCGCGTTTGGCGGCCTTCCGTGCGCGGTGCAGCGCCTCGTCGTCGGTGCCTGCGGCGGCCGACAGCACTCTGGTTGCCGACTTCCGTTCCGCACGACGCACCCGCGCGAGGATGGCCTTGCGTCCGCCCGCGGCTTCGTCGGTCAGTGGCGGCGTGGTACGCCAACGAGCCAGCGCGGCCAGAAGCGTCCGGTAGCGGTCAGTGTCGATCGTGCGCATCACCTCGTCCAGGTGCCGGCGCTGTTCGGCCGACAGATCGGTCTCGATGCGCGCCGCAACCGGGCCCATCACCAATTCGTCCGGCAGTTCCGCCAGCGCATGCGCGAATCGCTCACGCTGCACCTGCCGATCCCGGACCTCACCGAGAATCCCGGCGTACCAAGCCAGTTCGGTGTCGAACCAGGCGGCGGCCTCGGGTTCGAACATGGTTGCGAACACCCGCAGAGTGCTGCGGAACCGTCGAATACCGACCCGGGTGGAGTGGATCGGGTCGAGCGCGCGCCGCAGCCACACATCGCCGGCGACGATCGCCTGTGCCTGGGCTTCCAGATACTCGGTGAGAAGCGAGGCGGCCGTCCTCTCCTCGCCCCCGCCGGCCGCGGGAGGTTCGGCGGACAGTGCGCGGCTGAGCTTCGACGGGTACGGCGACGGTGTCGCGCCCAGTCGCTCCAGACGTTGACCGATCGCGGTGAGGAGCGACTCGTTGCCGGCGTCACCGAGTTCCACTTCCACCTCGCGCCACTCACCGATTACGGCACCATCGCCCACGACGGTACTGTGCACGGCATCGTCAGCCACCTCGGCCATCAGCCGGTTGTCACTCGTGTACAGACGTCGTGTGTGCCGGACCGTCGAGATCGTGGCCACCGTGCGCAGCGGTTTGCCGAGCGCCACCCCCGACACCAGGGCGGCCAGTTCGTCCGGGACCGTCGATTCCCCGGTCAGGGGTAGCCGGATCTCGGTGCGGGCCTTGTCTGCAGGCACTTTCAGATGCCAACCCTCGTCCGTCTCGCCCGAGCGGCGACGCAGGGTGAGGTGCTGTCCGAGCAGATCGCGCTCGGCGGTGTCGAAGTAGTCGCTGCGGAGATTCACCGTCCGATCCTCGATCCGGCCGCCCTCGGGGACCAGTCCCGAGAGGTCGGGCAGGACGAACTGCAGTCCCACGTCGTACTTGTCTTCTCGTTCCCGCTGCGACGACGCCATGAGCCCCAGTCTGCCCGGGGTTGCGAGGTTCGGCAGGACATATTGTCGATCGGTCACTCCGCGACGAGAGCCCGCGTCGACATGACGAAATAGGTCAGCATGCAGACGAACAGGAACCAGCCTGCCCCCTGCCAGATCTGCCACCGGCCGCCGTCCTTCCACACCCGGTAGGTCCGAACGAAGGCGCCCAGCCCGCCCAGCAACAGCAGCGCCGACGGGCCGAAGACCAGGAGATATTTCTCGCCGCCCGCACACTCGATCAACGAACCGGTGCAGTCACCCGACCGGGACGCCATCCACACGATGGCCACCAGGGCCTTGACCCCGGTTCTTGGACACGCTGAATCCAGCACCTGCTGGGGAAGCGAGATGATCTTCAGTCATGTCACGCAAGAACTACTCGGAAGAGTTCCGGCGCCAGGCGGTCGAGTTGTACGAGT
>NZ_JBAQEO010000365.1:0-3200 GCF_049286785.1 Rhodococcus sp. (in: high G+C Gram-positive bacteria) | reverse complement strand
GGCCCTCAAATGCCTGTATCTGGCTACCCGTGCACTGGACCCCACCGGGAAAGGTAAGGCACGATGGGCAATGAGGTGGAAGCCAGCGCTCAACGCGTTCGCGATTACCTTCGAAGGACGCATCACCCCGAACGGTAACTAACCGACGCCGAGGTCGGATCCACCGTTATTCTGACACTCCCCTAATTCACAGACGGACCACTAGTGTCGCGGTTCGACGCCGATCGCGGTGTGGATGAGGGCTAGCACTTTGGTGACTCGCGAGTTCAGGTCTGCTTGCGACGGCAGGGGGTGGGTGAGCGGTCCGACGAGCATGTCGACGATCAGGATGATGTCGACCGGATCGAGGTCGGGTCGTAGGAGGCCGGCCTGTTGTGCCTGGTGCAGCGCTGGACTCATGATGTCGACGAGTTCGCGGGCGAGTTCTTCTCGCAGGGCGGGGGGGACGTCGGGGCTATACAGGAAGTTGATGAAGCCTTTGTCGCGGTCGACGATGGTGGCGGTCTCGGTGAGCATCTGAAGCAGCGAGTCGGGCTGGTCGGCGGTCTGGGTGGCGAGCTGTCGCAGGCGGGCCATGTTCTGCTGGGCCGAGGCCATGATGAGGCTTTCGCGGGTGGGGAAGCGTCGGTTCATCGTGGCGCGACCGACGCCGGCGCGCTTGGCTATCAGGTGCAGGGGCACGCGGTAGCCCTGTTCGGCGATGACGAGACGGGCGGCGTGCAGGATCGCGTCGCGGTTGCGCTGCGCGTCCGCGCGAAGCGGTGCCCCGGAGGACGCGGGGGTGGGGTGGTCCATGCCTGTCGACATCGTCGGCTGGTGGTCGCTCGCGGAGTCAGTCATACCGGGGTCTGTCTCCCGCCTCGTTCCTGACCTCGTGCCGGTCAAAGCTGGCTCGCCGTGTCATGGCACGAGACTGTACGGGCATGCACGGGCGCGGCTCTGCAGGCACGCTCACGCTCCGCTCTTCGTCATCCGGTCCTCGTCATCTGCTCGGGCCGGGGCCGGACGGACCCGGTGCATGCGGGACCACAATGCCAACCTCGTAAGTGGGCGCTGACGCCCACTTACGAGGTTAGGAGATGACGCAGTTCGACGTGGAGTACGACTTCCTCGTGGTGGGCTCGGGCGCCGGCGGGCTGACCGCCGCGATCACAGCGCACGAGCGGGGGCTACGACCCCTGCTGGTGGAGAAGACCGACAAGATCGGTGGCACGACCAGTTACTCCGGCGGTGGGATCTGGGTTCCGAACAACCACGTGATCAAGGCTGCCGGTGTGCAGGACTCCCGAGAGGAAGGCCTGCAGTACATGCAGGCCTGCATCGGCGACGTCGGCCCTGCCTCCTCGCCCGCGCGCAAGGCGGCCTATCTCGATGAGGGTGTCGCGATGATCCGGTTCCTGGACGACGCCGGGTTCCGGTGGCGTGCCGTGGTCGGCTACCCGGATTACTACCCCAAGCGCCCCGGCGCGAAGGCGCTCGGCCGACAGATCGAGGGCGAGGCATTCGACACCAAGAAGCTCGGCGCCTGGGCGCAGCACCTGCGCAGCGACCCGAGCATGCCCTCCATCGCGCTCTTCAACAGCGAGGCGGCCGACTTCCTGATGTCGATGCGCACCTGGAAGGGCTTCCGAACCGCCGCCCGCGCCGTCGGCATGCGGGGTATCGGTGGCAAGCTGCGCGGCAAGAACCTGGTGACCAACGGCAAGACGCTGATCGGCCAGTTGCTCAAGCTCGCCCTCGAGCGTGGCATACCGATCTGGCGCAACACCGGCCTGGTCGAGCTGCTCGTCGAAGACGGCGCGGTCGTGGGAGCCGTCCTCGACCAGGCCGGGCGAGCGGCGCCGGATCGGTGCCCCTCGGGGCGTGCTGCTGGCCGCGGGTGGGTTCTCCCGCAACCAGCAGATGCGGGAAAAGTACGAAGAAGGCCCGGTAGATCTGGACTGGAGCCTGGCCGCTCCCGGCGACACCGGGGAGGTCCTCGCCGCCGGCATCGACGCCGGCGCCGCGACCGCGATGATGGAGCGGGCCTGGTGGATGCCCACCACCATCGACCCGCAGACGAATGTGACCCGGATGCTGCTGTGGGAGCGGTCGCTGCCGCACTCGATGATCGTGGACTCAGCCGGTGAACGGTTCGTCAACGAGTCCACCGGCTACCTCGACTTCGGCGACGCGGTCCTGCAGCGGAACCGCACCGTTTCGGCGGTGCCGGCGTGGCTGATCATCGACGCCCGCCATCGCCGCCGCTACCCCTTCGGGCTCATGCTGCCCGGCATCACCCCGAAGTCCGCGATGCGCTACGGGTTCCTGACCAAGGCCGACACCATCGACGAGCTTGCCACCAAGATCGGCATCGACCCGGCCGCGCTACGGGCTACTGTGCAGAAGTTCAACGGGTTCGCCCACACTGGCCTCGACACAGACTTCGGCCGAGGCGACAACGTCTACGACAACTTCTACGGCGATCCGCGCACCAAGCCCAACCCGAACCTGGGTGCGATCGAGAAGGCGCCGTTCTACGCCACCCGGGTCTGGCCCGGCGACCTGGGCACCAAGGGCGGGCTGCTCACCGACGAACACGGCCGCGTCCTCGCCGAGAAGGCCGAAGCGATCGCCGGCCTGTACGCGACCGGCAACACCACCGCCTCGGTCATGGGCGACTCCTATCCCGGCCCCGGCTCAACCATCGGCCCCTCCATGGTCTTCGGCTACACCGCCGCCCTCAACGCCTCCCGCCCCGAAACCCTCCCGGTCCCCTGAGCACACCAGACGTGTCGCTGACATGACGGCCCCGCCGCCGAGGATGCGGGCGGTGCGCTTCCACACTTTCGGCGGACCCGAAGTGCTGGTAGTCGACACCGTTCCCACCTCGCGGCCCGTGGACGGCGAGGTGTTGGTCCAGGTCAAGGCCGCCTCGATCAACCCGATGGACAGGTAGCTGCGCGAAGGACACCTCACTGCCTTTGTTCAGCACCGTTCCCGGTGATTCCCGGCGTGGACATCGGTCAGTCCCGTGAGGTGGTGTACGACGTAGGAGTGCACGACGTCGTCGCGTGATTCCTCGCCTGATGGTTAAGCCTGGATGCACCGATTCGGTTGGGTCGGTGAGCGTGTCGTAACGGCGAAATGCCCTGTCGTGGTGGAAGAATTGGACTTCTCACAGAACCTTTTCAACCATCCCGAAGGGCATCTCGTAGGTG
>NZ_JBAQEO010000364.1:0-5847 GCF_049286785.1 Rhodococcus sp. (in: high G+C Gram-positive bacteria) | reverse complement strand
GGGCACACCCCTCAACTCGAAGATCCCGAGGCTGTGCTCGGGCACGTCATGACCTGGGTCCGTAAGCACGGACTCATCGCCGTGTAGTCGCGCAGAGTGGATGTGCCGTGGCCTCCATGATCAGCATTTCGCGTCCGTAACTGCGGGTCGCAAGCCGGACGGACCGATGGAATCCAGTTTCTCGTGCAGCTTCTTGGTCGAGATGCGGTACGAGCTGGGATCGGCCGGAAGCAACCACTGACGGAACCGGGCCATGGGTCCGACATTCACGCCGATCTCGTCGAGCACCTCGTCGACATGCCGCAGTGAGAATGGGATGATGTTGGTTCCTCGGGCGTGTTTACCCTCGGTTCGCTCGATCATCCAGTCAAGTCGCTTCTTGGTGAAAGCGCGACGTGCGTCCAGCGCAGGAAGGTCGGAGCCACCTTTGAGGCAGCTGACCACCCACATCGCAGCAGCCTCCGCACTCAGCGGACTGAACAGCGACGATCCGTAACCGACGAAGAACAGCCGTGGGATGTCGAGCGGCATGATCTGGCGGTACAGCTCGAAGTTGCCGTTTTCATCGGTGAGGCGCCGCTGCAGGTTCTCGGTGAGGAAGGGAACGCGCTGTTTGAATCCGGTGGCACAAATAACAGCGTCCGCCGGACGCACCGTCCCGTCGGACAACTCCACGGTGGGTCGGCCGTCCTTGTCGTAGAGTCCGACGATCACCGCGCCGCGATGAACGTCGATGACACCGTCCCGGGTCTTCTCGTAGAAGTTTTCCGTGGCCAGGCCCACTGCGTGCCGCACGATCCGCTCGAAGGAACCTTCCGGCATCAGTCCGACCTCCTCGAGGAGGAGTTGCCGCCTGGTGATCGCTTCGACCGTGGCCAGCAGTCCATTGCGCAGGAACCGCCCGGATCCGGTGAGGAAGCGTCCGAAGCCGCGTTGCTCGTGATGCTCGAACAGGCCCTCGCTGAGGCGGGTGAGCAGAATGTACTTGTAGTTCACCACGCCGGCGAGTTTGCGAGGCATCTTCCAGGTGGCTTCCCGGGCCACCACCGTCGTCGACCGAGATACCTCGCTCAGCGCCTCGGCGACGTCGCAGGCGGACTTGCCATACCCGACCACCACGATGTCCTTCCCGGCCGCGTCGGCGAGGTCGTGGAAATCCGATGCCGCGCAGACCCTGCCGCCGGCCTGGAGGAACTCCTCGAGTCCCGGATACTCGGGCACAAAGGGATCGCAGAAGATGCCGTTGGCAACGATCAGCTGGTCGAATTGTGCTTCGGTAACGGAGCCGGTATCGGTCTCGCGTACCTGGATCTTCCACCTGCCGGCGTTCTCGTCCAGATCCGCGGCGACCACCTCGCAGCCCAGCCGGATTCGGTGGTCGAGCGCGAAGTGGCGGGAATAGTCGGCCAGATACTGCTGGACCTGCTCGCCGGTCGGCCACTCGGGAAAAGTTGAAGGCATCGGGAAGTCGGAAAAGGCGTAGGTCCCTTTGTTGTTCTGGGTGGTGACGCCCGGGTATCTCCGTGTTCGGCTCCACACACCCCCCACGTCGGGGGTCGAGTCGAAGACGGTCACCTCGAAGCCGAACTCTGTGAGCAGCTTCGCGGAGCACAGGCCGGCAACGCCGGCGCCGATGATGGCGATGGTCATGGGTTCTCCAGCGGGAGGGATGAGAGGTTTGGGGTTGAGAGGGGTGCGCCCTTGCATCAGGTGCCGGTGCGGTGGCGCAGATCGAGTGCAACGTCGGAGGCTCGGGTGGGCGGTCCGGCAGGGGCGCTCAGGTGCGTGCTCCCGAGGTGAATGTGGCCGAGACCGAACCGAGGCCACTGATCGAGGCGGAGTAGCTGCTGCCCGCGGTGACCGGCACCATCGGTCCCAGCGCTCCGGACAGGACGAGCTCCCCTGCCTGCAGTGGCGCGCCGAGTCGGCGGGAGATGTTCGCCAGCCACGCCAGGGCCGCCCAGGGGCTGCCTAGGCAGTCCGCGCCCACCCCGGTCGATACCACGGCGTCGTTCTCGGTCATCGACATCGACACCCCGGCCAGTTCCGGTAGGTCGCCGGCGGGGACGCGCCGGCCGAGGACGTAGAGACCGGACGAGGCGTTGTCGGCGATGGTGTCGCCGAGGGTGATGTCCCATCCCGACACCCGTGAGTCGACGATCTCGAGGGCCGGCGCACCGGCCTCGACGAAGCGGCGGACGGTCACCTCGTCGACCACGGTATCGATGTCCGCGCCCAGTACGAACGCGACTTCGGCTTCGATCCTGGGCTGCAGACACCGCGTGAGATCGACAGGCCCGCCGCTCGAGCAGTCCATGTCAGCGAAGAGCACCCCGAAGTCCGGCTGATCGACGCCGAGTTGGGCCTGTACCGATAGGGACGTCAACCCGATCTTGCGGCCGGAAAGGATCCGACCGGCGTCGACGAACTCGGCGACGATGCGCGACTGGACCGCGTACGCCGTCTCGATGTCGCAGGCGCCGATCATATCTCGCACCGGCGCGCACGGGGTCCGGTCCCGCTCGGCGGCCCTGAGCCGGGCCGCGGCATCTGCGATGCTCCCCGGCCTGCGGCCGGACGGTGGGATCGGTTGCCACTGGTTCGTGGACAGCAGGGGTTCGGCGAGGCCGGGCATCAGACGCGCGTTTCTACCGCGACCCGAGCCTCGCGGAGGAACTGGTCGACGAGGTAGTGGAAGCGGGCCGCGTGCTCGATCTGTGTCCAGTGCCCGCAGTGACCGAACGCGTGCAGCTGGGCATTCGGGATGGTGTGGAACATGTGGAGGGAGGCGTCCAGCGGCACGACGAGGTCTTCTCGACCGTGCAGGATGAGCACCTCATGGGCGATGGCGGCTAGTTGCTCGTCCGGGACGATCTGCGCGTCGAGCCAGCGTTGCCGCGGGGGCGGGAAGACCTTCTCGAATGCCTCCTGGGCGCCCGGCCGGATCGTCGCCTGGTACCGCAGTTCGGCCAGTTCGTCGGTCACCAGTGATCGGTCGTAGGCCATGATGTCCATGATTTTCTTCATGTTTTCCACCGACGGGGTGTATCCCCACAGGGCGTCGAGTTCGTCGGTGAAGTCGATCTGCACGCCGCCGGCGCCCATCAGCACGATCCGGTCGAGTCGGTCGGGGTGGTTGGTGGCGAGATGAAGAGCCAGGCCCCCGCCGAACGAGTTGCCGACCACATGGGCCTTTTCGATGCCGAGGCCGTCGAGCAGGGCCAGAATCTGGTCGATCCAGGTGTCGAAGATGGAGAAGTCGACCGGATCGGGCAGGGAGGTGTATCCGAAGCCCACGAGATCCGGGGCGATCACCCGGAAATTCTCCGACAGCACCGGGATCAGTCCGCGCCAATTTGCCCAGGCGGAGACTCCGGCGCCGGAACCGTGGAGCAGCAGGACCGGATCTCCGGAGCCGACGTCGTGGAAATTGGTGTCGAACATGCCCGTTCGCATGCGTTGTCCGATTTCAGGGTTGGTGGTTTTCGTCATGGTCTTTCCGTTCAGTTCGACAGGGCGGCGAGGATGCCTGACAGCAATTCGTCCTGGATCAGGCTGGGGGAGGGGTAGGCGCGTTTGCTGTGGCTGAGCCCGGTCTGCACGAGCAGTTCGCACATCTTGTAGGCGATGACGCCGGGGTTGAGGACCGGCACTTCGAGCACCTTCTCCAGGTACGCGTGGCTCTGGTGCATGGTCGTCGAGCCGAGGATGATCACGTCCGCACCGTCCTCGTCGATTGCGATTCGGGCCTGCCGCTCGAGCGCCTCGAAGACGAAGTCCTCCTTGCCGGCCAGCAGTTCCGCGGTATTCGGTGGGACACCGATATCGCGCACGGACGCGAGTTTGGCGGTCAGTCCGTGCTCTCGCGCGGCCTTGTGATAGAGCTCATGCCACTGCGGCCACATGGTGATGACAGAGAATTTCTTGCCGAGCAGGGCGGCCAGCAGCATCGAGGCCTGGTTCGGGGCCACCACCGGGACGGTCAGTCTCGAGCGGAGCGCGGCCAGTGCCGAGTCGCTCATCGAGTTGACGCACACGGCGGCATAACCCTGTTCCTCTGCTCGGCATCCAGCTTCGAGCACGAACGCATCCGCCAGGGTGGTTTCGTAGGCGCTGTCGAGGGTTGTGCCGCCGGCGCGGGCGCAGACGAAGACGTTCTCGAACCCGGGATGCATTACCGACGGGGGGATCTGGGCGGCGAAGGCCTCGAGAGCTTCCGGCGGTACCGGGACGGGGACGATGTTCAGGACCTTGTTCATAGGTCGAGTTCCTCTCGGGTTCGGGTGAGCGTGTCGATGACCGCGTAGACGACTGCACGGGTGGCGGTCATGACGTCGCTGACAGAGGCGACGCCCATACCGCCGAGACCCTCGTTGAGTTCGGTGGGTGCGGTGGCGGGTGGCCAGGGGTATCCGATACGGGCGCACGGCACCCCGAGACGGCGGATCAGGGTGCCGTCGGTCTGTCCGCCGAGCAGTGGCGTCGTCTCGTACGGTCGGCCTTCGACTTCTTCCCAGCCGCGGCGGCAGGACTGGATGATCCAGTTATCGGGGTCGGTCATTCCTCCGGGCAGGGATCCGTACATCTCCCAGTCCAGTTCGATGTCGGGGTGCGTGGCGCGGATCCGGTCGACGAGCTGAGCGAACTGGTGTCGGACCTCGGCCGGAGTGGTGCGGGGGTTGACTCGCACGTCGAGGAAGATCTCCGTGGTAGCGGACGGGAAGGCAGGCTTGTCGGGGCTTCCCGATCGCATCGCCGAGATCCATCCCTCGGAGATCGTCGATCCCGAGGTGTTGCGCGCGGTGTACTCGGGGAGCCAGGCCTCGATCTCCTGGACCACCGTGGCCGCGGGCACGATCGACGAACGAAAGCCCGGCGTGCCCCGGCTGATTCCCGCGTAGCCGAACGTTCCACGCACCGACACCTTGAACCAACACATGCCCGGCTCTTCCGGGAACACCGCCCACAAGGGCTTGAACACCACCGCGTGATCAGGCATCGCCCCGTGGGTGAGCAGGTGGAACACGCCGCTGCTCATACCCACGTTGTCGCGGGCACTCATGGTCACGGGCATCCCACCGCCGGCGAATCCGAGAGCGAGATCGCCGCGCAGTGCCACGCCGGAATCGATCACCGCGTGGACGACCTCGGTGAGTCCGGCGACCATGCACTTGGGGTTCGAGGCGCCGAGCCCGATGACCAGGTCATCATTGACCACGGCGTGGGGCAGCATGTCCGGTCGCAACGTGGGGCCCACCCAGGGCACGTCGGCTTCGGGGTCGATGTGGGTGTCGATGGGCGCGTAGAGCAGCAGTCTGCTCCCGCCGCCGGTGCCTCGACGTTCTCCCAGCACGTTGCCGGTGTGTTCGCTCATCGGCTGGTAGTGGGTGTCGATGCCGACGGTCGTGGTCAGGTAATCGGCCATGAATTCCGATGCCTGGCGTTCGCGACCGGTGGGACTGTGGATGTTGATCAAGGAGACGAGCAGATCGCGGAAGCGGTCGGGGTCGAGTCGCTCGCAGACGGCTTCGTACATCGCGCGCCGCTCTGCGTCGAGCGGCACCGTCTGCCTGTGTCCGATCGAGGTGGTCATGGCTGTTTCTCCGGGAGCGGGCACCGCGTGGCGATTCCGAACCGATCGGTCAGGCACGTGGCGAGGTGGACAAGGGACTGGTCGCTGTGGGCGGGCCCGATCAGCTGGATGCCCAGCGGGAGGTGGTCGGTTCCCGTTCCCGTCGGCAACCCCACGGCAGGGACGCCGGCTGTGCTGGCGAGCTTGTTGAAGATCGGATCCCCGGTGCTCGCGAAGCCGGTCGGAGCCTCTCCGGTCGAGGCGAGGGTCAGTAG
>NZ_JBAQEO010000363.1:0-16544 GCF_049286785.1 Rhodococcus sp. (in: high G+C Gram-positive bacteria) | reverse complement strand
GTGTCATTCTAAGTAAACGGTATTGACCCTAGCCCTCCTCATCAACATCTTCACCGATGTGCGGGAGCGGGCGCTCGCCATTGCCGCCTGGACCGCGATGGCCGGATTCGCGATCGCCATCGGACCGATGGCCGGTGGGTGGCTGCTCGAGCACTTCAGCTGGCATTCCGTCTTCTGGATCAACGTGCCGATCGCCGTGGTCGTTGCGGTGGCGACGCTGCTGCTGGTGCCGGAATCGCGCGCCTCCGTCATCGGACGCATGGACCTCGTCGGAATTGCCGCCTCGATCACCGGAATCACCGTGCTCGTCTGGGCGATCATCGAAGCCCCGCACCACGGGTGGACGTCGTCCGTCACGGTCGGCGCCGTCGCTGTCGCGATCGCCGTCCTCGTCGGTTTCGTCTTCTGGGAGCTGCGCACCGCACAGCCGATCCTCGACCTACGGCTGTTCCGCAATCGCAGGTTCTCCCTCCCCGCCCTCGCGATCGCCATCGGGTACTTCTCGATGTTCGGCTTCCTGTTCCTCATCACGCAGTACTTCCAGGGAGTCCGTGAGTACACCCCGTTCGAGTTCGGTATCGCGTCGCTGCCGTTCGCGGTGTCGGTGGCGGTCGGCGCCCCCGTCGCCACGCTCCTGGCGCAGCGAATCGGGACGACGCCGGTCATCGTGTTCGGCCTTCTCCTCACCGGTGTCGGCCTCTACCTCGGCGGTCAGGTGGCCGTCGACAGCATCTACCTGACGGACGTCCTCCCGTCGATGGTGTCGATGGCACTCGGTTTGGCCATCGTGCAGGGGCCGGCGACCGAGTCGATCATGGCGTCGCTGCCCCTCGACGAGGCCGGAGCGGGTTCGGCCGTGAACGACACCACCAGGGAGATCGGAGGAACACTCGGTGTCGCCGTGCTGGGATCGATCGTCGCGTCGTACTACGCCACGACGATGAGTCCGCTACTCGACCGGATTCCGGCCGCCTTGATGAACGACGACGAGAAGGGCTTCGCGCGGGCCACCGTCCTGAGCGTGCTCGAGATCCGCAAGCGGGAGATCCCGCCGTTCCTCGAGCAGCAGCGCGAGAACCTGATCCTCACCATGAAGACGACGGTCCTGCAGGGCTCCCACACCGCGTCACTCGTTGCGGCCGGCGCCGTGGTCGTCTGTGCGGTCGTCGTCGCGATCTTCATGCCATGGGCACCGGCGCGCACGGATTCCGTGATGCTGGCCTGGCAAGAGAAGCCCGGACCGGGAGCCGTCGACGAAGACTGAACCCGAAAAAGCAGTTCGGCCGGTACGGAGTCCCGTACCGGCCGAACTGTTCGAGCAGAGAATTACGCGTCGGCATCCTCGAGAAGGTTGCGGGTGCGGTTCGGGTCCACCGGGATGCCCGGGCCGGTGGTGGTCGAAACGGTGACCTTCTTGACGTAACGGCCCTTCGCGGAGGAGGGCTTCGCACGCAGGATCTCGTCCAGAGCAGCACCGTAGTTCTCGACCAGCTTGGCGTCGTCGAACGATGCCTTGCCAATCACGAAGTGCAGGTTGGCCTGCTTGTCGACGCGGAAGTTGATCTTGCCGCCCTTGATCTCGTTGACAGCCTTCGTGACATCAGCGGTCACGGTGCCGGTCTTCGGGTTCGGCATCAGGCCGCGCGGTCCGAGGACGCGGGCGATGCGGCCGACCTTAGCCATCTGATCGGGGGTTGCGATCGCGGCGTCGAAGTCCAGCCATCCACCCTGAATCCGCTCGATGAGGTCCTCGGCACCGACGGCGTCGGCTCCAGCCGCCTCGGCCTCGGCGGCCTTCTCACCGACAGCGAACACGATGACGCGGGCGGTCTTACCGGTGCCGTGCGGCAGGTTGACCGTGCCACGAACCATCTGGTCCGCCTTGCGCGGGTCGACACCCAGACGGACAGCAACCTCGACGGTGGCGTCCATCTTGCTCGACGACGTTTCCTTCGCCAGCTTTGCAGCCTGCAGTGGGCTGTACAGCTTGTCGGCGTCGATCTTCTCAGCGGCGGCGAGATACGCCTTGCTGCGCTTTGCCATTTCTTCTGTCCTAACTTCTCACCGCGGATGTGACCTACTGCGGTGGGGTAATGGTTCAGTAGTGGTCGGGGCCTGGCCGGCCCTCCCACGCTTTCTCGTGACGGCAGCGCCGTCGGTGGATCGAACGGCTCAGCCGTCGATCGTGATACCCATCGAGCGTGCGGTGCCGGCGATGATCTTCGCGGCTTGCTCGATGTCGTTGGCGTTGAGGTCTTCCTGCTTGGTCTTCGCGATCTCGCGCACCTGGTCCATGGTCACCGAGGCGACCTTGGTCTTGTGCGGCTCGCCGGAGCCCTTCTGCACGCCTGCAGCCTTGAGCAGCAGCCTGGCAGCCGGAGGGGTCTTCAGCTTGAAATCGAAGCTACGGTCTTCGTAGACCGAGATCTCGACCGGCACAACGTTGCCGCGCTGGGACTCGGTCGCCGCGTTGTAGGCCTTGCAGAACTCCATGATGTTCACGCCGTGCTGACCAAGCGCGGGACCCACGGGCGGTGCAGGGTTAGCCTGACCGGCCTGGATCTGAAGCTTGATGAGCCCTGCGAGCTTCTTCTTCTTGGGGGGCATCTCGTATTCCTATTTCTTGCTGGGTGTGTGTCTTGCTACTGCAGTGCAAGTGTGTGGATCAGATCTTCGCGACCTGATTGAAGGACAACTCGACCGGCGTCTCGCGACCGAAAATCGACACGAGAACCTTGAGCTTCTGCTGCTCCGCGTTGACCTCGCTGATGCTGGCGGGCAGCGTTGCGAACGGACCATCCATGACGGTAACCGACTCACCGACCTCGAAGTCGACCTCGATGTGCGGTTTAGCGAAGGCCTCTCCACCCGCTTCTCCGGCAGCGACACCGGCCGCGGCGGCCTGCTTCTTCTTCTCCTCCTGTGGCAACAGGAACTTGATCACCTCGTTGAGGCTCAGCGGAGACGGCCGCGAGGTCGCGCCGACGAAGCCCGTGACACCCGGGGTGTTACGCACGGCGCCCCAGGACTCGTCGTTGAGATCCATGCGAACCAGGATGTATCCCGGGAGGACCTTGCGATTGACCTGCTTGCGCTGGCCGTTCTTGATCTCGGTGACCTCTTCGGTGGGAACTTCCACCTGAAAGATGTAGTCCCCGACGTCAAGATTCTGGACGCGAGTCTCGAGGTTGGCCTTCACCTTGTTCTCGTAGCCCGCGTAGGAGTGAATGACGTACCAATGGCCGGGCGCGCGCTTGAGCGCCGCCTTGAGTTCCTCGACCGGATCTTCGGGCTCTTCTGCAGCGGGCTCAGTCTCTTCTGCAGGCTCAGTCTCTTCGGGGGCCTCGTCGAGCGAGTTCTCCACACCGCTCTCGTCAGCGGTTTCCGCGGCTTCGGTGCCCTCGTCGGCAGCCTCGACATCCACTTCGGCCGCCGCCTCGGCAGAAACACGCTCTTCGGCCAAGGCCTCGTTCGCGTCGTTCTCGGGGGTGCTCACTGGGGCACTCGCTTCCTCTCGTCACTCACATACTTCGGATCCACCGGGGCGGAATGATCAGCCGAACAGCCAGGTCACACCCTTGATGACCGCCAGATCCAGCACTCCGATGAAAGCCACCATGAACACCATGAACACCAGAACAACGCTGGTGTAGGTGATCATCTGCTTACGGTTGGGCCAGATGACCTTGCGGAGTTCGGCGATGACCTCGCGGATGAACCTGCGCAGCCGCTTGTAGATGTTGTCCCTGCGCGGCTTGTCGGCACGGTCCTTCTTGGCCTGCCCGACCTTGGTGGATACCGACGCCGATCGTTCCGACGTCTTCACGGAACTCGCGGCAACCTCGGCGGACTGCGAACGACTGCTTCGACGTTTACCGCTCGGCTTACCCGACGGAGTAGCGGAACGGGCGACAGCGTCCGCTGCGGTGTCGTCGACACCTTCTGGGCGCAGCGGCCCTGAAGTGTCGCCGTCGCGCTTGGCGCGCTCCTCGCTCACGTCGTTCCTCTCAGTCGCTGGCATCCGGGGGCAGGGGCGACAGGACTTGAACCTGCAACCTGCGGTTTTGGAGACCGCTGCTCTGCCAGTTGAGCTACGCCCCTTCGGTCGGTCGACCTGGTCCACTAGCTCAGGACCAGCTCCTGACCAACCACTCTGTGATCACATGACACGCGCGCCACCCTCATCGGCGCAACAGCACCATAGGGCAGCGCGCAGCGCTGAGTGATCCCAGAAATCTCAGTGTACTTCAATGCCCCGGAACAAACCCAATCCACCCGGCCATCAGGCCAGACGGACCGTTGCGGTGGCGCGGCCGAAGATCTTCCTACCCTCGGACCTCGCCACTATCGCGACTACTGCGGTCTTGCTTTCCTCATCGAGCGACTTCACCTTACCGGTGTACTCGACCTGCGCGGCCGTGTCCTCGGGGACATAGACCGAACTCGTGAAACGAACGTTGTATTCGGTGACGGCGCCCGGATCCCCGAGCCACGACGTGACGAAACCGCCACCGAGGCCCATGGTGAGCATGCCGTGCGCGATCACGTTGTCCAGACCCGCCAACTTGACGACTTCGTCACTCCAGTGGATCGGATTGGGATCGCCAGAGACGCCGGCGTAGTTGACAAGGTCGCCGCGAGTGAGCTTCACGATGCGCTCGGGGAGTTCTTCACCCACCGAGACATCTTCGAACTTACGAAGCGCCATGCATGATCACGTCCTTGACTGCGTGAGCAATATTCTCGTCGACCTCGCCGCCGGTCCGGGCGACCAGTGTTGTCCACGTGGTCTGCACCAGCTCGTCGTTCTGATCGGTGACGATGTTCTTGGTCGTGATGATGTCGCTGCCGCCCATCTGGCGGAACGAATCCAGGTAGACGTCGCAAACCAGGCGGTCGCCGGCCTTGATCGGCTTGTGGAAGACGAGCCTCTGATCCGTCTGCAGGATCTGACTCGGGTCGTAACCCGTGACGATTTCCTTGAACAACCGGCCCTGCGCGATGATCCCGACCAGTGAGATGAATGTGAGAGGCGCGAGCAGACCGTCGTAACCGAGGCCCCTCGCGGCTTCTTCGTCGTGATGAGCCGGATGCCAGTCCTGCACGGCACGGGCGTACTCACGAACCTTCTCGCGACCGACCTCGTAGAAGTCGTCGACCCGGTAGTGATGACCGACCATCGCAAGCGCGTGCGCAGCCGGATCCTGGGGAACCGGCTGCGACGTGGTCACTTCAGTCTTTGTCACTGTGTCTGTCACGCGAAAGAACCTCTCCTACCCTGGGCGTTACACACGAGGGTAGCCTCGACGACTCCTTCGCGAACGCTGTCCCGTTCGGGACCGTGCTACTTGGACTCGCGGTGCGACTGGTGAGTTCCGCAGTTGGGGCAGAACTTCTTGAGCTCCAGGCGATCGGGGTCGTTGCGCCGGTTCTTCTTGGTGATGTAGTTGCGGTGCTTGCATACCTCGCAGGCCAAAGTGATCTTGGGCCGGACGTCGGTCGAGGAGGCCACGGGATGCCTTCTTTCGGGTGTATCTGATTACGAGCAATCAGGGTGGATCATGCATATTGTGTAGCGGTGACCGGACTTGAACCGGCGACGCAACGATTATGAGTCGTTTGCTCTACCAACTGAGCTACACCGCCTCGGTGTCGAGTGTCGCGCACAAGGCGCTTCACCACAATCCAGCGAGCCCCCTAACGGAATCGAACCGTTGACCTTTTCCTTACCATGGAAACGCTCTACCGACTGAGCTAAGGGGGCGTGCTTCGCTCGCACATCGCTGTGCGCTGAAGCCTTGACGAGATTACACAGAGTTCCGGTCCAGCACCAAATTGGCTGGTCACCGCACTTCGGTGGCGGCGTCACCCGATGGACGGAGTGCACCCCGCACAGCCGGCCGGGACCGGACCTGCCGCCAGAAGTCGCCTGGAAAGAACAGAACCCCGGTGAGCTCTCGCTCACCGGGGTTCTGTGTGTGGCAGATGTAGGATTCGAACCTACGTAGGCATAAGCCGACGGATTTACAGTCCGCTCCCATTGGCCGCTCGGGCAATCTGCCGGGTTACAGGTGGAGTGCGAGATCTTGCGAAATCACTCTCCGCTGCGCAGAGAAGAATACAACGAACGGCCCCCCGTTTTGCAAACCGGGTGGATACGGGCGGTTGCCACCCGATAGCGTCGAATCAGCTCACCGGCATTCTGGTGAGCGCTCGCCGATTCGTGCGAGCAGAACTCGATGGAACCGGGAGTGTGAAGTGGCTGATTCGTCCTTCGATGTGGTGAGCAAGGTTGAGCGTCAAGAGGTGGACAATGCCCTCCATCAGGCAGCCAAGGAAATGTCGACGCGGTTCGACTTCCGCAATACAGGGGCATCGATCGAGTGGTCCGGCGACGAAACGATAACCTTGACGGCCGACACCGAGGAGCGGTTGCTCGCCGCCCTGGACGTCTTCAAGGAGAAGCTGATCCGGCGTGACATCTCTCTCAAGGCATTCGACGCCGGGGAGCCGGCACAGTCCGGAAAGGTCTACAAGCTGTCGGGCACCCTCGTCCAGGGCATCAGCTCGGAGAACGCCAAGAAGATCTCGAAGAAGATCCGTGACGAGGGCCCCAAGGGCGTCAAAGCGCAGATTCAGGGCGACGAGTTGCGAGTGAGCAGCAAGAAGCGTGACGACCTGCAGGCCGTCATCTCACTGCTCAAGGGTGAGGACTTCGGCATCGCGCTGCAGTTCGTGAACTACCGCTAGCGGCCTGCTGCACCCGAACGAATGTACCTTTGGGCACTTCTCCAGCGCCGAAAGGTACATTCGCCCCGAAAAGGGGACGCGCGAGGCGAGGGGCCTACATCCCCGCCATCTTCTCCAGTCGGTCGATGCGCTCGGCCATCGGCGGGTGGGTGGAGAACATGCGGCTCATCTTGTCACCGGTGCGGAACGGGTTGGCGATCATCAGGTGTGACTGGGCGGCGAGTTGCGGTTCCGGTGGCAGCGGAGCCGCCTGGGTGCCCTGTTCGAGCTTTCGCAGGGCAGACGCCAGTGCCAGCGGGTCTCCGGTGAGTTCGGCGCCCGACTGGTCCGCCTGGAACTCGCGGGACCGTGAGACGGCCAGCTTCACGATGGATGCGGCGATGGGGCCCAGCAGCGATACCAGCAGCAGAGCGATCGGATTGGCACCCTGTCCCCCACCCCGGCCGCCGAACATATTCGCGAACATCGCGAAGTTGGCCAGTCCCGACACGACGGCGGCCATGGCTCCGGCCACCGACGAGATCAGGATGTCGCGGTTGTAAACGTGGGAAAGCTCATGGCCGAGCACCGCGCGGAGTTCGCGCTCGTCGAGGATCTGAAGGATCCCGCTCGTACAACAGACCGCGGCGTGCCGAGGATTACGACCGGTCGCGAACGCGTTGGGTGCGGCGGTGGGGCTGATGTAGAGCCGCGGCATCGGCTGGTGTGCTGAGGTGGCCAGTTCGCGCACGATGCGGTAGATGACCGGCGCCTGTACCTCGGTGATCGGCTGGGCGTGCATGGCCTTCAGCGCCAACTTGTCGCTGTTGAAGTAGGCGTAGGCGTTCATCCCTACCGCGAACACGATGGCCAGGAACAGGATCGTCGTGTTGCGGAACAGGGCGCCGATGAACACGATCAGCGCCGACATGCCGACCAACAGAACCAGAGTCTTCGCTCCGTTTGCGTATCCGCGCACGTCCGGCCTTCCTAGTCGTTGTCACCCGATCCGGAATCGGCCGTTCGAGACCTTCGTTCCGGGATCTTGATCATTCAACGAACCGCGGTGGCATGACGGTTCCCGGCTCAGCCGACCCTCTCGATCGTGTAATCCACAAGCTTCATGAGCGCCTCGTTCGCGGTGCCCTGCGGAAGCTCGGCCAGCTGGGCCCGGGCCTGGACCGCGAATTCCTCGAGTTTCGCCTTCGCCTGCGCCATGCCCGGTGAGCGTTCCAGCAGGGCGAGGGCCTCGACGACGTCGTCGTCCTCGGTGACCGGGCCGTTGAGCAGGATCCGCAACCGGTCTGCTTCGGGCCCCTCGTCCTGCAGGGCGTAGAGAACTGGGAGCGTGTGGACGCCCTCACGGAGATCCGTTCCCGGTGTCTTGCCGGACTGTGCGGACACCGAGGAGATGTCGATGATGTCGTCGGAGATCTGGAAGGCCGTTCCGACCGCGTCACCGAGGCGCTCGAGCCGTTCGATGTCGGTGGCGCCGGCACCCGAGAAGGTGCCGCCGAAGCGACCGCAGGACGCGATCAGCGAGCCTGTCTTCTCCCACACCACCTTGAGGTAATGCTCGACGGGATCCTGCTCGCCGCGCAAGCCGATCGTCTCGCGCATCTGCCCGGTAACGAGTTCGGCGAAGGTTTCGGCGATGATCCGCACCGCTTCGGGGCCCAAGGTCGACACGAGCCGGGACGCATGGGCGAACAGGTAGTCGCCGGCGAGGATCGCGACACTGTTGCCCCATCGCGAGTTCGCACTGGGTGCGCCCCTGCGCATCGACGCCTCGTCCATCACGTCGTCGTGGTACAGCGTGGCGAGGTGGACGAGTTCGACGACGGTGGCAGCCGTTATCACCGACGGATTGGAGGGGTCGGGTCCGAGCTGCGCCGTGAGAATCGTGAACAGGGGGCGGAACCGCTTGCCTCCCGCCTTCGCGAGATGGAGCGCCGCCTCGGTCAGGAAATCTTCCCCGTCGGACAGCTCGCTGACCAGTAGCTCCTCGACTTGCTTCAGTTCGTCGCGAACCGTGGCAGCGAGCTGCGGGTCGCCGAGATCGATCCCGGCGACCGTGGTGCCCACTACAGCGTCGCCAGCGGTCTGTGCTGCGCCTTCGGTGCTCACGTTCTCAGTACCCATTCCTGTCGTCATTGACGGCTCGGATCGTCGGTGACGGCCCTGGCTCCCACGGTAGTCAACTACACGCATCTTCGATCCCGTGGAGCGTAGCCGCCCGGTTGCTGATGTTGCACGCGCGCTGACCGCGAGTCCGTGTCGTGGACCACGGAGCGCCGGACGAGGGATACGGACGAGGGATAAGAGCCTCGCGGTGCCTGTCGACGTCGCGGGGACGCCTGACAGGATGTAGCTGTGGTCGCAGCCGAACAGTCACGCACGGGGTCCCCGCTTCCCACCACCACCGATGTCCTGGTCATCGGTGCTGGTCCTGCCGGTTCGTCGGCCGCCGCGTGGGCAGCTCGTTCCGGTCGTGACGTGGTGCTCGCCGATGCTGCCGTGTTTCCGCGCGACAAGACGTGTGGCGACGGGCTCACCCCCCGCGCCGTCTCCGAACTCGATCAGCTGGGTCTCGGCGACTGGGTTCGGTCCAAGGGAACCAATCGGGGATTGCGACTCACCGGCTTCGGGCAGGAACTGGAGCTGGAGTGGCCCGGGCGCTCGTTCCCGGGCGTCGGCAGCGCCGTCGCCCGGACCGAGCTGGACGACAGGATCAGGGCGGCAGCGGTCGATTCCGGCGCCGTCATGGCCCAGGGGGCCAGGGCGGTCGCGGTCGAGCGCGACGGTGACCGGGTGTCGGCCGTGACCCTGAAGACCTCCGACGGCACGCACACCATCCGCTGCCGCCGGTTGATCGTCGCGGACGGCGTCCGGTCCACGCTCGGCAGGCAGTTGGGTCGTGAATGGCATCGGGAGACCGCGTACGGGGTCGCCGCACGCGCGTACATCGCCACGGCCCGCAGCGCCGACCCATGGATCACTTCGCACCTCGAGCTGCGCGACAGCGAAGGCACCCTGCAGTCGGGTTACGGCTGGGTGTTCCCCCTCGGGACCGGTGAGGTGAACATCGGTGTCGGCACCCTGGCGACCGCAAAGAGGCCGGCTCCCGGCGCGTTGCGACCGCTCCTCGACCTGTACACCGAACAGCGCCGCGAGGAGTGGAACTGGGACGGCGAACTGCGCGCGGTGGCGTCCGCGCTGCTGCCGATGGGCGGGGCGGTATCGAACATCGCGGGCCGCAACTGGGCGATCATCGGCGACGCGGCGGCGTGCGTGAATCCGCTGAACGGCGAGGGCATCGACTACGGACTCGAGGGCGGTCGTCTCGTCGCCGAGGTCCTCGATGCCGGCGACCTCACCGATCTGTGGCCCTCGATCCTGCGGGAACACTACGGCCGCGCGTTCTCCGTGGCGCGGCGTCTCGCCGGCCTGCTCACCGTGCCCCACGTGCTACCCGCATCCGGGCCCCTCGCGATGCGTTCACGCGCCCTGATGACCATCGCGGTCCGCGTGATGGGCAACCTGGTCACCGACGAGGACAGCGACCTCACGGCCCGCGCGTGGCGCGCGTCGGGGTTGCTGTCGCAGAAGGCCGACTCGCGGCCGCTCTTCGGCTGAGCTTCGGCTCGACCGACCGTCAGCGAGTGGCCCGGTGCAGGGCGACCACCCCACCGGTGAGGTTGCGCCACTGCACGTTCCGCCATCCCGCGGCCTCGATGCGCTGGGCGAGTTCCTGCTGCGTGGGCCATGCCCGAATGGATTCGGCGAGGTACACGTATGCGTCCGGGTTGCTGCTGACCGTCCGGGCTACCCGGGGCAGCGCCTTCATCAGGTATTCCATGTAGACGGTGCGGAACGGACCGAACACCGGTGTGGAGAACTCGCTGACGACGAGACGCCCACCGGGCCTGGTGACCCGGGCGATCTCCCGCAGTCCCGCGTCGAAGTCGGAGACGTTGCGCAGGCCGAACGAGATCGTGGCCGCGTCGAACACGCCGTCGGCGTACGGCAGGTGCATGGCGTCACCGGCCACCATGGGAACCCGCCGGCCGAGACCCGCCTTCAGCATTCCCTTGGAGAAATCGGTGGCCACACACCACGCCCCGGACCGCCCGAGTTCGACGGTCGACACTCCGGTGCCGGCGGCGAGGTCGAGAACCCGCTCCCCCGGCTTCAGGTCGAGCGCCGCTCGGGTCGCTTTTCGCCACCTGCGGTCCTGACCGAACGACAGGATCGTGTTGGTGAGGTCGTAGCGCTCCGCCACGTCGTCGAACATCGACGCGACCTCGTGCGGATCCTTTTCGAGCGACGCCCGCGAACCGTGTGTAGTTGCCACGTCCGAAACGCTACCAGCGGCCTCTCGGCCGTCGGCGCATCAGTTCTTGGAGACTCGGACCAGTTTCTTGTTGACGAACTCGTCCATTCCCCACGGGCCGAGCTCGCGTCCGACGCCCGATCGTTTGACGCCGCCGAACGGCAGGCCGGGAAGCGTGGTTCCGTGCTCGTTGACGAACGCCATGCCGACATCGAGTCGATCGGCCACCCCGCGTGCCCCGTCGAGGTCACTGCTCCACACCGAGCCGCTGAGTCCGTACGCGGAGGAATTGGCCAGCTCCACCGCCTCGTCGGCCGAGCCGACCTTGTAGACCACGCCGACGGGTCCGAACAGTTCCTCGTGGTACGCGCGCATCTCCGGGGTGATCCCGACAAGGAGCGTGGGCTCGACGTACGAGCCGGGACCCTCGATCGACTTACCGCCGGCGAGCAAAGTCGCGCCCTTCGACACGGCGTCGTCGATCTGCTCGATCAAGCTGTCGGCGGCGGTCTGCGAAGACAGCGGACCGAGTACGGTCTTCTCGTCCAGCGGATCGCCGGTCTTCGTCGCCCGGAACGACTCCGCGAGCTTGGCGACGAACTCGTCGTAGTACGGCTCCATCACGATGAACCGCTTGGGTGAGTTGCACGCCTGCCCTGCGTTCGACAGGCGGGCGCGGGTGGCGGTGGTGGCGAGAGCGTCCAGGTCGTCCGAGTCGAGGACGATGAAGACGTCCGAACCGCCGAGTTCGAGCACCACCTTCTTGAGGTTTCGGCCTGCGGTCTCACCGACACTGGTGCCGGCCCGCTCACTGCCGGTCAGGGACACGCCCTGCACACGCGGATCGGCGATCATGTCGGCAATCTGCTCGTTGGTGGCGAAGACGTTGATGTACGCCTCCGCGGGCAGGCCTGCCTCGTGGAAGATTTCTTCCATCAGCAGCGCCGACTGCGGACAGTTCGGAGCATGCTTGAGCAGCACGGTGTTGCCCAGCATCAGGTTGGGGGCGGCGAATCGCGCGACCTGGTAGTACGGGTAGTTCCAGGGCATGACCCCGACCAGCGGGCCGATGGGCTTGCGGTAGACCACGGACTCTTCGGCGCCCTGTGCGTCGAGACGCTCCTCCGCGAGCAGTGCGGGACCATTGTCCGCGTAGTACTGATAGATCGCGGAAACCAGCTGCACCTCGCCTTTCGCCTCGCGTACCGGCTTCCCCATCTCGAGCGAGATCATGCGTGCCAGCTCATCTGCGCGCTCGGCGTAGGCGGCCGCGGTCCTGCTCAGAATCCGGGCCCGTTCGTCCGCCGCCGTGGTGCGCCAGCTCAGGTATCCCGAGTGAGCACGAGACAGGGCGTCCTCCACACCCGCGGCGTCGAGAGTAGGAAATTCCCGGACGGTCTCACCGGTCGCGGGATTGACTGTCTTGTACTTGGCCATGACTCGCACAACGACCCGCAGCGTCCGGGTAATTCCACGCCGACCACATCACGGGCGGCTTTCCCACGTCGTGAGACGATCCGGTCGAGGATCAAGCGGCCCGGGAACCGCGGAAGCCCTGCACTCCGGTGACGTCGGCGTAGTGCCCGAGTAGGTCGTCGCAGATCGCGGGCCAGGTGCGATGCAGGACCGACTGCCGGGCGGCGTCCCCGAACCGAGCGCGCATCCGATCCTCGCTCAGGACGTCGACAGCACTCGCCAACAACTCGGCGAAGCGTTCGACCGGGAGCAGGTAGCCGTTGCGGCAATGGGACACGAGGTCACGAGGACCGCCCGCGTCGGGTGCGATCACGGGCACCCCGCTCGCCAGTGCCTCCTGCACCGCCTGGCAGAACGTTTCGTGTTCCCCCGGATGGACGAAGACGTCCAGGCTCGCGTAGGCCTCGGCGAGTTCGATACCGCCCAGCTGGCCGGTGAAGATCGCACCGGGCATGAGGTGCTGCAGCTGCGCCCGCTCGGGCCCGTCACCGACCACGACGAGCTGTATCGCAGGATTCCCGGCGAGTGCCGCGAGCCGTTCCACGTGCTTCTCGGGCGCAAGGCGTCCGACGAAACCGACGACCAGCCGGTCCGAGCCGCGCAACCAGGAATCCCGCAGGGAGGTGCTGCGACGGGACGGCGCGAACCGGGTGGTCTCGACGCCGCGCGCCCAGCGGTGCACCCGCGGGATGCGTTGCTCGGCCAGAGCGTCGACCGCAGACGTGGAGGGTGCCAGGGTGCGGGTGCTGCCCTTGTGGATGCGACGCGTCCAGGCCCAGACGGCACGGGTGGTGATACCGAGCCCGTAACTCTCCGCGAATCCCGCGACGTCCGTCTGGTAGACGGCGATCGTGGGGACGTCGAGCCGGTGCGCGGCGGCCAATCCCCCGGCACCGAGGAGGAACGGCGACGCCAGGTGCACGACGTCGGGCGCGAATGCCCTCAGTTCGGCCGTGAGCCCGGGCTGGGGCAGCCCCACCGGTAGCGAGCTGACCTTGGGAACCATGACGGCGGGCACCCGGTAGACGCGCACGCCGTTGTGCACGGCGGGTGCCGGCGGTTGTGACCCGACGGTGTCCGGGGCGACGACCATCGCCTGGTGACCGGACCGCTGAAGGTGCTCGAGAACCCGGAGCACCGAATTGGTCACGCCGTTCATGTTGGGGAGGAAAGACTCCGCGACGATGGCTACTCTCACGCGCTCAGCGTGGCAGTGCTCATGGTCACATCGGCGAGATCGATATGACTGTCGCGCGAAGTTCCGGAGAACTCAGGATGACGCCGCTGAGCCTTCGCGACGGCGCAGGTACCAGATCACGGGGCCCGCGATCAACCAGGTGACGACGATGAGCGAGCAGGCCGGGATCACCGCGACGCGCGCATCGCGTCCGGAAACGCGCACCAGGTCGGGTTCGCTGCGTGCGTACTCGACGTCGATGCGCTGGCCCGCGGTGAGCCGTGTCGGATAGAGCACACCCAGTTCGGGGTTGTGTGTCACGCCGTCGGGTGTCACGAAGCTGATGGCCGAGCGCAGCGATCCCGCAGACAGCACTTCCGCCGTGGCGACTCCCCTGTCGGATTCGATGGTGCGGTCGTTGCGCCACGCGGCCACCACCAGGAGAACGGCCAGCACCGAGATGCCGATCGCCGCGATAAGCACGCCACGTCGGACGCGCCCCAGGACGCGTGCGTTCACAGTTGTGCCCGCACCGCAGCATGCAGTTCGCGCAAGCCGGAGCGTTCGGTGGTCACCTCGAGTACCCGGATACCGCGGTCGCCGGGAACGCCGGGATCCGTCAACTGCCGGGACAGCTCACCGAGATCCACCAGATGGTGCTCCACCCGGTAGGCGGCACACAGTGCTGCGAGGTTCATCCCGTGTGGCGTTCCGAAGACCCGCTCGAACACCCCGGCGTACTGCGGGTCGCCCTGCTCGAGCAATTCGAAGATCCCACCGCCGTCGTCGTTGGCCACCACGATGGTCAGATCATTCGGCCGCGGCTCACCCGTGCCGATGAGCAGGCCGGCGGCGTCGTGCAGGAAGGTGAGGTCGCCGAGCAGGGCGATGGTGCGCCCCTCGTCGTACGCGAGGGCCGCGCCGACCGCAGCCGACACCGTGCCGTCGATGCCGGCGACACCCCGGTTCGACAGAACCCGGGTGGTCGGTGACGGGTAGCTGACGAGGGCGGCGTCGCGGACCGGGTTGGACGCCCCGAGCAGTAGCTGATCACCGTCCGCCAGAGCGTCCATCACGGCGGCGGCCACATGCAGTCCGGTGACCTTCGAGTGGGCGGCGAGTTGCGCCCGCACAGCCTTGTCGGTGTGTTCGGACAGCGTCCGGCACCGGGCGATCCAGGCCGGGTCGGGCTCACCCGACACCACGGCGCGGGTGCCGGTGGCGAGGACGTTGCCGGACACGTCCGGCCAGCGCGGTCCGGTGGTGAGGGCGTAGACGGCCACCGCCGGGTCGGCGAGCACCTTCGAGACCGGCCGGTGCAGTGTGGGACGACCGGTGATGATGGCCTGCCGCGGTTTCAGCTGCGGCAGCGCCATCGGGTGCACCGGGATGCCGTGCAGCGGGGCCGTCGGCTCCGCCACCGTGGGCAGTCCCGCGAGTTCGGGACGCAGCGCCGAGCCGTGACCGGAGATCACGATGGTGTCGGGGGTGATGTCGAGGTCGACCGGCACGTCGAGCGTCGCGTGCTGGGTGGTGGTCCACGCTGCGCCGCCGGGTCGGCCCTGCGGAACAGGGCCCTGAGCGTGGGCATCGGGGACGAGGGGCTCGCGCAACGGGATGTCGAAGTGGACGGGGCCCGCGTTGCCGGACCTGGTGCCCCGGGCGGCGGCGAGAACCCGGCACACCGCCGAGCGCCACTGACTGTTCTGCCGGGCGTCGTCCTCGGCCAGCCCGAGGCTGATGGTGGCACGCACCTGGCTGCCGAACAGTCCGAGTTGCTCGACGGTCTGGTTGGCACCGGTCCCGAGCATTTCGTACGGCCGGTTGGCGCTGAGAACCACGAGCGGGACTCGCGCGTAGTTGGCTTCGAGCACGGCGGGACCGAGGTTGGCGACGGCGGTGCCCGACGTCATGACGATGGGGACGGGCCGGCGACCGGCGACGGCCAGGCCCAGGGCCAGGAATCCCGCGGTGCGTTCGTCGATGCGCATGTGCAGCCGAACGCGTCCCTCGACGTCGGCCGCCTGCAGCGCGAAGGCGAGCGGGGCGTTACGCGAACCCGGGCAGAGCACAACTTCGCGAACGCCTCCGCGTACGAGTTCGTCGACGACCGCGGTGGCTTGTGCAGTGGACGGATTCACGCCATCCAGAGTGTCAGATCGTCCGGCATCCGCTTGCGGCGACCTCACGCGAGCGGACCGCGCGGCTGCCGGTCCTGACACCATGAAGGCATGCGCACCCTCTACGATCCGGCCGCCCTGCCACCCCACCGCATGTACCAGGTGCTGACCGCGTCGGTCGTGCCCCGGCCCATCGCGTGGATCTCCACGGTGTCGGCGGACGGCGTGGCGAACCTCGCCCCGTACAGCTTCTTCTCGGTGTCCAGCGCCGAGCCGCCGGTCGTACAGTTCACGTCGGTCACCCGCAAGGACAGCCTCCGCAACATCGAGGCCACCGGTGAGTTCGTGATCAACCTGGCGACCGAGCAGCTGATGTCGGTGGTGAACGCCAGCTCGGCCACCTATGACAGCGACGTCGACGAGTTCGACGCGCTGGGCATCGAGACCGAGCCGAGCGAGCGGGTTCGGCCGGTGCGCGTGGCCGGGTCACCGGTGGCCATCGAATGCACCCTGAAGCAGGTGGTACCGGTGGGCGACTCGTTCGTGGTGATGGGCGACGTGGTGACGGTCGCGGTCCGGCCGGAGGCGGTGGCGGACGACGGGCTGCCCGACTTCTCGAGCCTCGCACCACTGAGCCGGCTCGGCCGGAACGAATGGGGCCTGCCGCCGAAGGTTGTGCTGGTGGACCGCCCTGGCCGCCCCGTCTAGC
>NZ_JBAQEO010000362.1:0-1994 GCF_049286785.1 Rhodococcus sp. (in: high G+C Gram-positive bacteria) | reverse complement strand
CCGCCGACGCGCCCAGCGCGAGTGCGGCGACCTTGCGCCGCCTTGAATGTCAGCGGCGATGAAGCCGGGAGCTCGCTTCTCCCGGAACATGAGTCTTGTTAGTCGCCGCCCATCAGCGCACCTCGTTGAGTACCGGAGTCACCTTGAATTCGGTGCGGGCGAGCGAGCGACGGTGAACTTGGTCCGGGCCGTCGGCGATCTGCAGGAACCGGGCCTGCGAGTAGAGCATGGCCAACGGGGTGTCCTGGGACATACCTGCCCCGCCGAAAATCTGCATGGCCTCGTCGACGATCCACTTGACTGTCAGCGGCACCATGATCTTGGCCGCTGCGATGTCGTGCCGCGCTTCCTTGGCGCCGTCGACGTCCATCCTCCACGCGGCGCGCAACTTCATCAGGCGGGCCGCGTCGACCTTGACGCGGGCATCGGCGATCGTCGCCTGGACGACGCCCTCCTCGGATAGCGGCCTACCGAAAGCGACTCGCGTGCGGGCGCGCTCGGTCATCAGGGCGATCGCGCGTTCCGCCATCCCGATCAGACGCATGCAGTGGTGAATGCGCCCGGGACCGAGTCGAGCCTGCGCGGCGGTGAAGCCCTTGCCGCGCTCGCCGAGGAGATTGGCCTTCGGCACGCGAACGTGGTCGTAGAAGATCTCGGCATGGCCGCCCTCATGGCGGTCGTCGAAGCCCAGCACGCTGGTGGAACGGATGACGTTCACACCGGGTGTGTCCATGGGCACGAGCACGATCGAGTGCCGCGAACCAGCCTGAGCGTCCGGGTCGGTGATACCCATGACCATCGCGACGCGGCAGTCCTCGCGCATCGCCGCGCTCGACCACCACTTGCGGCCGGTGAGCACCCAGTCATCACCGTCCTCGGCAATCTCGAGACGCACGTTGGCGGCGTCGGAGCTGGCCACATCCGGTTCGGTCATCGAGAAGCACGAGCGGATTTCACCCTCGAGCAGCGGGGCGAGCCACTGCTGCCTCTGTTCGTCGGTGCCGAAGCGGGCCAGCAGTTCCATGTTGCCGGTGTCCGGCGCGTTGCAGTTCAGCGCTTCCGGCGCCACCTGCGGGCTCCAGCCGGTCAACTCGGCGAGAGGCGCGTACTCGAGGTTGCTCAGGCCGGCCCCACCCTTCTCCGGCAGAAACAGGTTCCACAGTCCCTGACGTTTCGCGGCGGCCTTCAGGTCCGCCATGATCGGGGGCGCACCCCAGTAGTCGGGTTTGCTCGCGAGCTGCCGCGCGGCGATCGCCTCGGCCGGCAGAATCCGATCCTGCATGAAGTCAGTCAGTCTCTGCTGCAGTTCCCTGACCTTGGGGCTGTACTCGAAATCCATTGTTCAGTCTCCGATCTGGAGTGGGTTGTCAGCGGCGAAGTTCGGGGAGCGCGGAGTCGGCGGCGAGGTCGAGCGCACGCTGCAGGAGTGGCTCGACCATCTCGCCCACGTCGTCGAACCCGTCACCGACGGTTTCGCCCTGTCGGTGCCGGGCGTGGATACCTTCCAGAATGACCGCGATCTTGAAGTCGGCGAACACGGTGTACCAGTCGATTTCGGGGAGTTCGATGCCGCGGCGGTCGGCGTAGCGGTCGAGCAGTTCGCTGTGTGTGGGGAATCCGTCGAGGGCCGCCAGTCCGCGGGTGATCGGATTGAACGCCCGCCCGGGGGCGTCCCAGAAGCTGAGCATGATCCCGACGTCGGTGAGGGTGTCGCCGAGAGTGGCCATCTCCCAGTCGAGTACGGCGACGATCCGGGCGGGGTCGTCGCGGGCGACGAGCACGTTGTCGAGCTTGACATCGCCATGCACAATGCCAGGGAATCGGGACTGCGGCAGTGCGCGGCGGAGCTTGTCGAGCAGGACCGCAACCTCGGGACGGTCGACGGTGCGCGAGGACTCCCATTGGCGTGCCCAGCGGCTCAGCTGACGTTCGAGGTACCCGTCCGGCTTGCCGAAGTTACCAAGCCCTACCGTGGCGGGGTCGATCTCATGCAG
>NZ_JBAQEO010000361.1:0-11389 GCF_049286785.1 Rhodococcus sp. (in: high G+C Gram-positive bacteria) | reverse complement strand
CCGCAACTGGGATGCGTGGTCCCGCGTCGCCCGCAAGGCAACGCGCATCCGCATCCTCAGCTGCAGCACCATCGACGCTGCATTCGTCGCCACCGGGGCCGTCGACGCCTTCGTCGACGCCGGAAGTGACACCCACCGGCTCATGGACATCGCCGCCGCCGTCGTCCTCGTCGGGGCATCCGGCGGAGCCGTCCTCGACGCCTACGGCAGGCCCATCGAATTCGACACCGACCTCACCCGGCGCTGGAGCGGCATCGTCGCCGCCACCCCGGAGCTCGGTGAGGAACTGCGCGCGCTCGTCGTGGAGGGCTGAAGAGGTAGATTCTTCGCACCTGTGCGCGACGCTCGGGTAGAAGGGACTTCGACGTTCATGGCCACAGTGACCTATGACGGCGCCACCTGCCTGTTCCCCGGCTCGGACAAACCGGCCGTCGACAATCTGGATCTGCAGATCGAGGACGGTGAGTTCCTGGTTCTCGTGGGCCCGTCGGGCTGCGGCAAGTCGACGTCGCTGCGAATGCTGGCGGGACTCGAGGACGTCTCGAGTGGCCGCATCCTCATCGGTGACCGGGACGTCACCGGGCAGGAACCCAAGGAACGCGACATCGCGATGGTGTTCCAGAACTATGCCCTCTACCCGCACATGTCGGTGGCGGAGAACATGGGCTTCGCACTCAAGCTCGCCGGCAGGTCGAAGGCAGACATCCGGACCCGCGTCGAAGAGACGGCCAAGCTGCTCGACCTCGAGCCGTACCTGGACCGGAAACCCAAGGCGCTTTCCGGCGGCCAGCGGCAGCGTGTCGCGATGGGCCGCGCCATCGTCCGGCAGCCGCAGGTGTTCCTGATGGACGAGCCGCTGTCGAACCTCGACGCGAAGCTGCGTGTGCAGACCCGCACCCAGATCGCGCAGCTGCAGCGCCGCCTCGAGACGACCATGGTGTACGTGACGCACGACCAGGTCGAGGCGATGACGATGGGTGATCGGGTGGCCGTGCTGAAGGACGGCATCCTGCAGCAGTGCGCGTCCCCCCGCGACCTGTACAGCAAACCGGCCAACGTGTTCGTCGCCGGCTTCATGGGGTCACCGTCGATGAACCTCTTCACACTGCCGATCACCCCCGACGGCGTCCAGCTCGGCGACGCGACCATCCCGCTACCGCGGCGACTGCGGGCCGACACGACCGACACCAACGTGGTGGTCGGTATTCGCCCCGAGCACCTCGAGCTGTCCACCACCGGTATCCCGATGGAGGTGGCCGTGGTCGAGGAGCTGGGCTCCGACGCCTACATCTACGGCCGCGGCACCGTGGGCGACGAGTCGCAGCAACTCGTGGCCCGGGCCGACTGGCGCAATCCGCCGAGCAAGGGCGACCTGGTGAGACTGCACGTGGACCCGTCGCAGATCCATCTGTTCTCGGCGTCCGACGGTTCCCGGCTCGGCTAGGCGCCCGCGGTGCGGAGCGGCACGCACCCGACTCGAGTCGGGGGGTAATGCGTCCCTCCCGGGGTGTTCCGTGCCACAGTATGTTCCGACACCGCACCGGTGCCGTGAGTTTCGTCGTGCGTTCTGGGCGAAACCGCGCCCGGAGGCGGCTTCATCCGCATCTACCTACGGGGAGACTCCATGGTTCAGATTTCGAGAGCAGTCCGGCGCGCTGCGGTGTTCGCCACTGCGGCGTCGCTGGTCACGCTCACCGCGTGCTCGAGTGACAGTGACAGCGACGCGTCGTCGGAGAACGTCGACGGTCGCGGCCCCATCACGTACGTCGAGGGCAAGGACACCACCGACACCGGTGTGGTTCGCCAGATCATCGACGCGTGGAACGCCGAGCACCCGGACGAGCAGGTCACGTTCAAGGAGCAGTCGAACGACGCCGATCAGGCGCACGACGACCTGGTTCAGCACCTGCAGGCCAAGCAGTCCGACTACGACGTCGTCGCACTCGACGTCCCGTGGACGGCGGAGTTCGCGGCCAAGGGCTGGCTGCAGCCGCTGTCCGGCGAGTTCGCGATCGACAACACCGGCATCCTGCCGGCCACCGTGGAGAGCGCCACCTACAACGGCACCCAGTACGCGGCGCCGAAGAACACCAACGGCGGCCTGCTCTACTACCGCACCGACCTGCTGCCCGCGGCTCCCAAGACATGGACCGAGCTCACCGCGGCATGCGAGGTGGCCAAGACCAACAACATCGACTGCTACGCCGGACAGTTCGCGCCGTACGAGGGCCTGACGGTGAACACCGCCGAGGTCATCAATGCATTCGGCGGCTCGTTCGTCGGTGAGGACGGCAAGACGCCCACCGTTGACAGCCCGGAGGCGCGCGCCGGACTGCAGGTGCTGGTCGACAGCTTCAAGAACGGCGACATCCCGGCCCAGGACACCACGTTCAAGGAGCCCGAGAGCCAGAAGGCCTTCGAGGACGGCAAGGCGCTGTTCCTGCGGAACTGGCCGTACGTGTACGCCACCGCCGAGAAGGACTCGTCCGCGGTGAAGGGCAGGTTCGGTGTGGCACCGCTGCCCGGCAAGGACGGCATCGGCGCCTCGACCCTGGGTGGCTACAACGCTGCGATCAGCGCATTCTCCGAGAACAAGGCGACCGCACGCGACTTCCTGACGTTCCTGCAGAGCGAGCAGGCGCAGCGCATCATGGCGATGGATTCGCTTCCCCCGGTTCGTACCGCCCTGTACGACGACCCGGCGATCGTCGAGAAGTACCCCTTCATGCCGACCCTGAAGGTGTCGATCGAGAACGCGGTTCCGCGTCCGGTCACGCCGTTCTACCCGGCGGTGTCGAAGGCCGTGCAGGACAATGCCTACGCTGCCATCAAGGGTGAGAAGTCTGTAGACCAGGCCATCACCGACATGCAGTCGGGCATCCAGTCTGCAGGTTCGTAGAGGTCCGTAGAACACAGGAGTGAACATGGCCGTTCCGACTGGTACTTCCAGTGGGGCGCCGGCCCGTCCCGCGGCCGGGGTTTCCGACCCCGGCCGCGGTTCGCGTGGGAAGAGCGAGAACCGGCGACGCTTTGGGCTGAGCGGTCGCCGCGCATGGATGTTCGTCGTACCGACGATGGCGGTGCTGGGCGTCGTCATCGGCTACCCGGTGGTCCGGGCCGTCGTGATGTCCTTCCAGAAGGACGCCGGCCTCGATCCGTCGACCGGCATGTTCGTCGAAGGCGGCTGGGCCGGGTTCGAGAACTACACGCACTGGATCCTGCAACGCTGCACCTCCCCGAACGGAACGACCATGTCGTGCCCGCCGGGAACGCTGGGCTCCCAGTTCTGGTCGGCCGTCGGCAACACCCTGTTCTTCACCGTCGTGACCGTCGGCATCGAGGTCGCGATCGGCCTGTGGATGGCGATCATCATGGGCAAGACGTTCAAGGGCCGGGCCCTGCTGCGCGCGGCGGTCCTGATTCCCTGGGCCATTCCCACCGCGGTCACCGCCAAGCTCTGGTACTTCATCTTCGCCTACGACGGCATCGCGAATCGGCTGCTCGGCACGCAGCTCCTGTGGACGTCGGACGAGTGGCCGGCCCGGTTCGCCGTGATCGTCTCCGACGTCTGGAAGACCACACCGTTCATGGCCCTGCTCATCCTCGCCGGACTGCAGATGATTCCGAACGACGTGTACGAGGCGGCTCGGGTCGATGGCGCCTCGGCGTGGCAGCGGTTCACGCAGATCACGCTGCCGCTGGTGAAACCGGCGCTCATGGTCGCGATCCTGTTCCGCACCATGGACGCGCTGCGCATGTACGACTTGCCCGCGATCCTCACCGGCGGCAACCCGGCAACCACGACCGTGTCGATTCTGGTGGTCGACCAGGTGCGGCAAGGGTTCAACAGCGCGTCCGCGCTCTCGACCATCACGTTCCTGCTGATCTTCGCGGTGGCATTCGTGCTCGTGAAATTTCTCGGCGCCAACGCCGTCGAGACGCAGGAAGCTCAGCGAAAGGGGCCGAATCCGTGACCCACCGTGCCCCGGAGCCGGCATTCCCGAGGGGCGCGGTCAAGCGCGCCCAGCCGAAGCGATTCGTATTCAAGAACTCCCGCATCTATGTGGGGGTGGCCGTCATTCTCGTCTGGGGCCTCGCCCCGTTCTACTGGATGATGGTCACCGCTTTCCGCGACCCCGACTACACGTTCGACACCACGCCCTGGCCCACGCACGTCACGTTCGAGAACTTCTCGAACGCGCTCTCGACCAGCAGCGGCAACAACTTCACCCGCGCCGTGGTCAACAGCATGATCATCGGCGGAGTCACCACCGCGGCGGCGCTCGCGGTCGGTATCTTCACCGCCTACGCGCTGGCCCGGATCGAATTCCGATTCAAATACGTGGTGGTCGGGATCGTGCTCGGCGCCTCGATGTTCCCCGTCGTCGCGCTGGTCACCCCACTGTTCCAGCTCTTCACCGACATCGGCTGGATCGGCTCCTACCAGGCGATGATCATCCCGAACATCTCGTTCGTCCTGCCGCTCACCATCTACACGCTCACCTCGTTCTTCAAGGAACTCCCGTGGGAACTCGAAGAGGCGGCCCGCATCGACGGCGCCAGCCGAGCGCAGGCGTTCCGCCTGGTGATGCTGCCGTTGGCGGCTCCCGCCCTGTTCACCACCGCAATCCTGGCCTTCATCGCCACCGTCAACGAGTATCTGCTCGCCAGCCAGCTCTCCAGCGACGCGACCGAGCCGGTCACCGTCGCCATTGCGCGCTTCTCCGGCAACGACCCGCACGTGGTGCCGTACGCGGCGATCATGGCCGCCGGAACCATCGTCACCATTCCGCTGGTGATCATGGTTCTGTTGTTCCAGCGTCGCATCGTGTCGGGGCTGACGGCCGGCGGCGTGAAGAGTTAGCTCAGGATGCATCCGGTAGCAAAGCGGCAGCGACTCGAGGTCCTGATCGGCATCCTCGGGTTCTTTACGGTGATGGCGTTCATCGCGGCGGTCGTCGAGGTGGTGCGCGGCGAGCCCGGAGTGACACCTGCGCTGGTGCTGCTCGGGTGTCTGGTGCTGTTCGGAATGGCGCTGCTGGCCCGGCGCCGAATGCGCTGAAACATCTCACGACCGGTCGGAAAGGTTGCTGAGCGGTAGCGGCCGGGCAGTGCGTTGTGCGACTTCACCTAACATACGTATGCGGGATGCAATGATCTCCGTGACCGGATGACCTGACCGGGAGTGTGTAAGTGAGTTCTGGCAACGACGGGACGGGCAACGACGCGTCCGTGCCCGAGAGCACGCCTGCCGTCGCAGACGCCTCGGCCGTAGCGACCACTGAACCGATCGGCACAGCCTCCGAAACCGGCACCGCACCCAGCGGACAGGGGAAACGCGGCCGGTGGCGGGTCGTAAGGCGGGTGGGCCTCGGTGTCATCGCGCTGATGCTCGTCATTCCCCTGGTGGCGTTCCTCGTCAGTTACGGGCAAGCCGAGGTCCCGCGACCGTCGGACATGAAAACCAACCAGGTGGCCACCATCTTCGCGGCCGACGGCACGTCCGAGCTGACCAAGGTGATTCCCCCCGAGGGCAACCGCACCGAGATCGAGCTCGACGCCGTTCCCCAGCACGTCCGCGACGCCGTGCTCTCGGCGGAGGACCGCAACTTCTACTCCAACCCCGGCTTCTCCATCGCCGGATTCGCACGCGCAGCCCGGGACAACGTCCTCAACAAGGAGAGCGCGGGCGGCGGATCGACCATCACCCAGCAGTACGTCAAGAACGTGCTGGTCGGCGCAGACCGCAACGTGGTGCGAAAGATGCGTGAGCTGGTCATCTCCACCAAGATGGCCCGCGAGTGGTCCAAGGACGAGATTCTGGCCGCATACCTGAACACCATCTACTTCGGCCGGGGAGCCTACGGTATCGAGGCGGCATCGACGGCATACTTCGACAAGCCCCTCGGCGAGCTCACGGTGGCCGAGGGCGCGGTGCTCGCGTCGGTGATCCAGAGTCCGTCCTACCTCGATCCCGAGGCCAACCTCGACCAGTTGCAGGCGCGGTGGACCTACGTGCTCGACGGCATGGTGTCGATGGGGGTGCTCAGCGCCACGGACCGCGCTGACATCGAGTTTCCGGCAACAGCGCCGGCCAACCGCCCGACGGACGCCAACTCCGCGCCGGGCCCCGAAGGGTTGATCCGCAACCAGGTGCTGCGGGAGTTGTCGGCGGCAGGGATCAGCGAGCAGACCCTCAACACGGAGGGACTGCAGATCACCACCACGATCGATCCCGTGGCGCAGCAGTCGGCGATCGAAGCGGTGCACGACACCCTGGAGGGTGAGGATCCCGGGCTTCGGTCTGCCGTCGTGTCGATCGATCCCCGCACGGGCGGCGTGCGCGCGTATTACGGCGGTGAGGACGGCGCCGGCTTCGACTTCGCGCAGGCCCCGTTGCAGACCGGGTCATCCTTCAAGGTGTTCGGCCTGGCCGCCGCACTCGAGCAGGGCATTCCCCTGTCGGCGCGTTTCAGCAGCGCACCCCTCACCGTAGGCAACGTGCAGATCGGCAACGTCGAGGGCGCGTCGTGTGGGACCTGCACCATCGCCGAGGCCACCAAACGCTCCCTCAACACCAGCTTCTACCGGCTGATGATGTCCCTGGACGACGGACCGCAGGCTATCGCGGACGCCGCGCACAGGGCCGGCATCCCGGAGTTCGTTCCGGGCGTGCAGGGTATGACGCTCAGTGAGAACGGCGGTGCGCCGGAGGGCGGCATCGTGCTCGGTCAGTACCTGTCGCGTCCGATCGACATGGCGTCGGCGTATGCGACGCTCGCCGCCTCCGGCATCTACCACCAGCCGTACTTCGTGCAGCGGGTGGTGACTGCCGACGGTGACCTGCTGCTGGACCGGGCGCCGAGTCCGGGCGAACGTCGACTGGAGGCGGCGGTGGCCGACAACATCAGCCAGGCGCTCCTGCCCGTCGCCTCGTATTCGCGCGGCCATGCGCTGGCCGGTGGCCGTGCGTCCGCCGCGAAGACGGGCACGGCGCAACTCGGAGACACCGGCGAGAACAAGGATGCCTGGATGGTCGGCTACACGCCGTCGTTGTCCACGGCAGTGTGGATCGGCAAGGCAGATGCCACGGCAATCACCAACAGTTGGGGTGGGTTGATCTACGGTTCGGGTCTGCCCTCCGACATCTGGAAGCAGACGATGGACGGCGCCCTCGAGGACACCGACTGGGAAGAGTTCCCCTGGCCCGACCCGATCGGCGGGCAGGCAGGCGTCCCCTCCTGGAGCGGAACGTCCAGCAGCGGGTCGGGGTCGGGTGCCGGGACCACGGGCACCGGCCAGCCCGGTGAGCCCGCACCGGGTCCGGCAGAGGCTCCATCACCGGCCGCGCCGGTGCAGCCGCCGGGTCCGGCGCCGGTCCCCGTCCCCAACCAGATCGAGATCCTGCCGGGCCTCGTCATTCCCCTACCCGGCTAGCCATCCCCTGCCCGGCTAGCCGAAGTTCGGGAACCCGTTTCCCGGCGGGGCCCGGTGTGGAAGAACAACGGCGCGCAGTGCCGCCCGCAGGCTGTCCTTCGTCGCGCCCCAGGACTGCGCCTCCCCTTCACACATGGCCACCTCTTCGGCGTCGTGCCCGCGCGACAATTCGGCGTTGCGGTGCCACTCGATCTCCTGTTCCGAACAGATCCGCAGGAATCCGAGGATCGTGTTGCGGTCGCGCCCGCAGATCTCGACGACATCGTCGGGTTCGAGGTCGCCGTGCGGGTCGAGGTGGATCAGCGTCATCAGAGCCGCGGGCAACTCTTCGCAGTCGTGCTCACCGGTGCCGGTGGCAGGGTCGGACGAGAGAGTCAGCGTGCCGCCGAGCAGGCCGGCAAAGGTGTCGTCGAGGGTGTCGACGAAGTGCTCGAGGTGACCGAACACCGCCCCCAAATGTTCGGGGACGAAAGGTGATCCGTCGATCCGCATGACGACGATGACGTTGTCGCCGACGAGCTGGAACTTGAGGTCGGGCCAATGATTGTTGAGTTCGACCAGTGCATCGGCTGCGCGGGCGCGGTCACCGACCGTGTGCACCACCGGCGCGAAGAATTCCACGCGTCTGTCACCCTCGAGCACACGGATGTATGTGGGCAGCTCGCCCACCCAGACGAGGAGATCGCCGTCCACATCCCGCTCGGGCGCCTGCCCGAGCAGTGTTTCGACAGCTTTTTCGACGAGCGGTCCCAGTCCCGACTCCGGGTGTGAATGCATGGGAGTGGCTGCGGTCGTCAGGAATCCGGATGTCTCCTCACGGCCACTCGTGACAGCGAGCAGGAACGAAGGATGCGTGAGGTCCCATATCTCCCGGAACACGGTGACCGCCATCGAGGCCGGCCGTGCGCCGTCCTCCCGGTCGACGTCGATGTAGTACGACGCCGAACCATTGCCTTCGTCGACGTGGACACACAGGTCGGGTCGATGCCAGCCGAGCTCGAGCAGTCGTTCGTGCTCTTCCTCGGTGAACGCACGGGCCGGATGCAGGAACCGGTTGGACGGAACCTCGCACCGCACCGTGTTCCCAGCCCATGCGAAGAATCGCACACACGCTGCCGTTTCGGCCAGACCGTCGTCCGTGCTGTCGTGGTGCAGCTGCAGCACCAGTTCGTCGTCGTCCACCATTGTCCGGACGTATTCACTCAGACGGTCCTGGAACTCGGCCCAAGCGCTGTCGATCTCGCGATCGAAAATGTTGTCGGACATCTCGCCTCCCTCGATGAATCCTGAGAGCGACCGTAGAGGCAGGGTCCGACACGTATGCCACAAAAATAGGGCGAATGTACCTTTCGGCGCTGTGACAGCGCCGAAAGGAACATTCGCCCGGTTGGAGCTGGGGTGGGACTAGTCGTCCGCTCCGATGATGAACGCCTCGAGCTCGACACGAGCCTTGTCGTCCGCCATCTGCACCGGCGGGGACTTCATCAGGTACGCGGAAGCAGGGTAGACGGGTCCACCGATGCCTCGGTCCTGGGCGATCTTGGCTGCGCGGACGGCGTCGATGATGATGCCGGCCGAGTTCGGCGAATCCCAGACCTCGAGCTTGTACTCCAGGTTCAGCGGAACGTCACCGAAAGCGCGGCCCTCGAGGCGGACGTACGCCCACTTGCGGTCGTCGAGCCAGCCGACGTGATCCGACGGGCCGATGTGCACATTGCCGGCACCGAGGTCGCGGGTCAGGTTGGAGGTCACGGCTTGGGTCTTGGAGATCTTCTTGGACTCCAGACGCTCACGTTCGAGCATGTTCTTGAAGTCCATGTTGCCGCCGACGTTGAGCTGCATGGTGCGGTCGAGCTGCACGCCGCGGTCTTCGAAGAGCTTCGCCATCACACGGTGGGTGATGGTGGCGCCGACCTGCGACTTGATGTCGTCACCGACGATCGGGACGCCGGCGTCCTTGAACTTCGCAGCCCACTCGGGATCGGACGCGATGAACACGGGCAGCGCGTTGACGAACGCCACACCGGCGTCGATGGCGCACTGTGCGTAGAACTTGTCGGCGTCCTCGGAGCCCACGGGCAGGTACGAGACCAGCACGTCGACCTCGGCGTCCTTCAACGCCTTCACGACGTCGACGGGCTCGGCGTCGGAGATCTCGATGGTCTCGGCGTAGTACTTGCCGATGCCGTCGAGGGTGGGGCCGCGTAGCACCGGAACGTTGGCCGGCGGGACGTCGGCGATCTTGATGGTGTTGTTCTCGCTGGCGAAGATGGCCTCGGAGAGGTCGAATCCGACCTTCTTGGCGTCGACGTCGAAGGCGGCGACGAACTGGACGTCGCGCACGTGGTACTTGCCGAACTTGACGTGCATGAGGCCGGGCACGGTTGTCGTTTCGTCGGCATCCTTGTAGTACTGCACGCCCTGAACCAAGGACGAGGCACAGTTCCCCACGCCCACAATGGCCACGCGCACCGCGGTGCTGTTCTCACCCATGGTCGGGTTCTCCTTCTTTATTAGGTATTGCTGTCGATTGCTCGGCGGCGATCATCTCGTTGAGCCAGCGGACTTCACGCTCGCTGGATTCGAGGCCGAGCTGGTGGAGTTGTTTGGTGTAGCGATCCAACGAGCCGCTCGCTCTTCCGATCGCGTCGCGAAGCCCCTCCCGGCGCTCCTCGACCTGGCGTCGTCTGCCCTCGAGAATCCGCATCCGCGCCTCGGCGGGAGTGCGGCTGAAGAAGGCGAGATGAACACCGAAACCGTCATCGGTGTAGTTCTGCGGGCCCGTATCGGCGACCAGTTCCTTGAACCGCTCCTTGCCGAGGGGTGTGAGCTGGTAGACGCGGCGGGCGCGACGCTTGACCGTGCCCGGGACACCTGCGTCCTCGGCGATCAAACCGTCTGCCTGCATGCGTCGAAGCGCCGGGTAGAGGGATCCGTAGGAGAAGGCGCGGAAGGCGCCGAGGAGTCCCGTCAACCGTTTGCGTAACTCGTATCCATGCATGGGTGATTCGTGGAGCAGCCCGAGAATTGCCAGTTCGAGCACGTCCACCCCCTGAGTCGCTGAACCTAACCGTGTGATGCGATGCCAAACTATATCGCACCGATATATATGAAGATACGCCTGCCCGATGTATATGCAAGTAGTCAGCGCTGGTCACGACCCTGCGTACGTCCTCCCCCGCCTTGTCGCCGAATGTCACACGGGTTCCGTCCTCATAGACCCGTGGGACATCGGGCGCCGGCGGCACCGACTACGAACCCACGTACGAACCGACTACGAACCGGCGGCGCCGGCGCACCCCGGACGGTCCGGCCTCGGTAACCGTCTTTGACCAGCGTCACTCGACCGACCCCTTCTCTCCGGACGCGACGCACGTACTCTGGTCTCCGTGCGGATACAGCGGCAGGTGGTGGACTACGCGCTTCAGCGCCGGTCTCTCCTGGCCGAGGTCTACTCGGGCAGGACTGGTGTCACGGAGGTCTGTGACGCCAGCCCTTACCTGCTCCGTGCCGCAAAGTTCCACGGCAAGGGCAGTGACGTGGTGTGCCCGATCTGCCGCAAGGAGCAGTTGACTCTGGTTTCCTGGGTCTTCGGTGACAAGTTGGGCCCGGTGTCGGGTTCGGCTCGTACAGCCGAAGAGTTGGTGCGTCTCGCGTCCACTCAGGAGGAGTTCTCGGTTCACGTGGTCGAGGTGTGCCGGACATGCAGCTGGAACCATCTGGTCCAGTCCTATGTTCTCGGCACCGTGCCCGCACCGAAAAGGCCCAGGCGGTCGTCGCCACGGCCGCGGCCTCCGAGTCGTCGCACCGCGAGCGAGTAGACACGCCCGAACACGGACGCGGGTAGAAGAGTGCCCACAGACGTAACGCAGGACTGAAGCCGGTCCACAACCACTGGAGATTTGTACGTGAGTTCCCCCCGCAGCAACGCCCCGGGTGATCGACCGAACGG
>NZ_JBAQEO010000360.1:0-2111 GCF_049286785.1 Rhodococcus sp. (in: high G+C Gram-positive bacteria) | reverse complement strand
ACGGATGACGACCGACCGATACGGGTTGTGCTCATCACAGACCGACACCCCGACTCGCCCGTCACGTCGCAGATTGGCGACCTTGAGATTCTCCCGAGCGGAGAAGATCGCCAGGCGATCACCCTCGACCGCGATCCATACCGGAGAGACATGCGGCGAGCCATCGGGCATCAGCGTCGCGACGTGCGCCATGTTCCGCGCCCCGAGCAGGTCCCGCACGTCGTCAGACAGAACAGCCATGACCGGCACCCTACGCGCGAACCATGACGGCGCCGGTGCTTTTCGCCGGATCCAGGCGGTACGGCGATGGGCAAGCCCCGGGCGGGATTGGGGATCGTCGACCTTGATCGAGATGAACGAGGCGTGCGGTCGGACTGCGCGCGAACGCCGCCCTCGTGGTGCGAGGACGCTGGAACCTCGGCAGCCGGGTCGCGCCGGCCGATGTCCTCCCTGGACGATTGTCGAGGCTGTTGCCGTCGCGGACCCGCATGTCGTTCTCGACGTTCGGGATCCGGTTATCCGATGGTGGATCTGATTGCCGAGCGCCGACGCCGAGAGCGTCGACGATTGTCATGGGGGACGTTTGCTGGGGGTTCGGCGGCGAGGATGGCGGCCTGGGTGCGGCGTTCGACCCCGAGTTTGTGCAGCAGTCTCGGAACATGGTTCTTGACGGTCTTCTCCGCGAGGAACATTCGTTCGCCGATCTGCCGGTTGGTCAGTCCTTCGCCCAGCAGCGTCAGCAGGGTGCGGTCCTGGCCGGTCAGCCCGGCGACGGCGTTCTCCGCCTCACTCGGACGGGCGCGGAGCTTGTCCATCAGGGCTGCGGCGGCTCGGTTGTCGAGCAGGGACTTGCTCGCGCCGACCTGGTGGATGGCGTCGGTGAGGTCGATCCCGCGAATGCATCTTTCGGCGCCAGCGCTGTCACCCGTCAGCGTACGGGACCGCGGAGCTCAGATTCCTGCGTAGTCGTGCTCGCAGGTCGGCATACCCGCTGCCTTCCACTCGTTGAAGCCGCCTTCGAGAACCGCGACGTCGGTGTATCCCATGTCCTGGAGGGTGGCCGCGGCGAGGGCGGCGCGTGCCCCCGAGGCGCATACCACGATGACCCGCATGGTCGGTTCGAGCGCCACCTTGTGGCGCGGGCTGGTGGGGTCCGCGAAGAACTCGAGCAACCCGCGGGGTGCCGGCACGGACTGATCGATGTGACCGTGCTGCCATTCCTCGGCCTCGCGGACGTCGAGTAACACCGAGCCTGCGGCGGCCTGTTCGGCGGCCGCCTGGGGGCCGACCGCGGAGACCCGTGCCCGGGCCTCTCCGATCATGTCGAGCACTGTTCTGGTCATGTCGTCCCGGTCCTCATCCGAGTCGGGTGGCGGTCACTTCGAGCGCCGTGGCTTCCGGCAGCTTGGCCGTGCTGCGTCTGGTCCACTCCTCCTCGAGCAGCTCCTTGGCGGCCTGCTCGAAGAATTCGGGGGCGGCCCATTCGTGCACGTCGAAGTTGTTCTCGATGTAGCCGTGGCTGAGCATGAAGTCCTTGCCGATCTCGATGGAGGCCAGGTTCTGCGGCGACAGGTTCGGCACCATGTCGATGTGCTTGATGCCTTCGTAGGTGTCCTCGGCGTCCAGGTAGAAGGTTTGCCTGTCGAGGATCGCCGCTGCGGCGTGCTTGTTCTCGTTGGCCCAGCGGCCGACCTTGATCATGCCCTTCATGAACGCGAGAACGAGTTCGGGGTGCTTCTCGGCCATTTCGTCGGTGCAGGTGATGACGGCCGGGATGTTGGCCACCTGCAGGGTCCAGTCCGGGTACCGCGACAGGTCCTCGATCGCCTTGAACTTGCCGGTTGCTTCCTGCAGGTGCTGGAACGGCTTGCTCTGGGTGTAGATGGCGTCGACGAGGCCCTGCTCGAGCGCAGTCTCGAGCGGGCGGAAGGCCAGGTCGTGCTTGTGGTCACGCCGAAGCCACAGCTCGGACGGGTTGTTCATGGGGTCGAGCATTTCGGGCTTGTCGTACCAGTCGTCCGGGTAGGGGAACTCGACGATGTCGACATCGTCGCGGGTCAGTCCGTTGAGTCTGAGCATCAGCTCGATGCCCTGTTCCTCCTGGATGCGCC
>NZ_JBAQEO010000359.1:0-2503 GCF_049286785.1 Rhodococcus sp. (in: high G+C Gram-positive bacteria) | reverse complement strand
CGGGGGACGCCCACCACGCGTATAGCCCTGATATCGCGGGCAACTGAGCAGGAAGGTCACCAACATCATGGAGAGATGCCAGCAGGTCCGTGATGGCAGCGTCCCGGTCGCTGCTCGGAGGTGAGGGAATTTCCATGCCGAGGATCATGCCTGATCCTGGCGACATATCATCTGTTGCTGCGCCAGTGGAACCAGTTGAGGTTGACCGTGCACTCGTTCGTTTCTGAGCCTCAGTGTCAGTTTCAGAAGACGGCTGCACGAGGTCAACACTCGACTGCACTCACTATGGCCCTGGACGCGCCCATGCTCTCAGCGATGGGACGCCGAACCGGATCGGCTGATAACCCCGCAGGGGATGGTCGGGATTCATCCTGGGGCACGAATGCCGGCAGTGGGTCCTCTCGATCCATCCACGGTTTTCACGAACAGCGATGACACATACGCCTGACGATACGGATTGCCGCTACTGCACAAGTGTTCCATAATATGCACATGCGTTCAGTGGACATGCGGGCGTCGGCGACCATTCGGGAGGAGGCGATGCGGCTGTTCGCCGACCGCGGTGTCGCCGGCGTGAGCATCCGGGATGTGGCTGCCGCCGCGGGAGTGTCGTCGTCGCTGGTGATGCACCACTTCAGATCGAAGGAGGGGCTCAAGGCCGCCGTCGATGCCCGGGTGACGAACACGATGATCGACCTGCTCGATCAGTTCGAGACGGGCGCGGAAACCGGCAGCACACCGTCATCGCTGGCCGGAGTGATGGCCGATCTGCTCGAAACTGACCCGCAGCTGCCCGGCTATCTGCGGCGGCTGCTGATCGACGGCGGCGCGGCGGCACAGAGGCTGTTCCGGGTACTGTTCGACGCCACCGTCGACACGCTGACCGCGCTCGAGGCTGCCGGGATCGCCCGTCCCACCGCCGACCTTCCGGTGCGGGCGGCATTCTTGCTGGTCAACGATCTCGCGGGGATACTGCTTCGCGACCAGGTTCAGGCCGTACTCGGCGTCGACCCGCTCGGCCCGACCGGGGTGGACCGCTGGTCCCAGACCTTGATGGATACCTACTCGCGTGGGATTTTCCGGCTCGCGCGGGAGGAGGAACAACCATGACACCCGTCGTCGACGTCGCCGGCCTCACCCGCAGCTTCGGATCCCGCCGCGGCGTGATCGATCTCGATTTCACAATCGATGCCGGTGAAGTGTTCGGGTTCCTCGGCCCTAATGGGGCTGGGAAGTCGACCACGATCCGGCTACTGCTCGGGCTGTATCGGGCCGACGCCGGCACCATGAGGGTGTTCGGGCTCGATCCGGTGCGCGACGCTGTGCCCATTCACCGCCGCGTCGGTTATCTGCCCGGGGAGTTCGCGCTCTACCCGCGCCTGACCGGCCGCCGACATCTCGACATGGTCACCCGGATCCGCGGACTGGTGGATCTGTCGTACCGGGACGAACTGGTGGAACGTTTCGGTGCCGAACTCGACACACCGGCCCACACCCTGTCTAAGGGTAATCGGCAGAAGATCGGTCTGGTGCTCGCGTTCATGCACCAGCCGGAACTGCTGATTCTGGACGAACCCACGTCCGGGCTCGATCCTCTGCTCCAGCAGGAGTTCGTGCGCTTGGTGAGGGAGACCGCAGCGCAGGGCCGGACGGTGTTTCTGTCCTCGCATGAACTCGACGAGGTGCAACGGCTCGTCGACCGGGTGGCGATCATCAGGGACGGGCGGCTGACCGTCACCGACACGGTCGAGCACCTGCGCCGCAACGCACCGCGCACCGTGGAACTCCACTTCGACCGCCCTGTCGGCAGCGAGCCGTTCGCCCGCCTCGACGGCGTCCGGGTTCTCGACAACACGGGCCGACGGGTCACGCTGGCGCTCACCGCACCGATAGCCCCACTTTTGCGGGTGGCCGCCGACCTTCAGCCCGTGGACATGACCGCCCGCGGCGCTGACCTCGACGAGTTGTTCCTCAGCTACTACCGCAACGATTCGGGATCGGAGGTCGGTCATGTTCGCTGAGGTGACTCGGCTCGATCTGCGCCTGCGCCGGCGCTCGCTGATCGGATACACGGTGGGTGTGGCGTTGTACGCCTTCGTCATCGTCGCGCTCTATCCGACCTTCAAGGACGATTCCGGACTGAACGCCTTCACCGAGGGCAACTCCACCATGGCCGCGCTATTCGGGGCCAGCGGCTCGTTGACCACCTCGTCCGGGTGGCTGAACGCGAACCTCTACGCCAACTTCGTGCCCTTGGTGGTGCTGCTGCTTGCCATCGGATACGGGGCGTCGTGCCTAGCCGGGCAGGATGAGGACGGCACTCTCGGGGTGATCGCCACGCTGCCGGTCTCGCGACTCCGGATCCTGGCCGAGAAGTTCGTAGCGCTGTGCGTAACGACGGTCCCCGTGGCGCTGGTCACGGCGCTCTTCGTCGCACTGGGCCGCAGCTTCGAGCTGACCGTCGACCTCGGCCACCTCACCGGCATCACCGCCGGTGTGCTCC